>NZ_JALAHB010000191.1 GCF_022712115.1 Brevibacterium sp. | reverse complement strand
GTGCCGTGCTGCTGGGCTGGGGCTTTCCGGTGGTCGCCGCCGGCGGTGCTGTGCTGTTCGTGTGCATCGCGGTCTTCCTGTGGATCGCGCTGCCGGGGCGAGGTCGCCGGCAGGAGCGGCGGCGTGTCGAGTCATCCGCAGGGCGAGGAGCTCGCAGGGACGGGGTGGCTGCATCCGAGCTCGGGAGTGAGGCACCAGCGGCCAGGGCGGCGGACCGCCGTCGAAGGGAAGCAGGCTCGAGCCGCCGTCGCGGGGGAGTGGTCGCGGATCGTCGGTTCCTCGCCTTCGCGGGCCTGCATGCCGTGGACCTCATCGCCTACAACCAGCTGTACCTCACGCTCCCGCTCGAGCTGCGGCGCGTGGGGGGAGGAGCGGCGGAGATCGGGCTGAGGTTCGCCGCGGGCTCGGTGCTGACGCTGGCGCTGCAGCTGCCTGTGGCCAGACTGTTCGCCGGCACGCGGCCGGGTGTGGCGCTGCGCTGCGGCTACGCGGCGAGTGCGCTCGGCTTCGGGGTGCTGGCTGCGGGTGCACTTCTGGGCTCGGGCGGCCCGGGTGGCCCGGATGAACGCGGCGATTCGGGTGGTTCGGGCGGGCTGGGCGCCCTGCTCGGCCTCGGCGGCTCCGGTGCGTTCGAGAGCATGCCCGGCACACCCGTGGACGGGCAGATGCTGGCGGTGTTCCTGGCCGTGGGGTGCCTCACGCTCGGTCACCTCATCGCCAATCCCATTGCGCTCAGCACAGTTCCCCGATTCGCCGGTCGCCGCCCCGCGGGCGCGTACTTCGGCCTGCTCTCGACGACGGGCGGCATCGGGGTGCTGGCGGGCAATGTCGTGGCCGGGCGGCTCATGGGCGATGGTGCGGCCGGTTCGTGTGCGGTGTGGGTGTTCCTGGCGGTGCTGCCGCTGGTCTCGGCCCTTCTCATCGTGAAGGTGGCGAACGGGCGGGCGGGTCGGAAGGTGCCGGACTGACAGCTCGGGCCTGCGCGCCGAGGCCGGCCTCCTCACGGCATGTGCGTGTGCGCTGTGAGGAGGCCGGCGTCTCTGCGGCGGGGAATCGCCCCGCAGGTCGTTCCGGCATGGGCCGTAGCGGAACCGGCACCCGGTGGCGGGAGAATGCCTCTGCCGCCGGGCGGAGGCAGGCCCTCAGCGGGCCGGCTGGTTTCCGAGGTGTGCGGCGAGGTTGCGCAGCGCCTCGTCCCAGCCGTCGTAGACGTATCCGTCGCCGGGGGTGCCTGCGAATCCGCGCTGGTGGAAGACCATCTCCGTCTGCTCGGCGTGTTCGGTGAAGGTGAGCGTGATGACGGACTGGGCCTCCTCCGCGCGATCGTCCGGGTCGCCCCAGGTGAAGACGAGGCGGTCCTGAGGTGCGACCTCGAGGAAGACGCCGCCGGTCGGATACTTCTCACCGGTCTCCTCGTTGGTCATGGTGTAGCGGTAGAGGCCGCCTTCGCGGACGTCGTAGGAGATCGAGTCCGTCGTGACCCCGAAGGGGTGGAGCCAGCCGGCGAGGTGCTCCTCCTCCGTCCATGCGCGCCAGACGAGGTCGCGCGGGGCGTCGAAGGTGCGGGTGATCGTGAACTCCGGGGTGGTGGGCGAGGCCGAGGCGTCTGTCTTCGTGCTCATGGCGATTCCTCCTGGGGCGTGTTCGGGGCTGGGCGGGGCGTCGGCGCCCCGGCGGCTTCTGTCTTCATGGACGCGAGGTGCGCGTCGAGTGCGTCGAGGCGCTCATTCCACTCACGGCGGTGCTTCTCGACCCAGGCCGAGGCCTCGTCGAGGGGCTCTGCCTGCAGTGAGAGGGTGCGCCACTGCGCGTGCGCGGTCCGGGTGACCAGGCCTGCGCGCTCGAGCGCCTTCAGGTGCTGGGAGATCGCCGGTGCGCTCATCTCGAACGGTTCCGCGATCTCACTGACGGTGGCCGGTCCCTGTGCCAGGCGCGTGAGGATCTGTCTGCGCGTGGGGTCTGCGAGAGCGGCGAACACCATGCTCAATGGGTCCTTCGCCACTGATGAACCATCTCCTTAATTAGTGGATACCTTAAGTATGACTGGGGATCCGGTGCTGTCAAGGGTCGAAGTTCCGGTCCTGCGAAGTTCCGGCTCCGCGAAGTTCCGGTCCTGCGGGGCCCTTTCTCGCGCGGAGGAGGGCCCGCAGAATGACCGTTGCGCGAACGCAGGTGTGCGAGTGCTGTCCGGAGGCCGGCGGTGTCCTCGGGCGCGGGAGCACCACCGGCTCGGATGTCACCGCTGGTCCGCGCCTCTCCACGCAGGGAACGGGTCCGGGTAGGTGCGCCAGGCCTCGGGGCCGGCGAGGAGCTCTGCGTCGGTGAGTGCGGCGGCATCCAGGGCCTCGGCCAGCTGACGGAGATCCAGGTCGAGGCCGATGAGCGCGAGATCCTGGCCGAGGGCGAGCGGCTCGTCGGCGGCGGTCAGCCGGCTGTCCAGGGCTGCGGGTGTGAGCGAGAAGCTGCCGCCCACCTGCCCCCACTGGGCGGTGATGTGCGGGCGCGAGCACAGCCGGCAGAAGCCGACCGAGCGCAGGAGCCGGCCTCGGCCGAGGGCCTCGTGGCTCTGCAGTGCGCGGGCGAGGCGCCTCGGGTGGAAGGGTCTCATCTGCTCGTAGCGCAGTGCGCTCACTCTGCTGTGGCGATGCTGTGGTGCGAACTCGTCGTTGAGGAGGGCGATCCATCCCGGCCGCGTCTGCTCCCGGGTGTACGGCGCTGTCGCATACCCGGCTCCGGGGTTCGGGTAGTCCGCCCGCCGCGTGACGCTCGCCAGCTCCACGTGCGCCTCGGGGCTCAGGTGGCTGGTGAGGGACCGGAGCGCGTCCTGCTCCTCGCGGCGGAGGAGGCTGCAGTTGGTGAGCACGACGGTCGAGGCGAACTCGATCTGCGTGACGATCAGCTCAGCGCGCGGAGCCGTGAGAGGCGTCCCCTCGGCGTCGCTGCGGCCGAGGGGCACGTGTGCCGTGGTGGTGAGGTCGGCGAGGAGGTGCGCGGCGTCGACGATGCAGATCAGCTCGCGCAGGCGGGTGGGGCTTCCCTCGTGGGTGTGGTCCGCGACGATGCTGCGCGCGGAGGTCTCCACGGGGTACTCCAGGACGAGGCCGGTCGAGCCGGGGACGCGGGTGTTGAGCGCGAGTGCGGAGCGGAGGGTCTCGTCCGGGTCTGCGGGGCCGGCCAGCTGACCGGCGGGGACGAGCGTCATGTGGCGGGAGGCAGCCAGGCGGCGCGCATATTCGCGGCGCTCGGGGGTGCATGCTCCGACGACGGCGATCACGTCTGTGCCACTGGTGGCGGGGACCCCGAGGTGCGGGTCCCCTGTCTCTCCCGTGTGGACCGTGGTCGGCTGCTCGGTCTCGACGTGCCTTCCTTTTCGGAGGCGCCGTCCGCTTCGGGGGTCGTCTCTGAGGGGGTTCTCGCCTGCTGCTGCCATGGGGCTCGGTTCCTTCGCCTGGAGTGTGTATTCTGAGTGATGTTGATAATCATTCCACATAGGAGGTCGAGATGAAGGTCCGCAACTCCCTGCGTTCGCTCAAGAAGCAGCCCGGAGCGCAGGTGGTGCGGCGCAAGGGGCGCACCTACGTCATCAACAAGCTCAACCCGCGCTTCAAGGGGCGGCAGGGGTGACGTTCTCGCGCTGACTCGCACCTGTTGACGCTGTGCGCACGTGTGCTCGGGTGAATGACGCCAATGGGTGCGAAGTGTCGTGACGCGACTCCGCGCGGCAGCCCGCGCAACAGAGCGTCCGTCGCAGCACGCCCGCCGCTGCTCCTTAGACTGAACACGGTCTGTTGCCGCAGGCCGCCGCACAGTCCTCGGGAGGTTGAGAGTGCCCATCACCCACGTCGTTCTGCAGACCGCGGAACAGCATCCGGACAGGATCGCGATTGCGGGTGAGGACGGACGCCTCACCTATGCGGAGCTGGTCGAGGACTCCCGGCACATGTTCGCCGCGGTCGAGTCCCTCCACCGTGCCCAGCCGGAGCCTCCTGCGCCTGCCCCGGAGACTCGCGGCATCCCCATCACGGCCGTCAGCGTGGAGTCCGCATTCCACACCTCCCGCATCGTCGCCGGACTCGCCGGGTACCGGGCGGTCTCCGCGACCCTCGACCCGCGCTGGCCCATCGAACACCGCGTGGGGGTGGTGCTCTCCACCGGCATCGGCGTCATCGTCAGTGATTCCGCGGATCTCGCGGAGGCTCTCGCCGCCCGGGGCTGGACCGGCACGGTCGTCTCGCTGCAGGAGTTCCGGGAGCTCGAGGGCGGAGCCGTGCCCGCGCCGATGCCTGCCGTGCGCGGCGGCGAGGAGCCGTTCCTCATGCTGTTCTCCTCCGGCACCACCAGCAATCCCAAGGCCTTCCTCAAGACGCGCGAGCAGTACCGGGCGAACGTCGCCGTCTCCAGCGCCCACCTCGAGCCGCTGCCCGGCGTCGCGACACTGGCGCCCGGCCCCGTCTCCTACAGCCTCACGCTCTACGCGCTCATCGAGTGCATGGCGACCGGCGGCAGCGCGCACATGGCAGATCAGTTCGATGCGATCGACGCCGGTCGCCGGATCGCAGCCGTTGGCATCACCCGCGTGGTCGCCGTCCCCGCCGTCGCTCAGGGCCTCGCCGCCGCTGCTCGCCGCGACCCTGAGCGCTTCGCCTCCCTGGAGCTCGTGGTCACCGGCGGCGCGAACCTGCCGGAGTCCATCCGCACCGGCCTGGCCGAGGCGCTGCCCGGAGTGCGCCTCATCAGCTACTACGGTGCCGCGGAGATCGGCTTCATCGGTGACAGCCGTGACGGCGACGGTACGCTCATCAGCCTCTACGACGGCATCGAGGCGAGCATCCGCGACGACGCCGGGAACCCCGTGCCGGACGGTGAGCTGGGCACGCTGTGGATCCGCGCCGATGCGTGTTCGGACGGCTACCTCGCCGGAACCACGACGGAGGTGCTGCGCGGTGCGGACGGCTGGGCCACCGTCCACGACCAGGGCAGGCTGGTGCTGGCGGAGGGTGGGCAGTCTGCCGCCGAGGCCGGCCCCGGTACCGGAGGCGCCTCCACCGGAGGGGTCGCTTCAGCCGAGGCCGGAGCGGCAGGCTCCCCGGCACCTCGGCCGCGGCTGCAGCTGGTGGGACGCAGGGGCGACATCGCCGTGACCGGCGGGCACAAGGTCGCCCTGCCCGAGGTGGAGCGCGCCTTCGACGGCATGCCCGGGCTGGGAGCGGTGTGCGCGGTGGCGCTGCCGGATGCCGCGCTGGGCACCGTCGTGGCTCTCGTGGTGGAGCCGGAGAGTGCGGCCGGTGTGCCAGGAAAGGCGCAGCTGCAGGAGTGGGCGCACGCCCGCCTCGCCCCGCAGTTCGTACCGCGGCGCTGGTACGCGGTGGATCGCCTGCCCCGCACGGTGGGTCAGAAGATCAGGCGTCCGGCCACTGCGGAGCTCGTGCAGGAAGGACGTGCGAGACGGCTGTGAGGCACGTCGTCCTCGCGCTTGCTGTCGCTCTGGTGCAGAGGACCAAGGGGAGAACGGCGGTGAAGAACGCAGTCATGTAATCGCTCATATGGCGAGTGAAGGGAGCAGGCGATGGTCATGACGAGTGTTGACCTGGATCCACAGCTGATCGAACGCGCGAGGGCATTGACGGGTGAGCGCTCGAACCGGGCGGTCCTCGACCTCGCACTGCGTCGCCTCATCGCGTCGAAGCAGAAGGACGCGATGATCGACGGCATCGCGGAGCTCACCGATCTGCCGGACGAACTGAATGCACCAGTCGCGAGTCCGTCCCCTCCCGCGACATGACTTCTGTCGCATCGCGAGGGTGTCCGCACTGCAGCACGAGTGCATAGAGCCGTCTCGCTGACGCACCTCGTGACTTCGCAGGGCTGGACATGGTTAGCCTGAGCTGTGCACGTGCGTGGTGCACAGGGCAGAGCGGAATCCGGACCGGCAGGAGGCGGCGATGACTGAGCGGCGACGAGTGGTCGTGACCGGCATGGGTGCGGTGACACCCAGCGGCACCAGTGCGCAGGCGCTGTGGGACTCGGTGGCCGCCGGCCGCAGCGCGATCCGCGAGCTCGAGGGCGAGCAGTACGCGGACCTGGCGGTGCGGATCGGCGGCCAGGTGCGCGACTTCGACGCCGTCGCGTACTTCCCCCGCTCCCTGGCCCGCCGGCTGAGCCCCGTGCAGCACTGGGCCGTGGCGGCCGGTGACGAGGCGCTGGCACAGGCGTGCGCCTCGGCGGCGGATTCTGCTGCAGAGAGCGCAGCGAGGTCACCGCAGGTCACCACCGTGCCCGAGGCCGGGGCCGGGAACCCGCCCGCGGTCCCGGAGGAGCTCCCCTGGGACCCGGTGCGCATCGCCGTCATCGCCGCGACCGGTTCCGGGCCCGTCGACGCCATGCAGGCCGCCACGCGTGCGCTGGACTCCGGCGGCCCGCGCGCCGTCCCGCTCACACTCGCCATCTACGGTGCCCCTGACTCCGCCGCCGCGCTGCTCAGCCAGCGGCACGGGATCCTCGGCCCGGGCCAGGGGGTCTCCGCCACCTGCGCCTCGGGGGCCATCGGCCTGGGGGAGGGCCTGCGGCGCATCCGCCACGGCTATGCCGATGCCGTCCTGGTGGTCGGGATGGAGGACTGCCTCGGCGGGGTGAACCTGGCGTCGAACGCGAACATGCGCGCGCTCGCGGCGGGCTATGAGGGCGACCCGGCGGCGGCCAGCCGGCCCTTCGACGCCGCACGGTCCGGCTTCGTCATGTCCCAGGGGGCGGCGGCCGTCCTGCTGGAGTCCGAGGACTCCGCCCGCGCCCGAGGCGCCCGCATCCTCGCAGAGCTCGCCGGCTTCGGTGCCTCCTCCGATGCCCACCACCCCACCGCACCGCATCCGGAGGGCCGGGGCGCCGCAGCCGCGGTGCGCGAGTGCCTGGCGGACGCGGCAGCGATGAGCGCGGGGGACTCAGCGGGCCCGGGCGCTGGGGCTTCGCACACCGGTGCGGACGCGGGCGCCGCCTCGGTGGTCGTCGACCACATCAACGCCCACGGCACCGGCACGCCGGCCGGCGACGAGGCTGAGCTGCGCGCGCTCGAGGCGGCGCTGGGCCAGGAAGCCCGCACGGTGCCCATCAGCGCCACCAAGTCCAGCACCGGACACCTGCTCGGGGCCTCGGGCGTGGTGGAAGCGGTGATTGCAGTGCACACGCTGCGCGCGGGGCTGCTGCCGCCCACCCTCAATCTGGACGAGCCGGCGTTCGAAGGCTGGGACTTCGTGCGTGGAGCCGCGCGCAGTCAGTCGGTGCGCAGCGTGCTCTCCACCTCGTTCGGGTTCGGCGGGCACAACGGGGCGCTGCTGTTCCGGTCCGAGTGAATCTCGATGTGGACGATGAGTGGTGAAGGCTCAGGCTCTGGGCGCGAGTCTGCCGTGACGGCCGCAACCACCAGGCCGCTGATGACGGTTGCGACGATGGTTTCAACGGTGTTGCCGAGGAGTGGCATCTCCTTGTTCATGCAGGCCGTGTCGGAGGACGCGTCAGGTGGGCGGAGGTACGGGCGCGGGCGGGGCGGAGAGTAGCGTGAGCAGTGACACCACGGGCGGCGAGAGCGAGGGGACGAGGATGACGGATCGGGAGCAGCGGCACGCGGAGCTCGCGGAGCAGTACCTGCCGGAGGAGCTGTTGCAGCGCTTCCGCGAGCGTGCGGCGGTGTACGACGCGGAGAACCGCTTCTTCGACGAGGACCTCGAGGAGCTGCGTGAGCGCGGCTATCTCACCCTCTTCGTGCCCACCGCACACGGCGGTCCCGGACTGAGCCTCAACCAGGTCTCCCGGCTGCAGCAGCGCCTGGCGACGGCCGCTCCGGCCACTGCGCTCGCCGTCAACATGCACCTCATGTGCACCGGTGTGGTCAAGGCGATGGACGACCGCGGTGACGACTCGCTGAACTGGGTGTTCGACGAGGTCATGGCGGGGGAGATCTTCGCCTTCGGGATCAGCGAGCCCTCCAATGACTGGGTCATGCAGGGCTCCACCACCACAGCGGTGCCGGACGGCGAAGGTGGGTACCGGCTCAGCGGCGTGAAGATCTTCACCTCGCTCTCCCCGGTGTGGACGCGTCTCATCGCGCACGGTCTGGACGAGACGACGGACCCCGAGGCGCCCGCGCTGGTCTACGGCTTCCTCGAGCGGACGCCGGAGGAGGCACGGGCGCAGTACGCGGCGGCGCGGGGCGTCGGGGAGAATGCGGGCGGAACGGACGGGGCCGGCGCGGCTGCCGGTGAGCCCGGCCTCGGCGACGGCATCACGGTGTCCGGCGACTGGGACGTCATGGGCATGCGCGCCTCGCAGAGCCGCGCCACGATCCTCGACGGTGCGCGGATGCCTGCACACCGGGTGGCGCGGCGGATCGAGCCCGGTCCGGTGCCGGACCTCCTCACCTACGCCATCACGAGCGGCTTCCAGCTGCTCATCGCCTCCGTCTATGCCGGTGTGGCGAGGCGGGCGCTGGAGCTGGGTGCGGAAGGGCTGAAGGCGCGCCGCTCGCTGAAGAAGGACATGACGTATGCGGAGGTGCCGGAGTCACGCGTGCGGCTGGCGGATGCGCACCTGGAGTTCATGGCCGTCCCCGCACAGCTGGAGACGTACACGCGTGAGTTCGACGAGCTCACGGATCACGGAGCCGGCTGGCCGCTGCGGCTGGTGAGTGCCCGCATCAACGCTTCGACGGCTGCGCGCCGGTGCGCGGAGACCGCGCTCATGTGCACGAGCGGGCGAGGGTTCGGCAACGCCCACGAGCTCAGCCGCCTGTTCCGCGACGCGACCGCCGGGCTCTTCCACCCGCCCAGCGAGGATGCCGCCCGCCCCATGTACGCGGCGGCACTGCTCGACGACTGAGGCGGTGTGCCGCCGCTCCGGCGGAGCCGGGGGCGCGGTGTGCCGGCGGAGCCGGTGCGCCGGAGGACACGGTGCGCTGGAGACCGTGAGGTGCCGGAGGAGAGGGAGAGACATGGTGGGAACGGATCGTGTGGGAGCGGATCGTTCTGCAGTGCCGGAGGGGCCGGGGGACGCGGTGGACGCCTCGACTTCCGCTGGTACCCCGACCCCCGCGGAGGCGCTCGTGGAGCGGCACGTCAGCGCGTTCAACGCGAAGGACCTCGACGCACTGCTCGCGGACTTCACGGAGGACGCCCGCTGGGTCACTGGCGACTATGCGGTCCCGGCCGGAGGTCTGCGGGACTTCTTCGGGCAGGCGATGAGCGCTGTCCTTCCCACGCTCACCGTGGTGCGTGTGATCGACGGCGGGGAATCGGTGGTCGCGGAGATGACCGAGGAATGGACCTACGAGGGAGTGGTGAAGAGTGCGGCGCTCCTTGCGGTGTTCGACCTGGAGGAAGGGCGGATCGCACGCGCCAAGATCTACCGCGAGGGTTCGGCGGACGCCTGAGGGAAGGCGGCCTCGGGCGCTGCGGCTCTTCAGGGGGACCGAGCGCGCACTCGCGGGCG
Organism: Brevibacterium sp.; assembly: GCF_022712115.1. Taxonomy (GTDB): domain Bacteria; phylum Actinomycetota; class Actinomycetes; order Actinomycetales; family Brevibacteriaceae; genus Brevibacterium; species Brevibacterium salitolerans. The sequence continues at coordinate 12,676 of NZ_JALAHB010000191.1, read as the reverse complement.
GGGACCGCACCTGCTGGTGGGGACCGCACCCGCTTTGTCTCCAGGACACCCGCTTCTCGGCGGAGAGAGGCGGGTGTCCTGAGGGAGAAGCGGGTGTCATCTGGTGATTAGGCGAATGCCCGTGCACGCACCCGCGAGCGTCACTCGTCCGCAGCGACGGAGACCCGCGCAGCGGAGGCCCGCGTGGCGGAGGCCTCGGCGGTGTCTGCATGTCCGGTGAGGAACCAGTTCGCGGCACCCGCGAGCACCACGACGGAGGCCGCGCACACCGGCGCCCAGAGCGCGGTGCCGGTGCCGAGTGCCTCGGCCACCTGGCCGGTGCCCGCAGCCGCGAGCGACTGCCCCACGATGACGCCGGAGCCCAGCATCGTCATGACGGTGGCCGAACGGCCCAGCGGGCTCCGGTCCGCGCCGAGCCCGTACAGCGTGACGAGCACGGGGCCCACACCGGTGCCCATGAGCGCCAGCGCGACGACGACGGCAGCCAGCGCGGTGGCGTTCGCGAGCAGGAGGCTGCCGCCCAGCAGGAGCAGGCCGAAGGTGAGCCAGCGCGCACGGAGGGAGAACCGTGCGGGCAGCCACGCCATGCCGAGAGCGAGTACGGCGGAGCCGATGCCCATGATCCCGTAGAACAGCCCTGCCCTCTCGGACTCGCCCAGGTCCGCCATGAAGGAGGTGAGCGAGGTGAGCACTGAGCCGAAGAACAGCCCCACACCGAAGATGCCCACGACCACCGTGAGCAGGACGGGACGGAAGAGCTCGCGTGCCGACGACGGTGCGGAGCCGTCCTCGCTCCGGGCGGCGGAGACGGCACGGCCGGTGGGGTGCAGGGCGAAGGCGATGACGAAGACCGCGGAGAGCGCGGCGGCGATGGCCAGCGGCGCCCACGGGCTGAGGGCGGAGGCGAGGATGCCGACCAGGAAGGGACCGAACACGAACACCATCTCGTCCGCGGCGGACTCGTAGGACATGGTCGCGGAGAGCGCCTTGGGCCTGCGAGCAGGCGCCATGCGCTCCGCGATGAGCGTCACGAGGCGCGACCGCGACATGGGTGCGACCTGCGGTGCCGTCGCACCGATCCCGAACGCCGCGAGGAGCAGCAGCGCCGGCGACGCCTGGCTGTACACGACCGCGCAGAAGACGAGGAGCAGGACGCTGTTGACCGGCGCGATGAGCAGCAGCACGCGGCGCTGGCCGAACCTGTCCGCAGCCGCCCCCAGTAGCGGACCCACCACCGCCGTGCCGACGCCCACGAAGGCGGAGGTGAGGCCGCCGAGGGAGAGGGAGCCTCGGGCGGAGACGGCCACGGTGAGCACACCCACGACCATCATCGCGAAGGGAAGGCGCGCGATGAAGGCGATGGGGAAGTAGGGGAGGCCCGCGAGGCTGAGCACGCTGGGCTGCGCTGCGCCGTTCCGGGCGGCGTCACTCAGTGCGGCACCGCCGCCTGCCGGATCGTTCGGGGCAGTGCCGACGGAGGAGGTGTGCGTCTGTGTCATGGCTCTTCGGGGGTCGGGGACGCGGTGAGAATGGTGCCGCCGCTGTCCGCCGGAATGCCGACGGCCGGTAGATACACAACTGCACCGGATTCTAGCAGGGCGGTTCGCGGCAGGGGAACGCCTCCGCGTCCGTGCCCCGGCGTATCGTTGCTCACATGACTGATCTGCTGAAGAACCGCCGTGCCCTCGTCACCGGTGCCGCCTCCGGGATCGGCCGCGCCACCGCGCTCGCCTTCGCCGCGGAGGGTGCGCACGTGATCGTCGCGGACAGGGATGCCGCCGGAGCCGAGGCCGTGGTCGCGGAGATCGCCGCGGCGGCCTCGGGTGCGGGTTCTGCGGCGACCGGGGAGGCCTCTGCTGCGGGGCCGGCCTCGGGGGCGGGGTCTGCGGAGGCCTGGGAGGTGGACCTCGCGGACACGGACGCCCTCGAGGCGCGGTTCGCCGCAGAGCCGCTCGAGGTGGACGTCCTCGTCAACAATGCCGGCATCCAGCGCATCCACCCGGTCGAGGGCTTCCCGCTGGAGGAGTGGCGGCTCATCCAGCGGCTCATGCTGGAGTCACCGTTCGTCCTCACGAAGGCGGCGCTGCCGGGCATGTACGCGCGCGGCTGGGGCCGGATCATCAACCTCTCGTCCGTCCACGGGCTGCGGGCCTCGGCGAACAAGTCCGCCTACGTCGCCGCCAAGCACGGGATCATGGGACTGACCAAGACGACGGCGCTGGAGGGCGGCCCCAAGGGCGTGACCTGCAACGCGATCAACCCCGGCTACGTCATGACGCCCCTGGTGCAGAACCAGGTGGCGGATCTGGCCGCTCAGCGTGGCATCAGCGAGGACGCGGTGCTGGACGAGGTCTTCCTCGAACACTCCGCGGTCCCGTCGCTGCCGGTGCCCGACGACGTCGCCGCGATCGCCGTGCTGCTCGCCTCCGAGGCCGGCCGCGCCATCAACGGAGCCGCGCACTCGATCGACGGCGGCTGGTCCGCTGCGTGAGCGAACGCGCCGGGGGTGCGAGCGGGAGAGCCACCGGTGCGCATCCCTCCGCCGAGGGGCCGGTCAGCGCGGACACCGGTGCGGTGAGTGTGTCACGTGCCCCAGTGCAGGCTGCCGCAGCGTGCTCGGCAGCTGAGGGGTCTGAAGGGGAGAGCTTCTCCGCAGATCTTCCTGCGGAGAATGCCTACGACCGCAGAGCCGAGGAGTACACGCAGCTCCTGGGATCCATGGATGCGACCACAGAGGCCGATCGCGCGCTCGTGGGCCGCTGGGCGGACTCCTTGCGCAGGATTGTGCCCACCTCACGTGACGTCTGTGTACCGGACGTGGTGGGCGTCCGGTGCGCAGACGTCACTTCCGACGGCCGGCAGGACGAGGACGGCGCGCCGCTGCTTCTCGATGTGGGCTGCGGCCCCGGGCACTGGACGGCGTGGCTGGATGCGCGGCTTGCTGATGGGTGTGAGCGCTCGGCGGGCGCAGCCGACCACCGTGCCGGTCCGGCCGAGGCCCCGGCCGGCAGGGTTGACCATCCCGCCTCTGCGGTCGCAGACGTGCCTCTGCTGCGCACCGGCGAGCCCGAGAGGCAGGGCTCGCCGAGGATCCATGTCGTCGGCATCGATCCTGCGCCCGCCTTCCTCGCCCTCGCGCGGAGCAGGTTTCCCTCCACTGCATTCCGCCTCGGGCGGGCTGAGGAGCTGGGAGAGTCGGACGCGAGCGTGCAGGGGATCCTCGCCTGGTACTCCCTCATCCACACCGCTCCCGAGGCCCTGCCCGCCGCTCTCACCGAGTTCGCCCGGGTGCTGGCACCCGGTGGCAGCCTGCTCATGGGCTTCTTCGAGGGGCCGCGGTGCGAGCCTTTCGACCACGCGGTGACGACGGCCTGGTTCTGGCCGGTCGGGGAGCTCTCCACCGTGGTCGCGGAAGCTGGTTTCGTCGTGGAGGAGACCCATGCCCGGCACGATCCCGGGGCACGACCGCACGGAGCACTCCTGGCCCGGCGGCGCTGAGAGCACCACCCTGAACGCACCGCACCGCCCCCTGCCCCCGAGAGCCTCGAAGTTACGTCCGCGTAGCTGCCGTGGTGGGCGGCCGCTACGCAGACGTAACCTGAGGGTTTGGGTGTGAGCCCTTCCGGGCTCGGAAGCGTGACGTGCCGGGTGCTCAGAGGACGGCGTCGTCGAGGTCCGCGAAGGTCCGGTCCAGGCTCTCCAGCAGGTCGAACTGCGGGTGCACCCGCGGCAGCTCGTGGCTGAAGAAGTACCGGGCCGCGGCGCGCTTGCCGGCGTAGAAGGCGGTGTCATCGGCACCGGATGCGCGGCTGGCCGCGCTTCCCGCAGACGAGCCCGCACCGCTCGCGGAGGCACCCGCATCGGCGCCACCGGAGGTTGCGCTGTCACCCGTGCCGGCCTCGGCGGCGTCCGCCGCGAGCGCCTGCTCCAGCCACAGCCAGGCCATGACGGTGTGGCCCACGGCCTCGAGGTATTCCCACGAGTTCGACTGCGCCTGCAGCGGATCCCCGTCCGCCCACAGCGTCGCGGTGACGGACTCCGTGCGCGCCAGTGCGGTCTCCAGTGCGGCGGCCTGCTCTGCCCAGGCGGTCCCCTCCGCCTTCGCGGTCGTCGCGCGGATCGTCTCGGCCAGCAGCCGCAGTCCGGCGCCGCCCTTCATGCGGACCTTGCGGCCCAGCAGGTCGAGGGACTGGATGCCGTCCGTACCCTCGTGGATGGGGTTGAGTCGGTTGTCGCGATAGAGCTGCTCCACGTCGTGGTCGCGCGTGTACCCGGCGCCGCCCAGCACCTGGATCGCGAGGTCGTTGGCCTTGAGGCACCAGCGCGAGGGCCACGTCTTCACGAGCGGAGTGAGCACGTCGAGGAGGAGGTCGGCGCGCTCGCGGTCGGCGGCCTCGGGCGCGGTCTGGGACTCGTCCAGCAGCCTGGCCGCGTAGAGGACGAGGGCCATGCCGCCCTCCACGTAGGACTTCGAGGCCAGGAGCATCCGGCGGATGTCCGGGTGGCGCACGAGGTGCACGGGCGGAGCCGCCGGATCCTTGTCCTCGAGCGGGCGGCCCTGGATGCGGTCACGGGCGTACTCCAGGGCGGCGAGGTAGCCGCGATAGCCCAGCGCCACAGCGCCGGAGCCCACACCGATCCGCGCGCCGTTCATCATGTGGAACATGTACGCGAGGCCCTTGCCGCGCTCGCCCACGAGATGCCCTACGGCACCGCTCTTGCCGCCGGGCGTGAACGCGCCCTCTCCGAAGTTCAGCAGCGTGTTGGTGGTCCCGCGCCAGCCCATCTTGTGGTTGAGCCCGCTGAGCACCACGTCATTGCGCTGGCCCACGCTGCCGTCGTCATTCACCAGCTTCTTGGGCACGATGAACAGCGAGAGGCCCTTGACGCCCGGCGCATCGCCCTCAGCGCGGGCGAGGACGAGGTGCACGATGTTCTCGCTGAGCTCGTGCTCGCCGCCGGAGATCCACATCTTCTGGCCGTGCACGCGGTAGGTGCCGTCGTCCTGGGGGACGGCACGGGTGGAGACGTCGCTCAGCGAGGAGCCCACCTCCGGCTCGGAGAGGCACATGGTGCCCGTGAAGCGGCCCTCCAGCTCCGGGACGACATAGCGCTCGATCTGCTCCGGCGTGCCGTGGGCCAGGAGGAGGGCGGCATTGCCCATCGAGAGCATCGCGTAGCTGGAGGTGGCGATGTTCGCAGCCTGGAACCAGGCGAAGCAGGCGCGGGAGACGGTGTGGGGCAGCTGGATGCCTCCGTACTCCTCGTCGACGGCACCCGTGAGCAGGCCGGACTCCGCGAACGTGTCCAGAGCGGCCTTGACCTCCGGGATGATGTGGACCGTCTCGCCGTCGAACGTGGGCTCGTTGAGGTCGTTCTTGCGGTAGTGCGGGGCGAAGTGCTCGCGTGCGATGTCCTCGGAGACCTCGAGGAGCGAGTCGAAGGTCTCGCGGGAGTGGTCCGCGAAGCGCTCCCGCTCCGTGAGCGCGGAGACGTCGAGCCAGTCGTGGAGCAGGAAGCGCAGGTCGCGGCGGGACAGGATCGATTCGGTCATAGGGGCATCAGCCTTTCGCGGACGAACAGCATTGGTCGGTCACGCCGATCGAATGAGCGGTAAGTACCACTGTAGCGGGAGGGTGCGGCGGATTCGGCGGGGTGGAAGCGGCGGTGGGGCGTCCTGGCACCGGCTGTGTGCTCAGCCGCCCGCGTATGGGTGGGTGGCTGTGAGGGTTCACGGGTTCACGGAGCGCGAGAGGCGAGCACAGCAGCACAGCACCGCCGCGCCGCATCCTCAGCGCAGTGCGGCGAGGACGTGCTCCACCACCGGGCTGCGCAGCGCCTCCGGCCGCACCGACGCCCAGTACTCCATGACCTTGTCGAACTCCGGCAGCACGCGGACCAGGGAGTCGTCGCCCTGCGCGGCGTACACCGGCAGGAGGCCGATCCCCACGCCCATCTGCGTGGCCTGCAGCTGCGCATTCACCGAGTTGGAGCGGAAGTAGCCGGCCGTCTCCGGCAGCGACTCCGCCGCGTTGAGGAGACCGTCGACCTCCAGCGAGTGCTCCGGATAGTAGATGAGCCGGCGGTCCGCCAGCGCCTCCTCCGTCTCCGGCTCCCCGTGGCGGGCGAGGTAGGACGGCGCGGCGAAGAGGCCCAGGGAGTACGAGCGCAGGTAGTGGGCGGTGGAGTGGCGCGTGTCCGGACGGCCCACCACGATCTCGATGTCCATCCCGGAGCGGTAGCGGCGGGCGCGCTGCGTGGCGGTCTGGAGCTCCACCTGCAGGCCCGGGTGGTTGCGCTGCAGGCGGCTGAGCGCCGGCATGGCGAAGGTGCGGACGAAGCCCTCCGGCGCGGCGATGCGCACGGTCCCGGACAGGCGGCGTCCCGCGCCGCCCTCCTCCGGGGCGGGCCCGGCGACGGAGGCGAGGGCGGTCTCCACGGCCTCCGCGGCGGGCAGCAGCTGCCTGCCGCGCGCGGTGAGCTCCCAGCCCTCGGGGGCCTGGGTGAGCACGCGGTCCGCCACCGCCTTCTCCAGGGAGGCGATGCGGCGGGAGACCGTCGTGTGGTTGACGCCGAGGCTGTGGGCGGCCGCCGTGTACTTGCCCAGCCGGGCGACGGCGAGGAGGGTGAGGAGGTCATCCGGCGCGATGCGGGGGCCGGAGGCCGACGGCACGTGCGAGCTGGTCATGGAGGCATCGTATCCGTGGGGCCGCGGTGGGTCTGCGCTGACGCACCGGCGCATGGGCTCGCGGAAGGATGCGCAGACGCCGGCCGCCGCACGCGCGTGCCGGACGGAGGCGGGCCTGCTGCGAGGTGCCGGCACGACACGAGGCCGGCGCCTCATCTGCACCGGTGCACACCTCCGGTGCGGAAGCGGATCCTCCTGACGGCCGCCCGGGCCGCGCGCAGGGGCGCGGTGTGTGACGGCGGGCATATTCTGGGGGTGTCAGCCGCACGGCCCGGAGCCGAGCCGGAGCGGCACGGAGGAACAGGCGAGTGCAAGGAGGCATCATGGCGAACATCGGCTGGATCGGACTGGGCAACATGGGCCGCCCGATGACGAAGAACCTCATCGCGGCAGGTCACACGGTCAAGGGCTTCGACGTCGTCCCGGCGGCGGTGGAGGCGGCAGCCGCGGACGGCGTGCAGGCGGTGGGATCCATCGCCGAGGCCGTGGCCGGCGCGGACTTCGTCTTCAGCATGCTGCCCAAGGGCGAGCACGCCCGCAGCGTGTACTTCGACGCCGGCGGCGTCTTCGACTCCGCGTCCACGGACACGCTGCTGGTGGACGACTCGACGATCGACGTCGACACCGCGCGGGCCCTGCACGCCGGTGCCCGCGAGCGCGGCTTCCGGTTCATCGACGGGCCGGTCTCCGGCGGTGTGGGCGGCGCGCAGGCGGGGACGCTCACCTTCATGCTCGGCGGCGCGGATGCGGACGTGGAGGCGGTGCGCCCCGTGGTCGAGGCGATGGCCGGCAACATCTTCCACGCCGGCGGCGACGGAGCCGGGCAGGCCGCCAAGATCGTCAACAACATGCAGCTGGCCATCAGCCTCCAGGGCGTGGTCGAGGGCGCCGTGCTGGCCCAGCGCTTCGGACTCGACCCCAAGGTCTTCTTCGACATCGCGAAGGTGTCCTCCGGCGACTCCTGGCCGCTGCGCAACTGGTACCCCGTCCCCGGAGTGGTCGACATCTCCCCGGCGGAGAGGGAGTTCACCGCCGGCTTCTCCACCATGCTCATGCACAAGGACGTGGGCCTGGCGCTCGCCGGCGCGGAGTCCGAGGGCCTGGACCTGCCCGCCGCGAGCCTCGTCCACGAGAAGCTGCAGAAGCTCATCGACGAGGGCTGGGGGGACCGGGACACCTCCGTCCTCATCCGCAACATCGACGAGAACGCGAAGGGCCTGCCCGAGGCGCCCTGAGCGAGCGCTTCTGACGAGAGGGTGCGCCCCGCGCGGTTCCACGGCGAACTGCGCGGGGCGCACTTCTGTGCACTGCGCGGGGCCGGGGAGTGGGGCAGGGAGTTGGCCGGCACTCCCGCAGGTGAGGAACGAGACAGCCGCGAGCCCTGCCCGCGGACCGCGCCGAGGTCTAGAGTCATGCACGCAGACGAATACGACGATCCGCACGCCGACCGCGGATTCCCGAGCCGGTGTGCTTGAGGAGGCGGAGATGAAGACGCGTGCGGCCGTGGTGGTCGAAGGCGGCAAGGACCTGGAGATCCGCGAGGTCGAGCTCGACGATCCCCGTCCGGATGAGATCCGCGTGAAGATGGTGGCGTCCGGCATCTGCCACACGGATGCGATCTTCCGTGACCAGTGGCACCCCATCGAGCTCCCCGCCGTGCTGGGGCACGAGGGCTCGGGCATCGTCGAGGAGGTCGGCAGCGCGGTCACGGACCTTGCTCCCGGCGACCGCGTGGTGCTGGGGCCGGCGTTCTGCGGCCAGTGCGCGCAGTGCTTCGCAGGGCACCCCATGTACTGCGAGAAGTTCGGCGAGCGGAACTTCGCCGGTGTGCGCGGAGACGGCTCCCGGGCCTTCAGCGACGAGAACGGCCCGGTGGGCTCGCACTTCTTCGGCCAGTCCTCCTTCGCGGAGCACTCCAACGTCGTGGCCAGCGGTGCGATCAAGGTCGACGAGGAGGTGCCGCTCGAACTGCTCGGACCCCTGGGCTGCGGCATCATGACCGGTGCGGGCTCCGTGCTCAACGTCCTGGACGTGAAGGCGGGCGACTCGCTCGCCGTGTTCGGCACCGGCGCGGTCGGCATGGCCGGCGTGCTCGCCGCGAAGGCGGCCGGCGTCTCCACCATCATCGTCGTCGACATCGTCGAGTCCCGCCTCGAGTTCGCCCGGGAGCTCGGTGCCACCCACACCGTGAACTCGAAGGAGCAGGACCCGGTGGAGGCGATCATGGAGATCACCGGCACCGGCGTCCAGCACGCGCTCGACACCACCGGTGTGCCCGCGGTCTTCAACCAGATGACCAACTCGCTGCGCATCCTCGGGCACGGTGTGCTCGTAGGGGCCTCCAAGGTGGGCACGCAGGCCTCCATCGACGTGGGCACTCGCCTGGCCTCCGGCATCCGGGTGAGCCTGGTGATCGAGGGCGATGCCGTCCCGCAGGAGTTCATCCCGCGGCTCATCGCGCTCCACAAGACCGGCGTCTTCCCGTTCGAGAAGCTCACCCGCACGTATCCGCTCGAGGAGATCAACCGCGCGTTCGCGGACTCCGCGGAGGGGACCACGCTCAAGCCCATCGTCGTCTACTGAGCGACGCCGCGGCCGGCGGCTGAGCGCACAGCCGCCGGCTCCCGAGGCGCCGGCCCGCTCGCAGACCCGCTCACCGGGCGCGCACCGGCCCCCGGCGAGTGGGAACCACCCTGTGAGAAGGGGGCCGAGGCCGGTGTCCTCCCGGTGTAGTGTCGGCCCCAGCTATCGCATCACATGGAGGTGATCCGCCTATGTCCGCATGGGACCCGAACGAGATCCGACGAGTCCACGAACTCCAGCAGCGCAGCAAGTGGAGGGTGGGGAACACCACCGCGGAGCAGCGGGTGGAGAAGCTGGGGAGGCTCCGCGAGGTGCTCCTCAGCCGCGCCGACGACGTCGATGAGGCCCTGCACCGGGACCTGCGCCGCACCAAGGAGAAGTTCGCGGACGGCTTCACCGGCGCCGGGACGGAGCTGGGCGGGGTCCTCGCGGAGATCGACGGGATCATCGCGCACCTCGCGGAGTGGATGGAGCCGCAGGCCGTGCCCGTCTCATACCCCGGCACCGAGGCGTTCGTCCAGTACGAGGCCCGCGGCCAGGTGCTCCTGTACGGTCCGTGGAACTACCCCTTCCTGCTGACCTTCCAGCCGCTGGCGGCGATCATCGGTGCCGGCAACGTCGCGATCGTCAAGCCCAACGAGCTCGCCCCGGCCACCTCCGCGCTCGCGGCGGAGATCATCCGGGCGGCGTTCTCCGAGGACGAGGTGGCGGTCTTCGAGGGCGGAGTGGACCTCGCGAACGCGCTCTCCGAGCTCCCCGTCGACCACGTCTTCTTCACCGGCAGCCCTGCTGTGGGCAAGGTCGTCATGGCCGCCGCGGCGAAGCACCTGGCCTCCGTCACGCTGGAGCTGGGCGGCAAGTGCCCCGCGGTCATCGACGGCACCACGGACCTCGACGCGGCCGCGCAGGCGCTCATGATCGGCAAGATGTCCAACGCCGGCCAGATCTGCCTGGCGCCGGACCACGTGTACGTGAAGCGGGCGCTGCGCGACGACTTCGTGGACCGCTTCATGGGCGCGGTGCAGGACCGCGTCTACAACGGCGACGAGATCAACCTCGACCGCTTCTCCCGCATCGTCGACGAACGGAACTTCGACCGGGTCGCAGGCTACATCGACGATGCCGTGGAGCGCGGTGCCAAGCTGATCGGCAGCGGTCGGCGCGACCGCGAGACGCTGACGGTGGAGCCCTGCGTCCTCCTCGACGTGCCCGAGGACGCCGCCGTCATGCAGGACGAGATCTTCGGCCCGGTGCTGCCGGTGTTCGCCTACGACGAGCTGGGCGAGGTGATCGACGGCATCCGCAGCCGCACCAAGCCGCTCACCATGCACGTCTTCACGGCGGACCCCGAGGCCGAGGCCCGGGTGCTCGCGGAGACCTCCTCCGGCGGAGTGAGCATCAACGGCTGGGCGGGCAACTACCTCGAGCCCAATCTGCCCTTCGGCGGTGCCAACCACAGCGGGATCGGCGCCTACCACTCGATCCACGGCTTCCGGGAGCTCTCCCACGCCCGTGCCGTGGCGAAGCGCCCGATCGTCCAGGACTGAGCGGACGCACGAGGCCGCACGGATCGCTGAGATCCGCGCGGCCTTTCCGCCGGTGCTCCGGCCCCTGCTCCCGCCGGTGCTCCGAACCATGCTCCTCAGGCGCTCCGGCCGGCCCCCTCAGAACTGCTGCCGCAGCACGTTCTTCCTGATCTTCCCGGTGGTGGTCTTGGGCAGCGCGTCCACGAACTCCACCCGCTTGGGCGTCTCGAAGCCGCTGAGCTTCTCCCGCACGTGGGCGAGGATCTCCTCCTCCACCTGTGCCGCGCGCCGGCTGCGCTCCTGAGCACTCACGCTCCCATCCGCCACCGAGCCCTCGCCCTCCAGGGGCGGCACGCGGTCGCTGAGCACCACGGCCGTGACGGCCTCGCCCCAGTGCGCGTGCTCGGTCCCGATCACGCAGCACTCGACGACTCCCGGCGCATCCGCGACGATGCGCTCGACCTTCATCGAGGACACGTTCTCCCCGCCGGTCTTGATGATGTCCTTGACCCGGTCCGTGAACCAGACGACGCCCTCCTCGTCCAGGTGCCCGAGGTCCCCGGAGTGGAACCAGCCGTGCCGGAAGGACTCCTCGTTGGCGTCGGGCCGGTTCCAGTAGCCGAGCGTGACGTGGCCGCCCCGGTAGACGATCTCACCGGTCTCGCCGGTGGGCAGGAGCTCGCCGTCGGGGCCCATGATCTGCACGCGCACGGTGGGCATGGGCATGCCCCACGAGCCGTTCTTCCCGTGCCGGTGCTCGGGCCGCTGGAAGGTCGTCGCGGGGATCACCTCCGTCTGCCCGGAGCCCAGCACGATCTTGGCGTTGGGCATCATCGCGTCCATGCCCGCGAGGATCCGCTCCGGCATCTGCGCCATCGCGTACATGGCCGTGTCCATCGCACTGAGGTCGCGCGGCCGCTTGGCGTGTTCGGCCACGAGCGCGCCCCACATCATCGGCAGGCCGGTGAAGGTCGTCACGCGCTCGCGCTCCAGCGCGTCGATCGCGGCGACGGGATCGAAGCCCTGCTGGATGACGAGCGTGCCGCCGGTGAACAGGACGGGCTTGGCCAGGGTGTTGAGTGCGGTCACATGGAACATCGGGAGGACGAGGAGCATGGTTCCCGGCGTGCGTCCCCAGTCCCCGCCGAGCAGGAGCGCGTTCGTCATCGCGCCCATGACGACAGCACTGTGTGCGGCCAGCGCGCCCTTGGGGTTCGCGGTGGTCCCGGAGGTGTAGAGGCACTGGACGACGTCGTCGCTGCCGATGAGGATCCGCAGTTCCTCGCCCACCTCGGCGGCGAACAGGTCTGCGAGGTCGACGGTCCGGGCTCCGGGGAGGCCGGAGTCGAGCGGGGAGGCGCCCGAGGCCTCGGCCGCCTCCGCCGCGCCCGCCGTCCGCCGCACCACGACGGTCTCCACCTCCGCACCGGCCGCCGCAGCCGAGGTCAGCAGGGGCAGCAGGGCCTCGTCGATGACGACGGTGCGGGCCTGGGCGTCCGTGAGTATCCAGGCGATGTCCTCCGGCGCGAGGCCGTAGTTGACGGGCAGGGCCACCCGCCCGGACTTCGCGATGCCGAAGTAGACGGGGAGGAACTCGTAGCAGTTCGTCATGAGCACGGCGACGGGCTCGCCCTGCTCCGGCGCGTGGGGGAGCGCGAGGATGCCGCGGGCCACGGCCTCGGAGTCGTGCTCGAGCGTGGCGTAGTCGATGCGGCGCTCGCCGTCCACCACGGCGATGTTGTGCGGCAGTCTGTCCGCCGTGCGGGTGAGGGCGTCGCCCACGGTGTTGCGGCGTGCGAGGTTGAGGTCCTGGGGGTCGACTCTGCTGGTGTCCGCGCGCATGGAGGGTCCTTTCCTGGGAGGGGGAGTCCTGGTCCTG
>NZ_JALAHB010000190.1 GCF_022712115.1 Brevibacterium sp. | reverse complement strand
TGCGCCCGTCCCTCATCGCCACCACGTGCGTGGCGAAGCGCGCGGCGTGGTCGAGGTCGTGCAGGACCGCCACGACGGTCCGCCCCTGCGCCTGCAGCGACTGCAGCAGCCGCAGGGGCGGACCGTCGTGGCGGTCCTGCACGACCTCGACCACGCCGCGCGCTTCGCCACGCACGTGGTGGCGATGAGGGACGGGCGCACCGTCGCCTCGGGGACGCCCGCGGAGATCCTCACCGAGCAGCGGGTGCGCGAGGTGTTCGGGCTCGACTGCCGCATCCTCACGGATCCGGACACGGGCACTCCCGTCGTGCTCCCCCGGTAGCGCCGCTCACCCGCCGGCGCGCAGCAGCACCGCGCCGCAGTCCTCGCACTCGAGGCAGGTGCCGGGTGCGGCGTTCCGGTACCGGTCCGCACTCGCACCGGAGAGCTGGGCGCCGCAGGCGGTGCAGGCGCCGCCGGAGACGGTCGCGGCAGCCGGGTACTCGCCGTCCGCGGACAGTCGCGGCGCGAGAGACTGCGGGAGCTGCGCGACCGCGGCGGTCAGCCGGGCGTCGAGCTCCGCGATCTCGCCGCTCAGGCGCTCCGCCTCCGCGGTGCGCTCGGCCTGCAGGTCCCGCCCCGTGCTCGCCACCTGGTCCGCCTGTGCACGGACGCCGGCGAGGGCCTCGGCGGCGGTCTCCCCCGCCTCCAGCTCCTCCACCTGCCGGGTCTCGATCTCGCTCACGCGCCGGCGATGCCCCGCGATCTCCTCCTGGAGGCCCAGGAGGTCCCGCGAGGTGAGGCCCACACCGGCGTTGAGCTTCTCCTCCGTCCGGCTGATGCGCGCCCGCAGCGCGTCCGCCTCCGCCTCGCACTCCGCGGCCTGCCGCTCGTGCTCCGTCTGCCGGGCGGCGAGTGCGTCCGCCTCCTGCCGCAGCCGCCCGTGCTCCGCCGCGAGCTCACGCAGGCGGGCCAGACGCTGGGTCTGCCGGGCCTCGTGCGCCCGGGTGCGGCGCGCGGCCGCGAGGTCGATCCACTCCAGGAGTGCCTGTGCCTGGCCCTCGTCGAGTCTGAGCTCCGACATCCTCAGTGCTCCTTCCGCGATGCGTGTGCTGCCGCTGTATGCGCCGACTGCGAACCCGCCATGTCCTGCCCGATCCGTTCCGCCCACGCGTCGGTGCGCAGACGCGAGACCTCGATCTCGAGCTCCCAGCCGCGCTCCCGGGCCGCGGCGGACAGCTGTGCGGCCGCGCGGTCCAGCCAGAGCGACTCCGAGGCCCAGTGGGAGATGTCGATGAGGTGCGGAACGGGAGCGGCCGGCAGACCCGGGCCGGTCCGGCGCGCCGTGTCGCGGGCCTCCGTCGCGGGGTGGTGGCGGAGGTCCGAGGTGACGTAGACCTCCGCGCCGCACGCGCGCACCTCGTCGAAGAGCGAGTCCCCGGCCCCGCCGCACACCGCCGCACGGGTCACCTCCGCGTCCGGGTCACCGGCGATGCGGACGCCGGTGACGGTGGCGGGGAGGGCCGCGGCGAGCCGCCGCGCCAGGTCCCGGACCGTCGCGGGCTCCGGCAGATCCGCCCAGCGCCCTATGCCCACCGCGGGGTCCGCCGCCGAGGTGGGAGCGAGCGGCCGTGCCTCCCCCGCCCCCAGCGTCTCGATGAGCACGTCGGAGACCCCGCCGGGGGCGACGTCCGCATTGGTGTGCGCGGCGATGTGTGCGACCCCGGCACCGATGAGCCTCACGAGCTGGCCGCCCTTGAGGGTGTCCGCGGCCACGGAGGTGACCCCGCGCAGCAGGAGCGGATGGTGGGTGAGCAGCAGGTCCGCGCCGCGCTCCACGGCCTCCTCGACGACCGCGTCCACGGGATCCACGGCGAGCAGGACACGGCGCACGTGCCGGGAGGGATCGCCGGTGGTGAGCCCCACGGAGTCCCAGGATTCCGCCAGCCGCTCCGGCCAGAGGGCGTCGATGAGTGCGTGCAGGTCGGCGAGTGCGGGCTCCGTCATGGGACAACCGTAGTACGGTGAGCGCCATGTCGCAGATCACACCCGTGCACAGGAGCACGATCGCAGACCTCATCCGCCGCACCGCCGGGCGCACCCCCGAGGCCACCGCCGTGGTCTTCGGCGACCGCACCTGGTCCTATCGCGGACTCGACGACGCCGTCACCGCGCTCGCCCGCCACCTGCTGGGGCTGGGCCTGGTCCCGGGCGACCGGGTGGCCGCCATCGGCCTCAACTCCGACCTCTATGCGCTGACCTTCCTCGCCTGCGCCCGCGCGGGCCTCGTCCACGTCCCGGTCAACTTCCAGATGCGCGGGGACGAGCTCGACTACTTCTTCACCGATTCCGGGGCCAAGGCCGTGTTCGCGGACGCCGCGCTCGCAGAGCACGTGCGGGCCACGCCCACCGGCGCCGTCCTGGAGGTGCGGACGTTCGAGGACCTCCTCCCCGTCGTCACCGCGCCGGAGGTGCCTCGGGCCGGCGATGACGAGTTCGCCGTCACGGACACGGACATCGCCCAGCTGCTCTACACCTCGGGCACCACCTCTGCCCCCAAAGGCGCGATCATGACCCACCGCGCGCTGGTCCACCACTACCTCAGCTGCCTCGACGGCCTCGATCTCAGCGCCGAGGACCGCTGGGTCCACGCGCTGCCGCTGTACCACTCCGCGCAGATGCACGTCTTCCTGCTGCCGGCGCTCATCACCGGCGCCTACAGCGTGATCGTCCCCAGCCCGGTGCCGGACGAGCTGCTCACGCTGATCGAGGAACAGCGCATCACCTCCTTCTTCGCCGCACCCACCGTCTGGGTGGCGATGGCGCACAATCCGCGCCTGACGGAGGCGGACCTCTCCTCGCTGCGCAGGGCCTACTACGGCGCCTCGATCATGCCCGGACCGGTGCTGGAGCGGCTGCGGACCGCGTTGCCGGAGCTGGGGTTCTACAACTGCTTCGGCCAGTCCGAGATGGGGCCGCTGTGCACCGTGCTGCGCCCGGAGGAGCACGACGACCACCCCGGCTCCGCCGGCAGGCCGGCGCTGTTCGTCGAGGCCAAGGTCGTCGACTCCCAGGGTGATGAGGTGGGCCCGGGCGAGCAGGGCGAGATCGTCTACCGCTCGCCGCACCTCTGCGAGGGGTACTGGAACAAGCCCGAGGCCACACAGGAGGCCTTCCGCACCGGCTGGTTCCACTCCGGCGACCTCGTGGTCCGGGACGCGGACGGCTTCGTCGAGGTCGTGGACCGCGTGAAGGACGTCATCAACACCGGCGGCGTGCTCGTGGCCTCACGGCAGGTCGAGGACGCCGTCTTCGAACTCGAGGAGGTCGCCGAGGTCGCGGTGGTGGGCGTGCCGGACGACAAGTGGATCGAGGCGATCACCGCCTTCGTCGTCCGCAAGCCCGGGGTGGGCGACGATCAGCTCACCGCGACGACGGTCACGGACCACGTCCGCTCGCGGCTGGCGCCGTTCAAGGTGCCCAAGGCGGTGCACTTCGTCGAGGAGCTGCCCAAGAACACGGCGGGCAAGATCCTCAAGCGCCGGCTGCGGGACTGAGGAGGCGCGGCGCCGGCGAGCCGGACCGGGTCTCAGTGGGCACACACCGTCCGCTGGGCGGAATCGCATCCTGCTACTGTGTCCGGATGCACAACAGGCCCACCGATCAGCCGGGCGGTCCGCTCGCCGCTCTGTCACGCAAGCTCTCCGCCGCCGCAGGCAACGATGCCTTCGGCGGCACGCTGCTCCTCCTCGCTGCCATCGCAGCGCTCGTACTGGCGAACACGCCCCTGTCCGGCTGGTACGAGGCGGTGCGGGACTTCCGCGTGGGCCCCTCCGCCCTCCACCTCGATCTCACGATCGGCACGTGGGCGGCCGACGGCCTCCTCGCCGTCTTCTTCTTCGTGGTGGGACTGGAGCTCAAGGAGGAGTTCGTCACCGGCCGCCTGCGCGACCCCCGCCAGGCGGCCGTCCCCGTGGCGGCGGCTGCCGGCGGCGTCCTCGCGCCCGCCCTCATCTTCATCGGCTTCAACCTGCACACGGGCGGCAGCGCTCTCAACGGCTGGGCCATCCCGACCGCCACGGACATCGCCTTCGCCGTGGCCGTCCTCGCGGTCGTGGCGAAGAACCTGCCGTCCGCGCTGCGCATCTTCCTCCTCACGCTGGCGGTGGTCGACGACCTCATCGCGATCACCATCATCGCCATCGCCTACACCGCGGGGGTCCAGCTGGGCTGGCTGCTGGCCGCGATCGTCCCGCTGGCCCTGTTCGCCTTCCTCACCTACCGGGGCGTGCGCTCCTGGTGGATCCTCGTCCCGCTCGGCATCCTCACCTGGTACTGCGTGCACAGCGCGGGCGTGCACGCCACCGTCGCCGGCGTGCTCCTGGGCTTCGCCGTGCCCGTCCGGCCCACGCCGCGGGCGCGGGTGGCCCACGGCACGGACGCGGACGGAGCGATCCGCTACGAGGGCCTCGCCGGTCACTTCGCGAGCCGGTGGGGCGTCTTCTCCACGCTCTTCGCCGTGCCGGTCTTCGCCTTCTTCTCCGCCGGCGTGGAGACGGGAGGGCTGAGCGGCCTCGGCGAGACCTTCGCGGATCCGATCGTCCTGGGCATCGTCTGCGGCCTCGTCCTCGGCAAGCCCATCGGCATCCTCGGCACCACCTTCCTGCTCACCCGTCTGCCGTTCTTCCGGCTGGAGAAGTCCCTGAAGTGGATCGACATGCTGGGCATGTCGATGGTCGCCGGCATCGGCTTCACGGTGGCCCTCCTGGTGGGCGAACTCGCCTATCCCGGCATGGAGCACCTCGCCGGCGAGGTGAAGATCGGCATCCTCTCCGGCTCGCTCGTCGCCGCCGTGCTGGGCGGCATCCTCCTCTCGATCCGCAGCGGCATGGCCGGCAACCAGCGCGAGCGACTCGACGTCTGAGGCATGAGCGCTCCCGTGCCGGCCTCGGAGACGGAGGTCTACCTCGACCACAACGCCACGACGCCCGTCGCGGAGCCCGTGGCGCAGAGGATGTGGCCGCATCTCACCCATCAGTTCGGCAACCCCTCGAGTGCCACCCGGCGCGGACGTGCCGCGGCCGCCGCCGTCGACCGCGCACGGCAGGAGCTCGCCGCGCTGATCGGCGCCGAGCCGGACGAGATCGTCTTCACCTCCGGGGGCACCGAGGCCAGCAATCTGGCCCTCCGCGGGGCCGCCGCGGGCGCCGGCTGCCGGCGTGTGCTCACCTCTCCGCTCGAGCACCCCGCCACGACGGCGCCGCTCGAGCACCTGCGGACGCGGGACGGCTGGACGGTCCACACGCTCGACGTCGACGCCGGGGCCCGGATCGATCCGGATTCCACTCCCGGCACTGAGCTGGGTCTGGGCACCCTCATCCTCGCGCACAACGAGGTCGGCACCGTCCAGCCGGCCGCGGCCTTCTCCGAAGCGGTCCACCGCGCGGGCGGCCTCGTGCACATCGACGCCGCACAGGCCGTCGGCAAGATCCCGGTCGACGTGCGGGAGATCGGGGCAGACCTCCTCTCCGTCGCCGGACACAAGCTCTACGGTCCGCAGGGGGTGGGCGCCCTCTGGGTGCGCCGGGGCACGGCACTCGCACCGGTGCTGCGCGGCGCCGGCCAGGAGCGGGGACTGCGCCCCGGCACGGAGAACGTCGCCGGGATCGTGGGCCTGGGAGCCGCCGCCGCACTGGCCGCCGAGGAGCTGCGGCGCGGGACCGCCGCACAGGTGAGGCTCCGGGAGCTTCTGTGGTCCCTGCTCAGCGCGGGTGCTCCCGCCCTCGTGCGGATCTCGCCGCCGGCGGGATGCCTGCCCAACACCCTCATGGTCGCGCAGCCGGGAACCGTGGGACAGGAGGTCCTGGACGCCGCGGAGGGGGTCGCCGCCTCGACCGGCAGCGCCTGCCATGCAGGCGTCCACGCCCCCTCGGCCTCCCTCCTCGCCATGGGAGTGGACCCGCGCACCGCGGTGGGAGCGCTCCGGCTGTCGCTCGGCCGGTCGACCACGGAGTCGGAGGTGCGCACCGCTGCGGAAGCCCTCTGTGCGGCGCTGCGCAGAGCCTCCGGCTGACGCCGCGAGGAGAGAAACCGCACAGCGGGCACCCTCCGGCTGGGCTCTGCCTGCCGCGGCTGAGTATCCTTAGCTGCGGTCCGGGGACGGACCCCGCACGCAGTCGCTGCGGCCCGACGGGTGCTGAGGAACCTGCGACCGCTGACAGGAGAGAGCACACGATGACAGAAGGGCCCACCGGCACCGCCGCGGCGCCGACGGCGGCACCCGCCGCGGTTCGCACCACCCCGGCGGTGGGAACGGCGCACGCGAAGGCGATCCTGTTCGGCGAGCACTCGGTGGTGTACGGCTCGCCGGCCGTCGCCATCCCGCTCACCTCCCTCAACGCCACCGCCCGCATCACGGCGGGGACGGGCGGGCTCCGGATCGACAGCGACCTCTACTCCGGCGCCGCCGCGGACGCGCCGCCCCGGCTGCAGCCGCTCATCGCGGCGGTGCAGTCGGCCTGCGCGCGCACCGGCGCGGATCCTGATCTGCTCGCCCTCGAGCTCACGAGCTCCATCCCCTACGAGCGCGGGCTGGGCTCCAGCGCCGCCGTGGCCGTCGCCGTCGCGCGCGCCGTCGCGGCCCTCACGGCGACGCGGCTGGACGAGGATGAGGTGCACGAGGTCGTCATGGCCGCGGAGCGGATCGCCCACGGCCGGTCCAGCGGGCTGGACGGGCGGACCGTCGCCTCGTCCTCCCCCATCCGCTTCCAGAACGGCGTCGTCACGCCGGTGGAGGTGGGCGGCACCTTCGAGTTCGTCCTCGCGGACTCCGGCCACGCAGGCTCCACGTCCGAGGCCGTGGGCTCCGTCCGCGCCCGGATGGAGGACTCCCCCTCGGAGGTGGGCGCGGTCCTCAACCGCCTGGGCGCGCTCGCAGAGGGCTCGCTCAGACGGCTCGCGGCCGGGGACGTCGCCGGGCTGGGCGAGCAGATGGACGATGCCCACGCCCTGCTCGCGGAGCTGGGCGTGAGCGACGCCTCCCTCGAGACCCTTGTCGCGGCGGCGCGCGGTGCCGGCGCGGCGGGGGCCAAGCTCACCGGCGGCGGCCGCGGCGGCTGTGTGCTCACACTCGCCCGCGACGGCGCGCACGCCGCACACATCGCAGAGACGCTCCGCGCCGCCGGTGCCGCGCGGACCTGGCAGACGAAGGTGGAACCGGCATGACCCGGGCGACCGCACGCGCACATCCCAACATCGCCCTCGTGAAGTACTGGGGCAAACGCGACGAGGCGCAGATGCTCCCGGCCGCGGGCAGCATGTCCATGACGCTCGACGCCTTCGCCACCACGACCACGGTCGAGGTCGACGAGGCCCTCACCGAGGACGCCTTCTCCCTGGGCGGCGCGGAGCAGACCGGCGTGGCCCTGGACCGCACCACGCGCTTCCTCGACGTCGTCCGCTCCCTCGCCGGGGACGGCCGCCGCGCCCGGGTGCGCTCCCACAACGAGGCGCCCACGGCGGCGGGACTCGCCTCCTCGGCCTCGGGCTTCGCCGCGCTGGCGCTCGCCGCCGCGGCGGCCTACGGGCTCGATCTGGACGAACGCGCGCTGAGCCGGCTGGCCCGGCGCGGCTCCGGCTCCGCCACCCGCTCCGTCATCCCCGGCTACGCCGTGTGGCACGCGGGTACGGACGATGCGAGCTCGTACGCAGAGGGGATCGAGGCTCCGGACCTGCGCCTCGTCATCGTCACCGTCGACGGCTCCCCCAAGTCCGTCTCGAGCCGCCGGGCCATGCGGCTCACGGCCGCCACCTCCCCGTTCTACGAGGCCTGGGTGAGTTCCACGGAGCAGAGCCTCACGGAGATGGTCCGGGCCTGCGCGGACGGCGACGTCCCCCGGATCGGTGCGCTCACGGAGTCCCATGCGCTGCGCATGCACGCCGTCATCGCCACCTCCACGCCGCCCGTGCGCTATCTGGCCCCGCGCAGCATCGAGGTGTTCGATGCTGCCGTCCGGCTCCGTGAGGCCGGTGTGACGGCGTGGGCGACCGCGGACGCCGGCCCCAATGTCTGCGTGCTCACCACTCCCGCCGAGGCAGAGGCCGTCGCGGCCGCCGTGGCGGAGCACGGCGAGGTCCGCATCGTCGGCCCGGGACCGGGGGCGCACCTGCTCGCGGAGCACCTGCCGGAGCCTGCACAGCGGGACGGAGGAGAGACCCCACGGTGACCGCCTCCGCAACCGCCGCCGGCGCGGACGTCCTCGCACGCGCACCGGGCAAGCTCTACATCGCCGGTGAGTACGCGGTCGTGGAGCCCGGCCACCCGGCCGTCCTCATCGCCGTGGACCGGGTCATCACCGTGCGTCTCACGGCGGCCGCCGGCTGCGGGCGGGTCCGCTCGAGCAGATGGGGGCACAGCCCCGTGACCTGGGTGCGCGGTGCGGACGAGCAGATCGTGCTCGACCACAGCCCGCTCGACTACGTCACGTCCGCGATCGCGCTCATGGAACGGCTGCGCGCGGAGCGGGGGCTGGCGCCGCGCTACTTCGACCTCGCCATCGACAGCGAGCTCGACGATCCCAGCGGGCGGAAGTTCGGCCTCGGCTCCTCCGGTGCCGTGACCGCCGCGGTCGTCGACGCCGTCGGCCGCTTCTACAGTATGGGGCTGCGGCCTCAAGACCGGTTCCGGCTGGCGCTGCTGGCCACGATCGCGATCGCACCGCGGGCCTCGGGCGGCGACGTGGCGGCCAGCACCTACGGCGGGTGGATCGAGTACACGGCCCCGGATCGCGCCGCTCTCCGCGCCCGAGCGGCGGCCTCCACCGTCACCGCCATGCTCACGGCACCGGAGTGGGAGGTCAGCCGGATCCGTCGCCTGGGCGACCCGGCCGGCCTTGCCCTGCTGGTGGGGTGGACGGGACGCCCCGCCTCCACCGAGCACCTCGTGGCGCGGGTGCACAGGGACGCGACAGACGTCGATGCGCGCTACGCGGACTTCCTCACCGGTTCCCGCCGCGCAGTGGAGGAGCTGACGGCGGCATGGACCACGGATCCCGTGACCGTGCTCGGCCGCATCCGCACGTGCAGGAGCATGCTGCAGGAGCTCGGCGCCCTCCGCGGCACCGTCATCGAGACCCCGCAGCTGCAGCTGCTCTGCGACCTCGCGGAGGCCCACGGCGCAGCGGGCAAGCCCTCCGGCGCCGGCGGCGGGGACTGCGGGATCGTCCTGCTGCCGGACACCGCAGACCCGGCGGCGCTGCTCGAATCCTGGCGGGAGCACGACATCCTGCCGCTGATGCTGCGGGCCCATTCCCCGGCCGCGGCCCCCACCGCACCGGACCAGGCAGGAGACACACATGACTGAGCGGGAAGCACTCGATGCGGCCGCACTCGACGCCGCCGGGCGGCACACGCGCAAGGAGGACCACGTCCGCCTCGCCGCGGCCCAGTGGACCGGCGGCGGGCCGCGGTCGGACTTCGACGACGTCGCGTTCGTCCACCATGCCCTGGGCGCGGTGGCGGTCGAGGAGGTGGACCCGTCCGTGGAGATGCTCGGCCGCCGCGTCGCGTGGCCGTTCTACATCAACGGGATGACCGGGGGCACGGAGCACACCGGGCGCATCAACCGGGATCTCGCGATCGCCGCGCGGGAGACCGGGATCGCGATGGCCTGCGGATCCATGTCCATCGCCCTCGACGACGCCGAGGCCGCGCGTGCCTTCACCGTCATCCGGGACGAGAACCCGGACGGCCTCGTCATGGCGAACCTGGGTGTGGGGAGGACGGCCGAGGACGCCGCGCGGGTCGTGGAGATGCTCAGGGCGGACGCCCTGCAGCTCCACGTGAATGCCGTGCAGGAGACGGTCATGCCGGAGGGCTCCCCGGAGTTCGGCTCCTGGCTGCGCGGCATCGAGGAGATCGTGAGAGCGAGCCCGGTGCCGGTGCTCGTGAAGGAAGTCGGATTCGGCCTCAGCCCGCGCACGCTCCTCCGGCTGCGGGAGCTCGGCGTGGAGTGGGCGGACGTCTCCGGCCGCGGCGGCACGGACTTCCTGCGGATCGAGAACGACCGGCGGCCCGGCGGCGACTACGCCTATCTCACCGGGTTCGGCCAGTCCGCGCCCGCCTGCCTGCTCGATGCAGCGGCGACCGCCGAACTCTCCCCGGGGCCGGTGCTGCTGGCCTCGGGCGGGGTCCGCAGCCCCCTCGACGTGCTGCGCGCGCTGGCGCTGGGCGCCCGCGCGGTGGGCGTCGCCGGCGCCTTCCTCACGGCGGTGGACTCCGGCGGGCCGGACGCGCTCGTCCCTCTCCTGCGGACCTGGCAGGACCATCTCCGCGATCTGTCCGCGCTGCTGGGTGCGCGGACGCCGGCGGACCTCGCACACACGGACGTGCTCATCCGCGGCGGGCTGCGCGAGTACTGCGAGCTGCGCGGCATCGAGGCGGGGCGTTACAGCCGGCGGAGCGAGGACTGAGCACCCCGCAGCGCACCGGCACGCGGCCCCATCCTCTTCATTCGTTCACTGTTTGACATCATTCAAATGTAGGACGAGCATGGCCCTTGAGAGCCTCGCACCTCGCGAGCCGAGGGGCAGAAGGAGCCCTTCGCATCGAAGGAGGATGATGATGGAAGCATTCGATCCGCAGCACGCCTCGACCACGGAGTCCGGCGCACCCCGGGAGTCCGACGCGCATTCGCTCAGCGTGGGCCCCGACGGCCCGCTCCTCCTCCACGACGTCGCACTCGTGGAGAAGCTCGCCCGCTTCGACCGCGAACGCGTGCCCGAACGTAGCCCCCACGCCAAGGGCTCCGGCGCCTTCGGCGAGTTCGAGGTCCTCGAGGACGTCTCCGCCTACACCAAGGCCGATTTCCTCCAGCCCGGCAGGCGCACGCCCATGCTCGCCCGCTTCTCCACCGTCGCCGGCGAGCTCGGCTCCCCGGACTCCTGGCGCGATGTCCGCGGCTTCGCCCTGAAGTTCTACACGGACGAGGGCAACTTCGACATGGTGGGCAACAACACCCCGGTGTTCTTCGTCCGCGATCCCATGAAGTTCCCCGACTTCATCCACTCCCAGAAGCGCCTGCCCGACTCCGGCCTGCGCTCGCCCAACATGCAGTGGGACTTCTGGTCCCTCTCCCCCGAATCCGCGCACCAGGTCGCCTACCTCATGGGCGACCGCGGGCTGCCCCGGACCTGGCGGCACATGAACGGCTACTCCTCCCACACCTACATGTGGATCAACGCCGCAGGCGAGAGGTTCTGGGTCCAGTACCACTTCCACACGGACCAGGGCGTGGAGAACATGACCAACGAAGAGGCCGCCAGGCTCGCCGGTGAGGACGCGGACATCCACCGCCGGGACCTCTTCGAGGCGATCGAGCGCGGGGACCACCCCAGCTGGACGCTCTCGGTGCAGATCATGCCCTACGAGGAGGCCAAGACCTACCGGTTCAACCCCTTCGACCTCACCAAGACCTGGTCGAAGAAGGACTACCCCCTTCACCGTGTCGGCAGGTTCACCCTCAACCAGAACCCCACCAACCACTTCGCTCAGATCGAGCAGGCCGCCTTCAGCCCCTCGAACACCGTTCCCGGCACGGGCGTGTCCCCGGACAAGATGCTCCTCGGGCGCGTCTTCTCCTACCCGGACGCCCAGCGCAACCGGGTGGGCACGAACTTCAACCAGCTGCCCGTCAACGCCCCCAGGACCACGGTGAACTCCTACGACAAGGAGGGGCAGATGCAGTACCACCACTCCGGTGCCGCACCCGTCTACGCACCCAACTCCTACGGCCGTGCCTACCAGGACGCCCAGGGCACGGTGGACAACGGCTGGGAGGCCGACGGTGCACTCATCCGCTCCGCCTACTCCCTCCACGCCGAGGACGACGACTTCGGCCAGGCCCACACCCTGGTCCGCGAGGTCTACTCCGAGGAGGAGCGCGACCGGCTGGTCGAGACCGTCTCCGGCATGCTCGCCTCCTGCGAGGAGCCCGTCCTGGCCAACTCCCTCCAGTACTGGAGGAACATCGACGCCGAGGTCGGCGCGAGGAT
Source organism: Brevibacterium sp. (assembly GCF_022712115.1). Lineage (GTDB taxonomy): Bacteria > Actinomycetota > Actinomycetes > Actinomycetales > Brevibacteriaceae > Brevibacterium > Brevibacterium salitolerans. The sequence continues at coordinate 10,915 of NZ_JALAHB010000190.1, read as the reverse complement.
CGAGAAGCGGGTGGGCGAACTCCGCTGACGCACGCTCCGAGGGTCCGGACGTCCGCTGCGGGCGTCCGGACCCTCCTCTCTGCGGCTGGGCCGCCGTGGCCCGGCCCGCCCGGCGACGGTTTGTGACATCGCTCGCACGGGCGCGGGCTCCGCTGGGGCATCCTCGACAGTGCCGGGCGGCCTCCGCGCGCAGCGGAGACCGCCGTGCACTCGCCCCGACGCCCACCCGTGCACTGCAGTGCACCGACCGACTGGAGACCCCCATGACCAACGAGCTGACCTCCCGCCTCGACGCCGGGCCCGTGATCGTCGCAGAGGGCTTCCTCTTCGAGCTGGAGCGCCGCGGCTACCTCACCGCAGGCGAGTTCGTGCCCGAGGTGGCGCTCGAGCACCCGGAGGCGCTGCGGACCCTGCACGTGGACTTCCAGCGGGCGGGTTCGGACATCGTGGAGGCGTTCACCTACAACGGCCACCGCGAGAAGATGCGCGTGATCGGCAAGGAGGATCTGCTCGAGCCGCTCAACCGCAGCGCCCTGCAGATCGCCCGCCAGGTGGCGGATGCGAAGCCCGGCAACCTCATGGCCGGCAACATCTCGAACTCCAACATCTGGGACCCGGAGAACCCGGCCGCGCAGGCAGAGGTCCGCTCGATGTTCGAGGAGAGGGTGGGCTGGGCCGTGGAGGAGGGCGCTGATCTCATCATCGGTGAGACCTTCTACTACGCGCAGGAGGCGCTCACGGCCCTGGAGGTGGCGCGGGCCACCGGCCTGTCCACCGTCATCACCCTCGCACCCATGGCCTTCGAGGAGATGGCCGACGGGGTGAGCGTCGTCGAGACCGCGAAGCGCCTCGAGCAGGCGGGTGCGGACGTGGTGGGCCTCAACTGCTTCCGCGGACCGGCCACGATGCTGCCGCACCTCACGGCGATCCGCGAGGCCGTCTCCTGTCACGTGGGCGCTCTGCCGATCCCCTACCGCACGACGCAGGCGGAGCCCACGTTCTTCAACCTCAGCGATGTCGCGGCCAGCGTGCCCTCGCCCCACGGCCGCACCTTCCCCACCGCGCTGGACCCGCTGCAGACCAACCGCTATGAGATCGGCGCGTTCGCCCGCGAGGCCTACGGCCTGGGCGTGAACTACCTGGGCGTGTGCTGCGGTGCGGCCCCCATGCACATCCGTCAGGTCGCGGAGGCCGTGGGGCTGGAGACGGAGGCCAGCCGCTTCTCGGAGAAGATGGAGAACCACTTCATGTACGGCAGCAACGAGCGCCTGCCGGAGCACATCGTGGGCCTCGGCGCCCGCGCCTGAGGCGCTTGCTCGACTCCTCACCGCATGCGCTTGCGCCGCCGGCTCCATCCGGCGGCGCAAGTACATTCAGCACCCGGTGCGTCGCTCCTCCCCACGCGCAGGCAACAGCGCACCCCGCTTGAACTATACCCCCTGGGGGTATAGTCTGCGGAGTGTGGTCGGCAGACGATCACACCGCTCCACGCGGCAGCCGCCATGGGAGGAGGAACGCCGATGACCCCCGGTCACCCGCACTCGCACTCGCACTCGCACGACTCTCACACACACCCCGCCCCGCCGGCGCACGACCACGAGGCGCATCACCACGGCGCGCAGGCCTCGGACACCGCGGCGGAGCCCGCCGGGCACGGAGACCACCCGGGTCATGCTGCGCACGCCGAGCACGCGGGCCACTCAGGTCACGCGGGTCACTCCGGGCACGGAGACCACGTCGCACAGTTCCGGCGGCTCTTCTGGATCATGCTCGCCCTCGCGGTGCCCGTCGTCGCCTTCAACTCCATGTTCGCGAGCCTGCTCGGCTACGGCCTGCCGGATCTCGGCTGGGTGCCGTGGGTCTCGCCCGTCCTCGGCACGCTCATGTACGTCTGGGGCGGCAGGCCCTTCCTCACGGGCGGCCTCGCGGAGATCCGCGACCGGAAGCCGGGGATGATGCTGCTCATCGCTCTGGCGATCACCGTCGCGCTCCTCTCCTCCTGGGGCGCGAGCCTGCATCTCCTCTCCCACGAGCTCGACTTCTGGTGGGAGCTCGCCCTGCTGATCGTCATCATGCTCCTGGGGCACTGGCTGGAGATGCGCTCACTCGCGCAGACCAGCTCCGCGCTGGACTCCCTCGCCGCTCTCCTGCCGGACGAGGCCGAGAGGGTCGAGGGCGAGCAGATCGCCACCGTCTCCCCGGAGGACCTGCGGGTGGGCGACGTGGTGGTCGTACGGCCCGGCGCCTCGGTGCCCGCGGACGGCCGGATCATCGAAGGTGCGGCCAGCATGGACGAGTCGATGGTCACCGGTGAGTCGCGGCCGGTGCGCCGCGGAACCGGGGCCGCGGTGGTCGCGGGTACGGTCGCCACGGACTCCGGGCTCCGCGTGGAGGTCACCGCCACGGGCGATGAGACCGCTCTCGCGGGGATCCGGAAGCTCGTCTCCGACGCCCAGGCCTCCTCCTCCCGCGCTCAGCGGATCGCGGACACCGCCGCCGGGTGGCTGTTCTGGTTCGCCCTGGGATCCGCCGCGGTCACCGCGCTCGTGTGGAGCCTGCTCGGAATGCCGGACAGTGCGGTCGTGCGGACCATCACCGTGCTCGTCATCGCCTGCCCGCACGCCCTCGGCCTCGCCATCCCGCTGGTCGTCTCGATCGCCACAGAGCGCGCCGCCCGCGCTGGCGTGCTCGTCAAGGACCGGCTCGCGCTCGAATCCATGCGCACGGTCGACGCCGTCCTGTTCGACAAGACCGGCACGCTCACCAGGGGCGAACCCACCGTCACCGGAGTGGAGCCCGCCGGCGCACGAACCGCGGACGAGGTGCTGGCGCTGGCAGCCGCGGCGGAGGCGGACAGCGAACACCCCCTCGCGAAGGCCATCGTGGGAGCGGCGGAGCACCGCGGCCTCGGGCTCGCCTCCGCCCGCAACTTCACCTCCTCCCCCGCGGAGGGCGTGAGCGCCCGGATCGAGGACACCCTCGTGGCAGTGGGCGGGCCGCATCTGCTGGAGCGCCACGGTGCCGCGGAGCTGCCGGTGGCGGAGCAGTGGCGGGACGAGGGCGCGATCATCCTCCACGTCCTCGCGGACGGTGAGGTGATAGGCGCGCTGCGGCTGGCCGACGAGATCCGGCCGGAGTCCCGTGCGGCGGTGGACGCCCTCCACGCCGCGGGAAGTGAGGTCGTGATGATCACCGGAGACGCCGAGGCCGTCGCCCGGACCGTAGCCGGTCAGCTCGGGATCGACCGGGTGTTCGCCGGGGTGCGCCCGGAGGACAAGGCCGCCACCGTCGCCTCCCTCCAGGAGGAGGGACGGAAGGTCGCGATGGTGGGCGACGGGGTGAACGACGCCCCCGCGCTCGCGCAGGCCGACGTGGGCATCGCGATCGGCGCGGGCACGGACGTCGCGATCGGCTCCGCGGGCATCATCCTCGCGTCCTCGGATCCGCGCGCCGTGCTCTCCGTCTTCGCGCTCTCGCGGGCGACCTTCCGCAAGATGAAGCAGAACCTCTGGTGGGCGGCCGGCTACAATCTCATCTCCGTGCCGCTGGCCGCCGGGGTGCTCGCACCCGTGGGCTTCGTGCTGCCCATGAGCGTGGGCGCGATCCTCATGTCCGCCTCGACCGTGGTCGTCGCGCTCAACGCGCAGCTGCTGCGTCGTCTGGACCTCTCGCCGGAGGCGCTGACGTCCCCGCGGCCGTGAGAGGCCTCAGCCCCGCCGAGCGACGGCTGCGGTGAGGCGGGAGATCGCCTCGTCGACGGTGCTGCGGGGACATCCGAGATTGACCCGCATGTAGCCGTTGCCCTCGACGCCGAACTTGGGCCCGCGGTCCAGCCAGAGGCGCGCCTGCGTGAGCATGAAGTCGTCGAGCTCCTCGACGCTCAGCCCCAGCCCGCGGCAGTCCATCCACGCCAGGTAGAGGGAGTCGCCCGGGAGCACGTGCAACCCGGGGCAGGCGCTGTTGACGCTCTGCGCGAAGTGCTCGCGGTTGCCCCGCACGTACTCCAGCAGGCCCTCCAGCCAGGGCTCGCCGTGCGTGTAGGCGGCCTCGGCGGCCACCATCCCCAGGCTGTTCAGCAGGGGGAAGAAGTTCCTCTCGTAGGTGCGCGCCACGGCCGCGCGCAGTCGCGCGTCCGGGATGACCATGGCGGCCGCCTGGAGCCCCGCGAGGTTGAAGGTCTTGCTGGGGGCCACACAGGTGACGCTGTTCCGCGCGAACTCCTCGCCCAGCGTGGCGAACGGCGTGTGCGCCGCCGCAGGGTTGAGCACGAGGTCCTGGTGCACCTCATCGGAGATGACGAGGACGCCGTGCCGGGCGCAGATCTCACCCATCTGCCGCAGTTCGTCCGCAGACCAGACGTTGCCGGTGGGGTTGTGGGGGTTGCTGAGGATGAACACCGCAGTGTCCGGCCGGATGGCGGCCTCGAAGACCTGCGGGTCGAAGCGGTAGCGATCGCCCTCGCGCACCAGGGGTGCGTACGCCAGGCGGCGGCCGTTCATGAGCATGTCCTCATGGAAGTGTCCGTAGACCGGCGGCTGGATGAGGACGGTGTCGCCGGGCCGGCTGACCGTCTGCACGACGGTCTTGAGCCCGGTGATGATGCCGGCGGAGGGCAGCACCCACTCGGGATCGACCGTCCAGCCGTAGCGGCGTCCCTGCCAGGAGGTCAGCGCCTCGAGGAATCCCGCGGAGAGCCCTGCGGAGTACCCGAACACGCCGAACTCCACCGCCTCGTGCAGCGCATCGACGACCGGCTGCGGTGCGCGGAAGTCCATGTCGGCCACCCACATGGGAAGCGGCTCCGCCGCGGCCTGGGCCGGCGTGAGCGTCGCCGCAGCGGCGTCCCACTTCATCGAGTTGGTGCCCCGGCGCTCGATGACGGGGTCGAAGGCGCTGGTCTGCGGGGAGGCGGAGGCCTGACGCGTGTGCATGGTGGGTGCCCTCACAATACGGTCGGAAGCAGGGTGCGACTTCAGACTAATGCGCTCCGGGCTCTCAGGCACCGGACCGGACGCCCAGGACGGCCTCGGCCCAGGCTTCGACCAGCCGGTCGTTGTCCACCGCGGTCACCATGTCCACCTCCGTCCCCTCCGGATCCCGCAGCAGCTTGCCGGGCGGGCGCTCCGCGGTCCGCACCCGGCGCCGCGCACGGGCGACCAGCCCGGGCTCTACGAGCGCGGCGAGGACCACGAGGTCGTGCAGCCACATCCCATTCACCGGGCGGGTCGCGCTGCTGTGCGCCAGCCAGGGCTCCAGCCACCGCCCGATCGAGGCGAGGTCCTCCGGGCTGCGAGCCCGTGCCTCTGCACTGATCCGGGTCCACCGCTCCCACGAGAGCTCGGTCGTCCTCGTCACGTCGAGCGGCACCACGGTGAGCGGCAGCCCGCTGCGCAGGACGGCCCGCGCGGCATGGGGATCCACCGCGAAGTTGGTGTCCACGTCCTCGTTCCTGGCGAGGAAGCCTCCCATGAGGCAGACCCGCTCGACGCCGGCGAGGGCAGCGGGGGCATGACGGAGCAGCCGGGCCAGATTGGTCAGCGGGCCGAGGCACACCAGCGTCACGCCGTCGCCCGCGGCGAGGAGGTCTGCGGCGAGTGCGGGCAGTGGGTCCTCCCCCGCCTCGGCGCCGTACCGGTGCGGAGGTTCCGCGACCCCCCACCGCCGGCAGACCTCGGGAGAGCGCCCCGGGGCGTCCAGACGCGACCGCCAGGCGGCCCGCTCCCCGGACAGTGGTGTGTCCGCGCCCTGCAGGAGGCGGGGTCCGCGCGCACCGAGCTCCCGCAGCAGCCGCGCCGCGGCATCACGGCCCTCCGCCGCCGAGGTGTTGCCGAACACCGTCCAGATGGATTCGACCTCGATCTCCGGATGCCGGAGGGCGAAGGCCAGGGCGATCGCGTCGTCGACGTTCGCGCCGGGGATGCCGTTGCCGGGATCGCAGTCGATCACGACCTTCATGCGTCCGCCTCCGCTGCCGGAACCTCACAGCCACAGCTCTCCCGGCGCACGAGCTCGGAGGCGGCGGTGAGTCCGGTGACTGCGGAATCGGGTTCGAGCGCATCCGCGATCTCGCGCGCGAGTGCGGACACCTGCAGCTCGACGGTGGTCAGCGAGGGAATGGCGAAGGCCGCCGCCGGCGTACCGTTGTAGGCGACGACGCTGAGGTCCTCAGGGACCCTGACGCCTGCTCGATGGAGTCCTCTGAGCAGCCCGGTCGCCTGCATCTCGTTCGCGGTGACGACGGCGTCGCAGCCGGACTCGAGTAGGTGTCCCGCCGCGTCCGCGCCGGCCTCCTGGGTGAATGGCACGTTCATCCGGACGGTCGGAGACAACCCTGCCGCGGAGACCGCATCGGCCCAGCCTCGGGATCTCTCCGCGGAGTTGAGCCTGCCCTGGGGCCCACCCAGATGCGCGATGCGGGTGCGCCCGTGCGCGAGCAGATGCTCCGTCGCCAGCCGCACACCTCGGTACTCCTCCGCGTCCACGGAGATGAGGCGACCGGCCGGCGCGGCCTCCGTGACTCCGGAACCGGCGAGGTCGTTGACCACGACCACAGGCAGGGCGGAGCCTCCGAGCACGTCGAGCGGCGGCGGCAGGTCGACCGAGTACCAGACGAGGCCCGCCACCTGCTGGGCGAGGAGCGTCTCGACGACTGTCGCCTCCCGGGCGGGTTCATCGCCGGAGTCCCCGATGAGCAGCGAGTAGCCGCGGCCGAAGAGCTCCCGCTCCAGGCTCTGCGTCAGCTGGGCGAGGAAGGGGTTCGCCAGATCCGGAACCACCAGGCCGATGACGGTGCTGCGGCCGGAGACGAGCGCGCGTGCCGCGCTGTTGGGCCTGTACCCGGTCTTCGCGATGGCGGCGAGCACCCTCCGCCGCGCGTCCTCGGAGACCGAGCGCGGACCGTTGTTGAGCACATAGCTGACGACGGCTGTCGAGGTCCCGGCGATCCGCGCGACCTCCTCCTGGGTGGGCCGTTTGGTCACGTGTGCGCCTTTCGTCAGACTGCGTCCGTCAGCAGCGTGAGATCACGGCCGCGGGTCTCCGGAGCGAAGAAGGTGGTGACCAGACCGATCCCGGCCATGACCACGAAGTAGACCGCCAGCGGGATCCACGATCCCCAGGCCGCGAGCAGAGCCGCGGCCACCATCGGCGCCGTCCCTCCGGAGAGTATGGAGCCGAGCTCCTTCGCGACCCCCATCTTCGTGTACCGGTGCTGCACCCCGAAGAGCTCCGCTCCGTAAGCCGCCTGCGCACCGAACATGCCGAGCGAGGCCAGGCACATGCCCACGACGATGACGCCTCCCACCACAAGGGGCTCGCGGGATTCCAGGAGCAGGAATGCGGGCACGCCGTAGACGACGAGCAGAAGGCAGAACACGCGGTAGACGATGCGGCGGCCGAACCGGTCGGTGAGCCAGCCGGAGAAGGGGATGACTGCGAAGCCGAGGAGGGAGGCGACGACCACGGCGGTGGTGGGCACCGACTTGTCGACCGCCAGCGCGTTGACGACATAGCCGATCAGGAACCCCTGCGCGATGTAGGAGGGGCCGTTCTCACCGATGCGCAGGCCGAGCATGACGAAGAACGCCCGCCATCCGGAACCCTGTGGCTCCTGCGCGGCGTGTGCGAGGTTCTGCTCCTTCGCCTCCTTGAAGGACTCGAAGACCGGGCTCTCCCTCATCGTCCTGCGCAGGAGCAGAGCGGCACCGGCCACGAGGATCGAGCACAGGAACGGGATGCGCCAGCCCCAGGCCACGACGTCCTCCTGCGGCAGGAGGAGAACCAGGAGCCACACCGAGGAGGCCAGCAGGGTTCCGCTGTTCGAACCCACACCGATGAGAGAGGCCACGAGCCCGCGCCTCTTCGTGGGTGCGCTCTCCGCGAGCATCACCGCACCTCCCGAGAGTTCCGCACCTGCACCGAATCCCTGGCAGATGCGCAGGAACACGAGGATCGCAGGCGCCCACACGCCGATCGCGGCATAGCTCGGGATGAGGCCGATCGCCGTGGTGGAGACGCCCATGAGCGCCACGGTGATGACGAGGACCAGTTTCCGCCCGTGTCTGTCGCCCACCCGTCCCAGCACGATGGCACCCACGGGGCGCGCGATGAAGCCGACGGCCCAGGTGGCGAACGAAGAGAGCAGCGCGACCACCGGCCCCTGTTCGGGGAAGAAGACCTCCCCGAACACCAGTCCGGCGGCGAGGCCGTAGAGCGCGAAGTCCACGTACTCCATGGTCGTCCCCGAGCCAGATCGAGACGATCGTCGACCAGAAGTTCCGGCGGCCCTCGGGGGTCTCGTAATGGAGATCCGCCTGCTGCGGAGCGCCGGCGGTATCAGTACGGCTCACTGCTGAACCCTTTCGGAGGAGGTGCCTGCCGGGTGAATCTATACGCTTAGATCCCTTGCGGACAAGCGCAGGAGGCCACCGCTCCGTGAAGCTCCGGTGAAGGCGGGCCCGGGCCTGCCCATGCGGGAGGAATGCTCAGCAGCGCGGCGAGCAGGACACCCACATGCTGGCCCGCCCCTACTGCAGAACACCCATCAGTGCCGTGAGGTGTGCGCGGCTCAGACGGCGGGCTGCCACAGCATCACCTGCCGCAATGGCTTCCACGAGGCCCGCATGGCTGTCATGATCCGACTCGTCCGAGAGGCCCCTGCCCATACGGAGCATCTCGAGCATCGCTCTGCGCACTCGCGGCACGAACGAGTCGAAGATCTCCAGCAGGACGGGATTGGCGGCCGCAGCGACGACGGCACGGTGGAATCGCATGTCCGCTTCCGCCCAGGCCTCACTGCCCGCTTCCCGCCCCTCACGGTCCGCGAGCGCGCGGCGGATGTCACGCATGCCGTCGGGCGTGCGCCGCTCCGCAGCACAGGCCGCCGCCTCGGCCTCGATGGCGATCCTCGCCTCGAGCACCGCAACGATCCCTGCGCGCCGCAGCACCGCATCCCAGTCCTCGGCGACGTCCAGCGCCGTCACGAACACGCCGGAGCCCTGCCGCGATTCCAGGACACCCCTGCCAGCGAGCTGGCGAATGGCCTCGCGGACCGTCGAGCGACCAACCTTGAGCTGGGACGCGAGAGTCGTCTCGCCGGGCAGCCTGGCCCCCAGCGTCCACTCGCCGGCGCGGATCCGCGTCAGCAGCGCTTCCGCCACCCGGTCGGCAAGCGGCGTCCGTCCGATCACGCTCATCTCCCCACTCGCCCTCTTTCACCCGGCCCTCAACTTGTCTGAGGAGTTGTGTAGAGTCTACCCAGTCCCGGTGATGCCACCTGCCTCGCGGCGGCACATACCGGACTGAGCACGCACTGGACAGAGCAGACCGAGGAGGAAGCACCCGATGAATGAGGTCCTGCGGATGCGGAACGTCGATGTGGTCCGCGGGTCGCGGCAGATCCTCACGGGCATCGACTTCACCGTCTCCACCGGCGAACACTGGGCGCTGATCGGCCCGAACGGGGCAGGGAAGAGCACGATCCTCAGCATGTGCGGTGCGGAGAGGCATCCCACCCGCGGAACCGTCCACGTCCTCGGTCACCAGCTCGGCCGCGTGGAAATCCGCATGTTGCGGGAGTCGATCGGTCACGTCAATCCGCGTCATCCGCTGCGGTCGGCCCGCACCGCGCGCGAGGTGGTGCTCACGGGCGCGACCGGCACCACCGAGCTGATGCCCCGGTGGGTTCCCGCCTCCGCCACACTGGACCGGGCCGACGCCCTCATCGAGATGCTCGGCCTCGATGCGGATCTCACGTGGCCGACGATGTCACAGGGCGAACGCGGCAGGACGCTCATCGCCCGTGCACTCATCACCGACCCGCCCCTGCTGCTCCTCGATGAACCGTCGACCGGCTTGGACGTGGCTGCACGCGAGCAGTTCCTCGAGACGGTGGACACGCTCCATCGCACGCAGCCGGAGCTCACCTCCGTGCTCGTCACACATCACCTGGAGGAGCTGCCGGAGACGACCACCCACGCGATGCTGGTCAAGGACGGCCGCGTCCTCGCCGCCGGCAGCGCAACGTCGGTCCTCACCAGCGAGCTCGTCTCCGAGTGCTTCGACCACCCGATCCGCATCGAGCATCAGGACCACCGCTGGCAGGCACGTGCGGTCCGGAGCTGACCGCTCCGTCATACCCCTGCTCATGGCCCCCACCTGCACGCGCCCTCCTTCGAGGCCACCACAGGCGCTCGAGGTCATACGCTATAAAGTGCTATAAACACGCACTGATGCTATATCTGCTATTGTGCGCTCATGGCGGAGACAGCATCCCGGCGTCAGCCCAATCCGTACCGCCCCGGCTTCAATCAGGCCCCGATGGTCTTCGCGGGGCGCCAGGAGATCCTCGATGCCGCGGGTGAGGCCATGGAGGTGGCGGCCTTCGACGGCCGCACCCCGCGTCCCCTCATCCTCGTGGGGCCGCGCGGAGTGGGCAAGACCGTCACCCTCGGGGAGATCTCCCATGCCGCAGCCGCGCAGCACTCCTGGCCCACTGTGCACGTCGAGGCCACCGCGGGCGGGCTGACGGAGACGCTGACCGCACGGCTCCGCGCCGTACGCAGCCTCCTCGAGGGACGCACTCCCACGGACCGGCAGCGCGGCGGCGCCAGAATCACCGGCGCCAAGGTGCAGGCCTCGATCCTCGGAGTCGGAGGCGGCATCGAGGTCGAGCGTGACACCACGGAATCGCGCCGCAGCCTTGACGTCGAGCTCCGGGACACCATGACGGTCGCGATGGAGCGCGAGGCAGGGCTCCTCCTCACCCTCGACGAGCTGCAGAACGCCTCGTCGGCAGAGCTGCACGCCCTCGGAGGGGTGCTGCAGGAGAACGTGCCGGAGGGCTGGCCCCTCGTCGTCGCGGTGGGCGCGCTCCCCTCGCTGCGCGGGAAGCGCAGCGGCAGACTCCCCACGTACC
>NZ_JALAHB010000189.1 GCF_022712115.1 Brevibacterium sp. | reverse complement strand
CGGTACTGGAGCCGTATTATCAGCGCCTTCAGGCCACGGCACGGGCAATCCGTGCCGGGCGTTTCCAGGCACTCACCACCGACACCGACACTGGTGCTGACGCTGGTGCTGGTGCTGCTGCTGCGTCTGGTCCGGTGTCCGGTTCGGCGGCTGTTGAGGGGGTTCTGCCGGAGGCTGTGGTTGTGGAGGAGCGGACTCTTGATCAGCTCATGTTCGATCTCGCGGCATTGGCAGCACCGGCAACCTATGTGCCCCTCGACATTCACGCACCCGACTGCACACGCACTGCTACGTGTGCGGGAACGGAAGCTGTACGCGCTACCACGCCGGCCGGAGGTATCGGCGACTGCGCCGGTGGCGGTGAGGGGAGAGCCGCGACCGTTGCTTGCGCTGACGGCAGGCACTCTGCACTGGCCTCACCCTCCCTGCAGTCTTCACCGGAAGGGTCTCTGCCGCCGGTGGTGGAGAAACGCCGGATCCGGCTCACCAACCCTGCTGGTGGCCCACCGATAGAGACCTATGCTGTGGTGCATGTGCCACTCCAGGGTGATCGTGCCCGGCCCGGCACGATCACTGCTGCTCATGCGCTGGTGATCGCTGATTCCCGGAGACGACGCCTGCCACCCCCACCAGCAGTAACGACACCACGGCACCAGCAGAAAGCGCAACAGCCGCGGTCAGACCCGATATTGACAGGTGAAAGCGCCCCAGAACCCACAACCACGGAGAGAACCCCACCCCCAGCCGCGGGGAGGAGTGTGCCTACACCTGGGTCTCCCGCGGGACAGCCCGTCGAGGCCGTGTTGCCGCCGCTTGTGCGGGTGCAGTGTCCGACTGAGGGTGAGTGGCTTTCCCAGCAGGCCACGGTCATGGTCACCGTGCCCGTCCTCCACCTCCTCACTTCACCCACCTCGACCGGAGAGGCCTCAACGGGAGAGGTCCCGGCCGGGGAGGTGCCTGCCGAACTCACTGGTCTCGCACCCATCCCTGCCGACGCTGCCCGTCAGATCGTTTCGACGCAGTCGGTGCTCTACCGGATCCTCACCGACCCCCTCACCGGCACCGTCCTGGATGAGACCGCACAGACCTACACCATCCCGGCCAACGTCCGCCGCACAGTGACCGCGAAGCACAAGCAGTGCGCAGCACCCGGCTGCACACGGACCGCGCTGCGTTGCCAGGCTGATCACATCCTGCCCTTCAACCATCTCCTGCCCACCCAGGGTGGACTCACAGTTCCGGAGAACCTGCAGCCGTTGTGTCAGCCGTGCCACTAGCTCAAGACCCAAGGCCTCTTGACCGTGAAGAAGGACGGCGGGGGTGTGAGCCGGTGGTCGGGGCCCTTGGGACGGGAATCCGTGACTCTTGCCCCGCCCAGTCCTTATGAGGTGCAGGCAGCGGTACAGCTCCAGAGCCTGCTCCACGGGAGAAAACACGACAGCGGCGTTGCGGACGAGAGCACGTCAGCGCGACAGAGCAGTCCGTCAGTCGAGGCAAACGCGGCGGGTACGACCACGGCTGCTGGTGCGGCTGCTGGTGTGGCTGCGGGCACTGGGCTAGTCGGGATCACTGAACCGAGCCTCGGGAATCCGGGAGTAGCCGTAGTGCATGCAACAATGGGTGGGAGCGGTGCTGAGTCGCGCCGCACCGACGACACCGGTGCGCAGAGTGCCAGCACCCGGCCTGCGATCTGGAGACAGGACGAAGCACCCCCGTTCTGACACGATTCCCGCCTTCCGTTCCCAGCCCTCTTCTGCGTAGCCGCTTTCAAGCACCGCACCGCCCCGTGGCGCCGCGTGAATCTGACCATGAACAGCCCGCGGCCCGGCGGGATGTTTCCATCCCGCCGGGCCTCGGTCTGTGTCATACCTGGGACATGCGTCCCGTCAGCGCCTGAGGATCACTTCTCCAGCTGCTCGGAGTGGCTGCCGCCCTCGACCTCGTGGTGGTCGTGGTGGGCCGCATCCAGCTCGGCCTTCGTCACCGGGGTGACGCGGTCCTCGTAGAACGCCTTGGCCATGCGAGCGCGGATGCGCTCACCGCGGCTGATCTTGCCGTCCTTGCCGGGCTGCGCCGGGAGCGGCGCGGGAGCCTCGAACGCGGTCAGCTTCCACATCTCCTGCGGCGTGAGGGCCGTGTGGCGCTCCTGGAACTCACCGTGCGGAAGGCGGATGACCTGTCCGGACTCGTGCCCGTGGAGGACGAGCTCACGGTCCTTCCGCTGCAGGCTCATGCAGATCCGGCGCGTGAGGAAGAACGCGATGACCGGTCCGACGAAGAAGAGCACGCGGAAGATGTAGATCATGTCGTTGAGCGACATGTGGAAGAACACCGCCACGAGGTCGCCCGAGGCGCCGGCCCACATCACGCAGTACCAGACGATTGCGGCCACGCCGAACCCGGTGCGGGTGGGGGCGTTGCGCGGTCGGTCGAGGATGTGGTGCTCGCGCGTGTCCTTGGTCAGCCAGGACTCGAGGAACGGCCACAGAGCCATCGCACCGAAGAAGACGCCCATGATGACCACGGCGATGTTGATGTTGAGGCTGATCGGGTACCCGAAGATGTAGAACTCCATCCAGCCCGGCATGAGTCGGAGGATGCCGTCCGCCCAGCCGATGTACCAGTCGGGCTGGGTGCCCGCGGAGACGGGGGAGGGGTCGTAGGGACCGTAGTTCCAGATCGGGTTGATCGTGAACAGACCGGAGATCAGCGCCAGCAGACCGAAGATCATGAAGAAGAAGCCGCCGCCCTTTGCGGCGAAGGTGGGGAGCACGGGCTCGCCCACGACGTTCTTCTCCGTGTGTCCGGCACCGGGCCACTGCGTGTGCTTGTGGATGACCACGAACATGAGGTGGATGCCGATGAGCGCGATGAGCACCGCCGGCACGATCATGATGTGGAGCGTGTACAGCCGGGACACGATGTCGATGCCGGGGAACTCGCCTCCGAAGAGGAAGAACGAGATGTACGTGCCCACGAGCGGCAGTGACTTGAGGATGCCGTCGATGATGCGGAGGCCGTTGCCGGAGAGCAGGTCGTCCGGCAGCGAGTAGCCGGTGAAGCCGGCAGCCATGCCCATCGCCACGAGGGCGACGCCCACGAGCCAGTTGAGCTCACGCGGCTTGCGGAAGGCACCGGTGAAGAAGATGCGCAGCGCGTGGATGGACAGCGCGGCCATGAACAGCAGCGCCGCCCAGTGGTGCATCTGCCGGATGAAGAGTCCGCCGCGGATCTCGAACGAGATCTCGAGCGTCGACTGATAGGCCTCGGAGATCTCCATCCCGTAGAGCGGGGTGAAGGGGCCGTGGTAGACGACCTCGGCCATGGCCGGCTTGAACCAGAAGGTGAGGAACGTGCCGCTCAGGACGAGGACGATGAAGCTGTAGAGCGCGACCTCGCCGAGCATGAACGACCAGTGCGCGGGGAAGATCTTGCGGCCGAACTCGCGGACGGCAACGGAAGCCCCGGTGCGCTGCTCCGTCCATGCGGCGGTCTTGCCGATGGCGGTGGTGGGCTGCTGTGTCGCGAGGCTCATGCGCTGGTCTCCCTCGTGTTGATCTCCCAGAAGGTCGGACCCACAGGCTCGGTGAAGTCGGACTTCGCGACGAGGTATCCCTCGTCGTCCACCTCGATGGGCAGCTGGGGCAGCGGCCGCTTGGCGGGTCCGAAAATGACCTTGCAGTGGTTGGTGACGTCGAAGGTCGACTGGTGGCAGGGGCACAGCAGGTGGTGCGTCTGGTGCTCGTACAGCGCGACGGGGCAGCCGACGTGCGTGCAGATCTTCGAGTACGCGACGATGCCGTCGACGCCCCAGTCCTCGCGCTCCGGGTCCGTGTTGAGCTCACGCGGGTCGATCCGCATGAGGAGGACGGCGGCCTTCGCCTTCTCGTCGAGACCGTGGAAGGCGTCCGCGGCGTGCGGATCCTCCTGGACCAGGTTCTCCGGGATGACGTGGAACGCGGAGCCGATCGTGACCTCGGAGGCCTTGATGGGGTGCAGCTCCTCGGCGCTGGGGATCATGCCGATGTCCTTGCAGAGGCGGACGCCGGGGCCCCACAGGGTTTTGAAGAGCGCGTCACCGGGGAGCGGGCCCAGATCGCGGAACACGAGGATCGCAGGCAGCGGCGCGATTGCCACGGCCGCGATGAGCGTGTTGCGGAGGAGGGACCGGCGTGCGATGCCGGACTCGTTCTTCGCCTGGTCGATGATCTCCAGGGCGATCGCCTGGTCCTCCTCGGAGCCGGCGATGTCATGCCGGTCCTCGACGACCTCGACGTCCGTGATCAGGTTCTTCGCCCAGAGCACGATGCCGATGCCGATGCCGAACAGGGCCGCCGCTGCCCCGAGCCCGATCGCCGTGTTGTGGAGGCGGACCTGTGTGAGGGTCTCGCCCACGGGGAACAGGAAGTAGGCGACGATGAACCAGACGGTTCCGATCATCGAGAGGATGAACCACGCGGCGATCTGGCGCTCCGCTGTGCGCTCGGCAGCGGGATCGCTGTCAGTGATGCGGGGCTTGTGCTCGCCGAACCCCGGGTTCTGGAACCCGTTCAGCTCGTCGAGCTGCGCGCCGGTGCCGCCGCTGTGCTCTATCGAGGTCATTCGCTTCCTCGTCTATAACTCGTAACGGATGGTGAAGTCGTTGTGCTCACTTGGAGCGGGCAGTCAGCCAGACGGTGATGCCGATGACGGACGCGAGACCGAAGAACCAGATGAAGAGTCCCTCGGAGACGGGGCCCAGCGAACCGAGCTTGAAGCCACCCGGGGAGGTCTCCTCGGAGACCTCGCGGATGTAGGTGACGACGTCGCGCTTCTCCTCGGGGGAGAGGTTGGCGTCGTTGAACATGGGCATGTTCTGCGGGCCGGTCTGCATGGCCTCGTAGAGGTGCTTCTCGGAGACCTCGGAGAGGTTGGGGGCGTACTTGCCGCGCGTCAGCGCGCCGCCGGCGCCCACGACGTTGTGGCACATGGCGCAGTTGGTGCGGAAGAGCCCGCCGCCCGCCGCCGCGTCGCCCTCGGCCGTGTTGAGGTACTCCTCCTCCGGCACGGCCGGGCCGGGGCCCAGCGAGGCGACGAAGCCGGCCATCTGCGAGATCTCCTCGTCGGAGAACTGCGGCGCCTTGACCTGTGCCTGCGGGCCGTGCATCTGCAGCGGCATACGGCCGGTCCCCACCTGGAAGTCGACGGCTGCGGCGCCGACGCCGATGAGGCTGGGGCCGTTCTCCGTGCCCTCGGCATTGATGCCGTGGCAGGTGGCGCAGTTCGTCACGAAGAGCTTGTTGCCCTTCTCGATGTCAGCTGCGCTGTACTCGTCCGCCTTCGCGGTGGTGCTGCTGGAGAAGAGGGCGTAGGCGCCGCCCGTCAGGAGCAGGCCCACCAGGAGCAGTACGACGAGAGCCATCGGGTGGCGGCGGCGTGTGGCGAGAAGCTTCACTGTGAGGTCCTTTTCTGATGCGTCTTCGTTTGGCGTGTGACGAGCCGGGTCACTTGAGGATGTAGATGACCGCGAAGAGGCCCACCCACACCACGTCGACGAAGTGCCAGTAGTAGGACACGCAGGTCGCGAAGGTCGCCTCACGGTGTCCGAAGCGCTTGGCGCCGTAGGCACGTCCGATCACGAAGAGGAAGGCGATGAGGCCGCCGATCACGTGGAGGCCGTGGAAGCCCGTGGTCATGTAGAACACGGAGCCGTACCCGTTCGAGTTGATGGCGATGCCGTGGGAGACGAGGGTCGCGTACTCCATGATCTGGCCGGCGACGAACACCGAACCGAGCAGGAAGGTGAGGTAGAACCACTCGATCATGCCCCACGACTTCACGTTGAGCAGGCTGCCGGTGCGTGCCGGCTGGAACTTGTGCTCCGCCTTCCACACGCCGATCTGGCAGGTGAAGGACGAGGACACGAGGATGAGGGTGTTCACCAGCGCGTAGGGGATGTCGAGCTTCGCGGTCTCGGTCGCCCACTGGTCGGGTACGACCGACCGGATGGTGAAGTACATGGCAAAGAGCGCGGCAAAGAACATCAGCTCGCTTGCCAGCCAGACGATGAACCCCACGGTCGTCGAATCTGGCCGGTTCACCGAGGGATGAACTGGCGCTGAGGAGGATGCAGCTACGGTTGACACGCCCCCATTATTACCCGGTTTGCAGGGGGATTTCACCTTCCGCACAGGTAGCGCGGGCCTCTTCTTCTACAGCGTGTAGGAAGAACCCGCATGCTGACGCGGATCGCGAGCCTGTGAGATCTGTGAGAAAAGTTTCGCCGGGGCCCCGCACTCGGTGTGTCGCCCGCTTGTATAGGCTGGCGCAGTGCCTTTCGGCACACGCCAGATCACCGATCACGAGGGAGTGCTCCCGTGCCCGTCTCCTCCGCCGCCGACAACGGCCTCGTCCACTCTCCCGCCCACGGAACGGAGGGCGACGTCCTCGTGGGCGTCCGCGAATGGCCGGATCTGCTCGTGGGCCTCATGGCGGGCAGGCACATGGACGAGGCGACGGCGGCCTGGGCGATGGACGCCATCATGTCCGGCGAGGTGCCGGACGTGACGATGGCCGCGTTCCTCGTGGCGCACCACGGCAAGGGCGAGACGGTGGAGGAGATCTCCGGCCTCGTGCGGGCCATGCTGGACCACGCGGTCCCGCTGCCGGGCCTCTCCGACGCCGTCGACATCGTCGGCACCGGCGGCGACAGGGCGAAGACGGTCAACATCTCCTCGACCGCCTCCTTCGTCATCGCCGCGACCGGCCAGCGCCTCGTCAAGCACGGGAACAGGGCGACCTCCTCGGCCTCCGGGTCGGCGGACGTCCTCGAAGTCCTCGGTCTCACGCTCGACCTCACGCCGGAACAGTCCGTCGCCCTGGCCGACGAGGTGGGCATGGCCTTCGCCTTCGCCAACGTCTACCACCCGTCCATGCGCTTCATCGCCCCGGTGCGCAAGCAGATCGCCGTGCCCTCCGCGTTCAACATCCTCGGCCCGCTCACCAATCCGGCCCGCACCCGGGCCACGGCGGTGGGCGTCGCAGACCCCGCGATGGCGCCCCTCGTGGCCGGCGTGCTCGCCGCCCGGGGCGATTCCGCGCTGGTGTTCCGCTCCCGCGACGGCCTCGACGAGTTCTCCACGACCGCCCCCACGGACGTCTGGGAGGTGCGTGACGGCGCGGTGACGGAGCACACCGTGGACGCCCGGGACCTGGGCCTGGCGCGGGTGACCAAGGAGGATCTGCGGGGAGGGGACCCGGCCTACAACGCCTCCGTCATGCGCGCGACCCTGGCCGGCGAGCGCGGGCCGGTCCGCGAGGTGGTGCTGCTCAACGCCGCCGCGGCCCTCGTGGCGGCGGGCTCAGCGGCGGAGGCGCCGCTGGAGGAGCGGCTCACCGCCGCCCTGCGGCGCGCAGAGGCCGCACTGGACTCCGGCGCCGCGGCGGCGAAGCTGGACGCCATGATCGAGGCCTCGCGGCGTCTCACGGAGTCCTGACCGCTCCCGGCCTGGCTGCGGCGGGCCACTCCGCGCGAGCATGTGCGAAGCCCGCCGCCGGTTGCTCCCATGCCCGGGCGGCCGTGACCGCCCGGGTTCGTCCGGCGCCCAGCCATGCCAGCAGCAGATCGGTCTCCTCCTCCCACGTGTGGGGTGCCGTGCGCTCCCAAACCGGGACGTACTCCGCCGAGCTGCTGAGCGCGGCGGCTGTGCGGGGCACTCCCGCCGCCTGCGGGCTGGTGCCTGCGGCCGCGAGCCGGCCGTGCCGGATGACGGCGATGTCCCAGCCGCCCCCGTCCCGGGGTGAGGCGGCGGCGAGCTCCGGCACCGCACGCAGGCACGTGCGGGCCTCCTCGGCGGCAGCGGTGGCGAGCAGAGCCTCCACGGCGTCCCGGACCTCTGCGGCGGCCTCATAGCGCTGCTCGCCCGCGAGCGCGCCGATCCGTTCCCCGGCCGCGCGGAGGAAGCCGTGCGCGTCCCCGGTGAAGAGGCCGTGCAGCTCCGCGAGCGCCTCCGTGTAGGCCTGCGCGTCCGTCTGCCCCGCGCACGGGCCGTGACAGCGCCCGACCTGCGCCGCGGCGCACGGTGCGAAGGAGGCGGATCCGACGTGGGCGGTGCACGTCTTGAGCGGGAAGACCTGTTCGAGGAGGCGCTTCACCACCGTGGCCCGCTTCTGCGAGCGGAAGGGTCCCAGCACCGTCTCCGCCTCCTCGTGGGCCGGGGTGAGCGTCCGCACGACGGAGAGCCGCGCGAACGCCTCCCGGGTGAGCACGATCCAGTGGCGTCGCTGCGGCTGCCGCGACCGCCGGTTGTAGGGCGGGTCGAGCTCGCCGATGAGGCGGACCTCCCGCACCCGCGCCTCCAGCTCCGTAGCGCAGACCAGCGGACTCACCTCCTGGGCGGCGGTCACCATCTCCGTCATGCGGCCCCGCGTCTCCCCGGCGGTGAAGTAGGAGCGCACGCGCTGCCGGAGATCGCGGCTGGATCCGATGTAGAGCACCCGGCGGGAGCCGTCGAGGAACGTGTAGACGCCAGGCGCGTGCGGGAGCCCGTCCGCCAGGTGGGTCTTCCTCCTCCGCTTCGCCCAGCCGGCCGCGCGGACGGTGCCGAGGTCCTCGAGCGTCTCGATCCCGTGGGAGCCGCAGATCTCGAACAGGCCGTGGAGCACGTCCACGGTGGCGCGGGCATCTGCGAGCGCGCGGTGGTCCGGTGAGACGCGGGCGCGGAAGTGTGCCGCGAGGGTGCTGAGCTTGTGGTTGGGCACCTCCGAGCGGGGGAGCAGCCGCCGGGCGAGGGTGACGGTGTCCAGGACCTGCGGGGCGGGCCAGGGGTAGTCCAGGTGGGCGCAGGCGCGGCGCAGGAAGCCGATGTCGAACGGCGCGTTGTGCGCCACGAGCACGGCACCGGAGGCGAACTCCAGGAAGGCGGGGAGCACGGAGGTCAGCGGAGGGGCGTCCGCGACCATCGCATTCGTGATGCCCGTGAGCCTGCTGACGAAGGGGGTGATGGCCGTGCGCTCCGGCTTCACGAGCGTCTGGAACTCGCCCTGCACCTCGCCTCCGCGCACGCGGACGGCGCCCACCTCGGTGATGTCGTCCGCGCCGTTGGAGGCGCCGGTGGTCTCGAGGTCGACGACGACGAAGTCGACCGTGTGCAGGGGTGTGCCGAGGTCCGACAGCGAGAGCTGGCCGGTGCGGGTGTGCGTGTGGGTGCGGTCGAACGGCATGCGCTCATGGTGCCACGCGGCACGGACGCGGGAACCGGCTCAGACCTCCCCGCCGTCGGCCTCGGGGTTCCGCGACCCGGGGAGGCGGGTGAAGAGCACCGCGGCCGAGGCCAGGGTGACGGTGAGCAGCGCCAGCAGCGCCCAGCCCGGCAGGGGACGCAGGAAGACCGCACCGAGCAGCAGCGCGAGCAGACCGCCCAGTGCGCCCACGAGCCCGAGCACCAGGGTGGGGGAGGCGGTGCGCCAGCCGACGGGCTCCGGCTCCGGGGGCGACCAGTCCTCGTCGTCGAGCACGTCCCGGATCTCCTCGGGGCTGACCTCGGGCACGGCCGCAGTCTGTCCGCGGAGCTCCGCGACGAAGGCCTGCCACTCCGCGTCCGCGATCCTCTCCGCCTCCGGGAGGGCCTCTGGGTCCTCGCGGTCGTCCCGGTCGTCCGGCTCGCGCTCCTCCCGGCCGCTCATGCCCCGCCTCCCGGCGCGCCGGAGGCGACGGCCTGCCCGAGTGCCCGCCGGATCCGGTCCGCGATGACGGGGGCGTCGTAGTCCACGGTGGCGACGTGCCTGCTGCGCCGCAGGGGCACCGTGGTCAGCGGTGCGGTGAGACGGCTGCGGAGGATGCGATGGCTCCGCGGGGAGACCACGGAGTCCGCGCCGGAGAGGCAGCAGGTGACCGGCGCGCGGATGGCCCACAGGCGGTCGCACAGGCCGGGGAGGGCCGCGTGGAAGCTCCGCAGTGCGGCCAGCGGCGTGCGGTCGCCTGCGTGCTCGCTCACTCCGGGCATGGCGATGTCGTCGCCGATCGCCGGGATGCTCGGCACCACCCGCCCGAGCACGGGCAGGAGCGGTGCGAGCGGGGAGTCGATGCGGAGCGCGGGGTTCACCAGCACGAGTGCGGCCGGATCGCGCTCGACCCCGAGCGCGCACGCCAGCGCTCCGCCCATCGAGAGCCCTGCGACCACAACGGCCGGATGTGCGGCGGCGAGGCGGTCGTACTCGGTGAGGGCGGCGCCGAGCCAGTCGTCCCAGCCCGTGCGCGCGAGCTCCTGCCAGGTCCCGCCGTGCCCGGGCAGCAGGGGGACGCTTACGGTGATCCCGGGGAGGCCCGGGCCGGGATCGCGCGCGAACTCGTCCGCGAGGGAGAGGAAGGCCCCGGGGGAGCCGGTGAAGCCGTGGAGCAGGAGCACCGCGGGCGCCTCGGCGGCACCCTCCCTCAGCCACGGCGAATGGGGATCCATCATGCCACCAGCTTCCCACACGCGGGCGCGGCCCGCTCGTGGGAAGCTGCTCGTTGTACTGTGAGAACGCGGTCCCGCCGTACGTCCGCGGGGGCCGCTGACGTTCGAACGGAAGGGACGGGCCGGCGGTGCTCTACTGGTTCCTCAAGCATGTGCTCGCAGGCCCCGTGCTCAGGGTCCTGTTCCGGCCGTGGGCACGCGGGGTGGACAACCTGCCCGAGGCCGGCCCCGCGATCGTGGTCGCGAACCACCTCTCCTTCATGGACTCCGTCTTCGTGCCGCTGGCGCTGCCCCGCCGGGTGGTCTATCTGGCGAAGGACGAGTACTTCCGGCGGCCCGGGCTGCGCGGCGCCCTCGTCCGGCGCTTCTTCCTCGCGACCGGGCAGCTCCCCATGGATCGCAGCGGGGGCGCCGGTGCCGAGGCCTCGCTCGGCATGGGCCGGAAGGTGCTCGAGGAGGGAGGCGTGCTCGGCATCTACCCCGAGGGCACGCGGAGCCCGGACGGCAGGCTGCACCGCGGCAGGACCGGGGCCGCCAGGCTGGCACTGGCCACGGGTGCGCCCGTGGTGCCGGTCGCGGTGGTCGGCACCGACAGGCTGCGGCCGGCCGGGGCGCTCCTCCCGCGGCTGCGGCGAGTGGGTGTAATCGTGGGGGAGCCCCTACACCTGGGCGGCCCGGACCCCACCGCGGCGCACGACCGGTTCGCCCTGCGGCGGACCACCGACGCCGTCATGGACGAGATCATGCGGCTGTCCGGACAGGAGTACGTCCCCTCCTACGCCGCCCACGCCAGGGCGCGCCTGCTGACCGCCGAGCGGCCGGGCGGATGAGGTGATGTTCGATTACTGCGGTAACGGCGACACGCCGAAATCGTTACCGGGAGGGTCCGTGCATGCGGTCGCCCCGGTGCGTAGCTTCTGTATGTGCCCGTTACCCCGGTGTGCCGCGCAGGCGGGTGTAGAATCGACTGCACCCAAGGCCTCGCTCACGCCCAGCTTCCCCCTGGGGTGTAAAGGAGGAGTCGGTGTGAACCGCTCTGAACAGGAACAGATGCAGGACCGCTCCCTGCTGCGATCGACGCAGGGACTGCTGTTCGACGACGACATCCCGGACCTCGACGACGAGGCCGGCTACCGCGGACCCACCGTGTGCAAGGTCGTCGGCATCACCTATCGCCAGCTCGACTACTGGGCTCGCACCGAGCTCGTGGTCCCCTCGATCCGTGCGGCGACCGGCTCCGGCTCACAGCGTCTCTACAGCTTCCGCGACGTGCTCGTCGTGAAGATCGTCAAGCGCCTGCTCGACGCGGGCGTCTCCCTCCAGCAGATCCGCGTGGCGGTGAGCCACCTGCAGGATCAGGGCGTGGAGGAGCTCTCCCAGATCACCCTCATGAGCGACGGCTCGAGCGTCTTCGCCTGCACGAACGCGGACGAGGTCATCGACCTGGTCCAGGGCGGACAGGGCGTCTTCGGCATCGCGGTGGGACACGTGTGGCGCGAGGTCCAGGGCACGCTCTCGGAGCTGCCGAGCGAGCGGCCCGCGGACGAGATCCCGCCGGCGGCCCTGGACGAGCTCGCGGCGCGCAGGGAGCGCAGCTCCCGCAACGCGGGCTGAGGCCCGCACACACAGCAGGAGGCCGGAACCGGGGGAGCGGTTCCGGCCTCCTGCTGTGTCTTCGTCGGGGAACGGCGTCGTCAGGGAGCCGTGGGGCTCGGCGGCGGGCTCTGCGGAGGCTGCGGGGGCTGCTCGCCGGCTCCGGCCGCGGCGGTCCCGCTCTCCCGGCGTTTGCGCATGGCCGAGGTCCGCAGGGCCCTGTCCAGGAGGGCGTCGAAGGCCCCCGCCAGCTCGCCTGCGACCTTTCCGGGCCAGGCGTGGATGGGGCGGGCCGAGCCCTGCGCCTGCTGGAGCACGGTGCGCTCCGGGATCGGTGGGCTGAGGACCAGGGGACCGAACATGTCGCGCATCTCCTCGATGCGGTACTCGTGCTCGCGGGACTTGGTGCGCACGCGGTTGGGCACGATGCCCAGCGGCTGGAGGTCCGGCGCCCCGCGCCGGCGCAGCTCCGCGATCGCCCGCAGCGCACGGTCCGCGGCGGCCACAGAGAACAGACCGGGCTCCGTCACGACGGCCACCCGCTGGCTCGCCATCCAGGCGGCACGGGTGAGGCCGTTCATGGAGGGCGGGCAGTCGATGATCACCACGCGGTAGTCGTCGGCGATCGCGGTGAGTGCCTCGCTGAGCCTGCGCAGGTAGCGCTCGGAGAGCGTCGGCCTGTCGAACTCCGCCGCGCGGGGGCTGCCCGGGATGACGTCGAGGGCGCCCTTGGCGTCCCCGGACCAGCCCGAGGGCACGATCGCCTGGGTGATGATCTTCGTCTTGGGCGCGGCCAGCACGTCTGCGACGTCGAGCGGCGTCGTCACCGGCACGTCAAGGCCCGTCGAGGCATCCGCCTGCGGGTCCATGTCGACGACGAGGGTGGGCAGGCCGCGGTTGTACGCGGCGGAGGCGAGGCCGAGCGCGACCGAAGTCTTCCCGACGCCTCCCTTGAGGCTGGAGACACTGATGACGAGCACGGCATCTACCGTAGCGGATGAGGAGGCCCATTCCGTGGACGAGGTGCGCTGTGTCTGCCTCCTACCGTGCCGTGACGACGGATCCGCCCGGTCCCGGGGTCACGAGGAGGCGGGTCGGCAGCGTCTGACGGAGCTCGCTCACGTGCGAGATGATGCCGATCGTCCGTCCGCCGCTGCGCAGGCCGTCCAGCACGGCCAGCACGTCCGCGAGCGCGTCGGGGTCCAGTGTGCCGAATCCCTCGTCGAGGAACAGCGTCTCCATCTCCGCGCCCGCACTCGAGGCGCGGACCGTGTCCGCAAGGCCGAGGGCCAGTGCGAGGGCGGCCATGAAGCTCTCACCGCCGGAGAGGGTGCGGGGATCGCGCGATTCGTCCGTGAAGGTGTCGACGACCCGCAGCCCCAGCCCGGCGCGCTTCTCCCGGGGCCCCTGGGCGAGTGCGTGCTCGAGGCGGTACCTGCCCGCGGTCATCGCCAGCAGCCGCTCCGAGGCCTGGGCCGCGACCTCGGCGAATGCGGCGGTGAGTGCGAACGACGACAGGGACATGCGCTGGGCGGCGTCCCGGCTGGTGCCCTGGACGAGCTCCGCGAGGTCGATGTCCGCGAGCCACTCCCGCAGCTGCGCCTCCTCGTCGCCGCGCGCGGCCTCCGCCTCCCGGCGCGAGGCCCGGGCCTGCCCGGCGGCGGAACCGGCGATCGCGGCGAGGTTCCGGGCCTCCTCCGCTCGCTCCCGCCAGTCCTGTGCTGTCGAGGCCGCGGCGGCCGCCCGCGCGGCGAGCTCCTCGTCGCCGAGCGGGTCCTCGAGCGCGCGCCGCACCTGTGGCGACGCCGCGCGGTCCTGCAGCCGGGCGGCGTTCGTCTGTGCCTGTGTCACGTCCGCCTCCAGCCGGGAGAGCGGGAGAGCGGCGGCAGCGGCGAGATCCTCCTCGTCCGCGAAAGGCGAGTCCCCGAGCGCCTCAGCGAGGTCCCTCCGCCTGAGCGAGCGCTCCCGCTCCGCCGTTCGCGCGGACTCCTCCGCCTCCGTCCAGGCCCGGTGCAGGGCCTCCAGATCGTCGAGGACGCGCAGGAGCCGGGCGGCGGCCTCCGCGGTCCGCGGCATCTCCATCCCCAGGTCCGTGAGGCTCTCCGGCGTCTCCTCCGGGGCCTCCGAGGCCTGGTCCGCCCGCGCGCGGGCCTCCGCGGCCGCCGTGCGGGCGGAGGCGTGTGCGGCCTCCGTCCGCGTGTGAGCGGTGCGGAGGGCCTCGGCTCGGGCGGCGCACTCCTTCACCCGTGTCCGCAGGACGCGCCGCGCCTCGAGCAGCTCCTCCCGCCTCGACATCTCCGCCCGGACCTCGGCCCATTCGCGCTCCAGGGCGTCCGGATCGAGCGCGGAGGCCTTCTCCTGCCGGGCGGCCAGTGCGGTCTCGGCCGCCTCGAAGCGGGTGCGAGCGGCGGCGAGGCGCTCCCGCGCGCCCCGCTCGGCGGCCTCGGCGGCCTCCTCCTGCTCCGCGGAGGGGGAGCGGGGCGGCAGCTGCGCCGGCGCCGGGTGCGCGCGGCTGCCGCAGACGGGGCACTCCTCGTCGTCGATGAGCGTCTGTGCGAGCCGGCCGGCCAGGCTGAGCCGGATCTCCCGGCGCAGGTGCACGAGCGCGGAGGCGGCCTCCTCGGCCTCCGCGGCGGCCGTCGCGTACTCCTGCTGCGCGACCTCCTTCTCCGCCGCGGCCTCAGCTGCCGCGCGGAGCGCCTCCCGCTGCCCGCGCAGCGTCTCCGTCCGCTCCGGGGCGGACTCGGTCGCCTCGATCCCGCTCTCGGCGTCCTCGAGCGCGCTGCGAGAGGCGGCGAGCTCCTCCTCCGCCGTCCGGAGGGCGGTCTGTGCCGCCGCATGCTCCGCCTGTGCCTGCTCCGCCGCGGCCTCCGCCCGCGCTGCGGCGGCGGAGAGCGCGGCGGTGCGCTCCATGCGTGTGTGGGCCTCCGTGAGGGCGGAGCGCGCACGGGTGAGAGCCTCGGCGGTGACGGACTCGGGAGAGCGGTCCTCCGGCAGCGCGTCCGCGAGCCTGCGGCGCGCCCGCTCGCGTTGCGCACCGGCGGTCTCCGCGAGGCGCCCGGCGCTGCGGGCCTCGTCTCGGAGGCGGAGCAGGGGCGCGGCTGCCCGGGCGCGCCGCAGCTGCTGCGCGGTCTCCCTCCGCGCATTCTCGCCCGCCTCCCACTCCCTGCGGGCGTCCTCGAGCTCCCGGAGGGCGGTGCGGTCCTCGGCACGCTGCCGCAGAGCCGCGGCGTCCTCGGAGGTCCGGTCCGCCAGCTCCTGCGCGAGTGCGGCGCTGTGGGCGCGGACCTCGCAGGCCTCCCGTGCGACGACGGCGGCCGTGCCGAGGTGGGCGAGCAGGTCCGTGAGCTCCGCGGCTCCCGCACGGGGGAGGGGCAGCTCCTCCCAGGAGGTGCGGGAGGCGCGCTCCATCTGGAACCGGCGTCTCTCCTCGGCGGTCTGGGTGTGGCGGCGGGCCTCGGTGGCGCGGGCGGCGAGGGCCTTCTCCACCTCCGCGAAGTGCTCGGTGGCGAAGAGACGGGTGAGGATCCCCTCCCGCTCGCCGGGGTCGGCGTGGAGGAAGGCCGCGAACTCGCCCTGGGGGAGCAGGATGAGCTTGGTGAACTGCTCACCGGTGAGGCCGAGGAGATCCTGCAGGAACGACTGCACCTCCTGCGCCGTGCGGCCGATCCCGTTCCACTCGCCGTCGACCCGTTCGCTCAGCGCCACCCTGTGGGCCTGCACGGTGGTCCCCGTGCCCCGCTTGCGGGGACGCGCGTACTGCGGCGAACGCTCGACCCGGAACCGCCTGCCGCGCACGGAGAACTCCAGCCGGACGCGGGTGGGCGTGTGCGGCGGCGCCAGCGCGGAGCGGAGCTCCCGGGCGGCTCCGCGGGCTCCGGGGACGGTGTTGTAGAGGGCGAAGCAGAGGGCGTCGAGGAGCGTGGTCTTCCCCGCTCCCGTGGGGCCGGCGATGAGGAAGATCCCGTCCTCTCCCGCGGCGTCGAAGTCGATGCGCTGCAGATCGGAGAAGGGGCCGAATCCCTCGATCTCGAGAATGTGGGGTCTCATCCGCGCCCCCGTGCGCCGGCCGCGGTCTCGGACTGGCTGAGGACGGTCACGAGTGCGGACTCGAAGCGCTCTACCGCGTGCGCCGGCGCCGCCGCGCCCCGCTGCGCGCGGTGGAACTCCTCGAAGACCTGCCGGTCCGTCCGGCGGGCAGCCGCGGCCGCGGTGAGGGCAGGGCGCGGCGCGGCCGGCTCGGACAGACCCTTCCACGTCATGCGGACGAATCCGGGGAAGGCCCGGCGCAGGCGCTCCAGCGCGCCCGGGACCCGCCGGGCGTCCGTGAGCTCCGCGCTCACCAGCGCGTCCTGGTGTCCGGCGGCCTCGCCCAGGACGGCTTCGAGCGGACCCGTGAGCGTGCGCAGCCGCACGAACTCCGGGATCGGGTGCTCCATGACGGCCGGCTCCCGGTCCGGGCCGGAGAACTCGACCTCCAGCACCCGTTTGGTCTGCCCGCTCTCGCCGAAGGAGAACGGCAGCGGGGAGCCCGAGTAGCGCACCCCGGGTGCGAGGTCCTGCGGACGGTGGACGTGGCCCAGCGCCGCGTAGTCGCAGTCCGCGAAGACGGCCAGCGGTGCCGCACCCACCCCGCCCACGGAGATGTCCCGCTCCGACTCGCTGGACACGGAGCCCGTGACGAAGGCGTGGGCGAGGACGACCCTGCGATCCGCGGGAAGGCCGGCGGCCTCGCGCTCCGCGTGCACGGCGCGGATCCGGTCCATGGCCGCGCCGAGCACCGCTGTGTGCGTGCGCGCAGGCGCGCCCATGCGCTCCCACACGAGCGCGGGCTCGAGATAGGGGATGCCGTGGACGGACACCCCCGGTGCGGGATCGTCCGGGGACAGCATGCGGCCGTCGTAGCCCAGCCGCACGGGGCGGTCGATGTCGCTCAGCCGGGTGCGCAGGTGGAGTCCGGCGGCCTCCAGCTGACGGCGCCCCACCCCGAGCCGGATGAAGGAGTCGTGGTTGCCGCTCGTGGCGATGAGCCGGGTGCCCGTCGCCAGCAGCTCAGCCGTCGCGCGGTCCCACAGGTCCAGGGCGTCCGGATGGGGGATCGCCCGGTCGTACACGTCGCCGGAGACGAGGACGGCGTCGATCCCGCGCTCCGCCACCAGGGGGACGAGCCAGTCGAGGAAGCGGGCGTGCGCGTCACCGACGTCGAAGCCGTGGATGCGCCGGCCGAGGTGCCAGTCGGAGGTGTGGAGGATCCGCATGGCCGGAACCCTAGCGGAGGCCGCGGACACAGGGGCTCGGGCGGGAGCCGACACGGGCGTCCCCCGGTCTGTGGACCCCGGCACAGTGAGTGTCCCAGCCCACTTGTACAGTGGTCCTGTTCCGCTGAAGTGCGCCGTGCGACCGCGCGGCGACCGGAGAGAAACGAGTTCGAATGTTCCGAAAGGTGCTAGTCGCCAACCGCGGTGAGATCGCGGTCCGCGCATTCCGCGCAGCCTATGAGCTGGGTGCGGAGACCGTTGCGGTGTTCCCCTACGAGGACCGCAATTCCGAACATCGCCTGAAGGCGGACGAGGCCTACCAGATCGGCGCCGTCGGCCACCCGGTGCGTGCGTACCTCGACGTCGGCGAGATCATGCGGGTCGCCCGGGAGTCGGGAGCGGACGCGGTCTATCCCGGCTACGGCTTCCTGTCCGAGAACCCGGAGCTGGCCCGTGCCTGCGCCGAGGCCGGCATCACCTTCGTGGGCCCCCAGGCGGACGTCCTCGAGATGGCCGGCAACAAGGTCCAGGCCCTCGACGCCGCGCGCCGCGCCGGCGTCCCCACCCTCGCCTCCCCCCGTCCGTCGGCGGGCATCGACGAGCTGCTGGCCCAGGCCGCGGAGATGGAGTACCCGCGCTTCGTCAAGGCCGTCGCCGGCGGCGGCGGCCGCGGCATGCGCCGCGTGGACGACGCGGACGCGCTCGTCGAGGCGCTCAAGGCCGCGATGCGCGAGGCGGAGGGCGCGTTCGGCGATCCCACCGTCTTCATCGAGCAGGCCGTCCAGCGCCCGCGCCACATCGAGGTGCAGGTGCTCGCGGACAACGACTCGAATATGATCCACCTGTTCGAGCGCGACTGCTCCATCCAGCGCCGCCACCAGAAGGTCGTGGAGATCGCACCGGCCCCCAACCTGGATCCGGCCGTGGCCGAGGCCCTGCGCAGCGATGCGCTGCGCTTCGCGAAGGAGATCGGCTACCAGAACGCGGGCACCGTCGAGTTCCTGCTCGAGACGGACGGCCCCCGCGCCGGCAAGCACGCCTTCATCGAGATGAACCCGCGCATCCAGGTCGAGCACACCGTGACGGAGGAGATCACGGACGTGGACCTCGTCCAGTCCCAGCTCCTCATCGCCTCGGGCCTCTCGCTCGAGGAGGCCGGCCTCTCCCAGGAGGAGGTCCGGATCAAGGGCGCGGCGCTCCAGTGCCGCATTACGACCGAGGACCCGGCGAACTCGTTCCGCCCGGACACCGGCACCATCACCGCCTACCGCTCCGCGGGGGGCGCGGGCGTGCGCCTGGACGGCGGCACCGCCTACGCGGGGGCGGAGGTCTCCGCGCACTTCGACTCCATGCTGGTGAAGTGCACCACCCGCGGCCGCACCTTCGAGCAGGCGGTCGACCGCGCCCGCCGCGCCCTGGCGGAGTTCCGGATCCGCGGAGTGGCCTCGAACATCGGCTTCCTCAAGGCCGTCCTCGACGAGCCGCAGTTCCGCGCGGGAGACCTCGCCACCACCTTCATCGACGACCACCCGGCGCTGCTGGACGCGCGCTCCGGCGCGGACCGCGGCTCCAAGATCCTCGACTACCTCGCGGACGTGACGGTCAACCGGCCCCACGGCTCGGCGCCGCTGAGCATCGACCCCGCGGTCAAGCTGCCCTCGCTGAGCGGGGTGCCCGAGGCCCCGGCCGGCTCCCGGCAGAAGCTGCAGGAGCTCGGCCCGGAGGGCTGGGCGAAGGCCCTGCGCGCGCAGACGGCCCTCGCCGTCACGGACACGACGTTCCGCGACGCGCACCAGTCCCTGCTCGCCACGCGCGTGCGGACGCGGGACCTGCTCGCACCGGCGGAGCACATCTCCCGCCTCACCCCGGAGCTGCTGAGTGTGGAGGCCTGGGGCGGCGCCACCTACGACGTGGCGCTGCGCTTCCTGGGCGAGGACCCGTGGGAGCGGCTGGAGAAGCTGCGCGCCGCGATCCCCAACATCAACCTGCAGATGCTGCTGCGCGGCCGCAACACCGTGGGCTACACGCCGTACCCCACGCAGGTGACGGACGCATTCGTGGCGGAGGCGGCGGAGTCCGGCATCGACATCTTCCGCATCTTCGACGCTCTCAACGACGTCTCCCAGATGCGCCCGGCGATCGAGGCCGTCCGCGGGACCGGCAGCGCGGTCGCGGAGGTGGCCCTGTGCTACACCTCGGACCTCCTCAACCCGGCGGAGGAGCTCTACACCCTCGACTACTACCTCCGGCTTGCCGAGCAGATCGTCTCCGCCGGCGCCCACGTGCTGGCCATCAAGGACATGGCGGGCCTGCTGCGCCCGGCGGCCGCGGCCAAGCTCGTCACGGCGCTGCGCGAGAACTTCGACCTGCCCGTTCACGTCCACACCCATGACACTGCCGGCGGTCAGCTCGCCACGCTCATGGCGGCCTCGGCTGCGGGAGCTGACGCCGTGGACGCGGCGAGTGCGGCGATGTCCGGCACCACGAGCCAGCCCTCCCTGTCCGCACTCGTGGCGGCACTGGAGCACACGGACCGCGACACGGGGCTCAGCCTCTCCGCCGTCTCGGACCTCGAGCCGTACTGGGAGGCCGTTCGCAACGTCTACAAGCCCTTCGAGTCCGGTCTGCCGGGCCCCACGGGCCGCGTGTACCGTCACGAGATCCCGGGCGGGCAGCTCTCCAACCTCCGGCAGCAGGCCGTCGCGCTGGGCCTGGGGGAGAAGTTCGAGGAGATCGAGGCCATGTACGAGGCCGCGGACCGCCTCCTTGGCCACCTCGTGAAGGTCACGCCGTCGTCCAAGGTCGTGGGCGATCTGGCCCTGCATCTCGTGGCCGTGGGCGCGGATCCCGCGGAGTTCGAGGAGCACCCGGAGCGCTTCGACGTCCCGGACTCCGTCGTCGGCTTCCTCTCCGGTGACCTGGGCGACCCCCCGGGCGGCTGGCCGGAGCCGTTCCGCACCAAGGCACTGGCGGGCCGCACGCACAAGGCACCCGAGGCGGACCTCGATCCCGCGGACGCCGCGCTGCTGGAGAAGTCCGGCCGCGAGCGTCAGGAGACGCTCAACCGGCTCCTGTTCCCGCAGCCCACCAAGGAGTTCACGCGGATGCGGGAGTCCTACGGGGACCTCTCCGTCCTGGACACGCAGCTCTACCTCTACGGCATGGAGGAGGGCGAGGAGCACTCGGTGCAGATCGACAAGGGCAAGTCGCTGCTCCTGGGCATCCAGGCGGCAGGCCCGGCGGACGAGCGCGGCATGCGCACCATCATGTGCACGCTCAACGGGCAGCTGCGTCCCATCTCCGTGCGCGACCGGTCCGTCAAGGTCGACGTCGCCACCGCGGAGAAGGCGGATGCGGACAACCCCGGCCACGTGGCCAGCCCGTTCGCCGGCGTCGTCACCCTCCAGGTGGCCGTGGGCGATGCCGTCAAGGCCGGCCAGACCGTCGCGACGATCGAAGCGATGAAGATGGAAGCCTCCATCACCGCCCAGATCGACGGCACGGTCGCCCGGCTGGCGATCGGACCGGTGCAGCAGCTGGAGGGCGGCGACCTGGTCGCGGTCATCGATGCCTGAGAGGTCCATCCGCCGCTACGGCGATCCGGTGCTGCGCACCGTCTGCACGCCGGTCACGGAGTTCGACGCCGCGCTGGCCGCGCTCGTGGACGACCTCGCCGCCACCGCCGCCCCGGAGGGACGGGCGGCGGTGGCGGCGCCGCAGATCGGCGTGTCGCGCAGGATCTTCGCCTACCACCTGGACGGGCGGGTGGGCCACGTGGTCAACCCGGTCGTCGTGGAGACCGGGGGAGAGCTCCGGGACATCGACGAGGGCTGCCTGTCCGTCCCCGGCCTGTGGTTCCCCATGCCCCGGTGGGAGTACGCGGCGGTCACGGGTCAGGACGTGCGCGGCGAGGAGATTCGTGTCGAGGGTGAGGGCGTGTTCGCCCAGATGCTCCAGCACGAGACGGACCACCTCGACGGCACCGTGTACGTCGAGAAGCTGCCCAAGGAGCGGCGCCGGGAGGCGCTGCGGGCCATCCGCCAGGCCGACTGGTTCTGAGCGGCCTGAGGGAAGACGAGAGGGATACGCACATGATGATCGAACGCGCCGGAGTCGTGGGCTCCGGACTCATGGGATCCGGCATCGCCGAGGTCCTCGCCCGTGCCGGCCTCAGCGTGGTCGTGCGCGACATCAGCACGGAGGCCGTGGAGGCGGGCCGGACCCGCATCACGAAGAGCCTGGACCGCGGTGCCGAACGCGGCAAGATCACCGCCGAGGACCGTGACGCGGCGCTGTCGCGTCTCACCTTCACGACGGAGCTCGCTGACCTCGCGGACTGCCAGCTCGTCATCGAGGCGGCGAGCGAGAACGAGGAGATCAAGAAGGTGATCTTCGCGGAGCTCGACGCCATCGTGAAGGACGAGGAGGCGATCCTCGCCTCGAACACCTCGTCGATGCCGATCGTGCGCTTCGCACAGTCCACGAACCGGCCGGAGCGGGTGCTGGGCATCCACTTCTTCAATCCGGCGCCGGTGCAGCCGCTCGTGGAGCTCGTGGTCTCCGCACTCACCGATCCCGCCGTGGTGGACACGATCGAGGCGTTCGCGAAGGAGGTGCTGGGCAAGGTGACGATCCGGGCGCAGGACCGCCCGGGCTTCGTGGTCAACGCCCTGCTCATCCCCTTCCTGTTCTCCGCCATCCGCATGGTGGAGTCCGGGCAGGCGAGCAAGGAGGACGTGGACCTCGGCATGGTCAACGGCTGCGCGCATCCGATGGGGCCGATCGCGCTGGCGGACCGCGTGGGCCTGGACACCTGCCTCTTCGTGGGGCAGAGCATCTACGAGGAGACGGGCGATCCCGCCTCGAAGCCGCCGGTGCTCCTCTCCCGCATGGTGGATGCAGGCCTGCTGGGCGTGAAGTCCGGCCGGGGCTTCTACGACTACGCGAAGAAGTGAGCTGAACCGAGCGGAGCCGCCGGTGACGGCGGCTCACGAGCGGCCCGGGACATCGTGGATGCCCCGGGCCGCTGCTCATTTCCGCGGCCGGTACTCCGCGCCGGTGAGCGGAGCGACGGCGGACCAGCCCGTACCGTCCCCTGGTTCGTCCTTGAGTGCGGTCAGTCGTTCCTGAGCCCGGACCGCGTCCTCGGCCCGGGCGAGGAATGCGGCCTCCGCCTCGACGTTCAGTGCAGGTCGGGCCGACGAGACGCGGCGCACGTCGTCCGTGTCCTCCGCGGCGTCGTACTCGACCGCGAACCGCGATCCGAGCTCCGCCGCGACCCGGCGGGCCAGGCTCTGCGTCTGCTGCACGTCGCGCCGGGTGGGTGAGGCATAGCAGGCCTCCTCCCACTCCCGCAGATCCGCCACGAGCTGTTCCGAGAGGCCGGACTCGCCGTAGTCGACCGGCCCGTCCAGCCAGAGCACGGAGTCGGCGTAGTCGGGGAACATCCGGACGAGGTGGGTCCGCGCGTGATCGTCGTCCATGAAACCACGGTACCTCGGCGCGGCCGGGCGCCCTCCGCTCAGCGCCCGGGCGTCTCCTCAGCGAAGGCGCGCTGCGCCGCCGCCGCATAGGCCTCGCGGTCGAGGATCTTCTCGCGCGCTGCTACGATCACCGCGACGAGCGACTGCCCGGTGACATTGAGCGCCGTCCGGCCCATGTCGAGGATCGGGTCGATCGCCAGCAGCAGGCCCACACCCTCGAGGGGGAGGCCCAGCGTGGAGAGGGTGAGGGTGAGCATGACGGTCGCCCCCGTCATGCCGGCGGTGGCCGCAGAACCGAGCACGCACACCAGCACGATGAGCAGATAGTCCGTGAACGTGAGCTGCACGCCGTAGAAGTTCGCCACGAAGATCGCCGCGAGCGAAGGGTAGATCGCCGCGCAGCCGTCCATCTTGGTGGTCGCGCCCAGCGGCACTGCGAACGAGGCGTAGTGCGCCGGCACACCCATGCGCTCGGTCACCGTCTGCGTCATCGGCATGGTGCCCAGGGAGCTGCGGGAGACGAACCCCAGCGACGTCGCCGGCCACACGCCGCGGAGGAAGGAGCGGACTGAGAGCCCGGAGACGCGCAGGAGCACGGGGTAGACGACCAGCGCCACGACGAGCATGCCGATGTAGACGTCCGCCGTGAAGACGCCCAGCTGGCCGATGGCCGTCCAGCCGTAGCTCGCCACGGCATTGCCCAGGAGGCCCACCGTGCCGATGGGCGCGAGCCGGATGACCCACCACAGGAGCTTCTGGACGATCGCCAGTGCGGACGAGGTGAAGCGCAGGAACGGGTCCGCCTTCTCCCCGACGCTGAGCACGGCGATGCCCACGGCGATGGAGATGACGAGGATCTGCAGGGCGTTGAAGCTCAGGGCAAGGGTGCCGTCGTCGCCGGCCGAGCCCTCGAGCCCGATGAAGTTCGCGGGCACGAGCCCCACGAGGAAGTCCAGCCAGCCGCCCTGCGTCTGCGAGGCCTCTGCGGCCGAGGCGTCCACCCCGGTGCGCGAGCCGGGGCTGGTGAGGAGGCCCAGTGCGATCCCGATGACGACGGCGATGAGCGAGGTGAGCGCGAACCACAGCAGCGTCTTCCACGCGAGCCGGGCCGCGTTCGTCACCTGCCGCAGGTTCGCGATGGAGCTCACGATCGCGAGGAAGATGAGCGGGGGGACGAGCGCCTTGAGCAGCGTCACGAAGATCGAGCCGATCGTCTCCAGCGTGAGCGTGAGGCCGTTGGGTCCGGGCCCGCCGTCCTCGCCTGCACCGGGGACCTCGCCGAGCGAGGCGGCCACGAGGCCCAGCACCACGCCGAGCACGAGGCCCGCGAGGACCTGCCAGCCGAACGGGATCCGGGCGACGAGGGCGAAGGGGTTGCGGCTGCTGCGCTGTGCCGCTGCGGCGGAGGTCGACGAAGTCACCGGGCGAGCCTAGGCCGCAGGTGGTCCAGATTTCAACCAGATGACGCGGAAGTCACAGGGCGGCCGCGCAGGGCCTCAGACGCCCGAGGCCCGCGCTTCGAGAGTCGCCAGCCGCACGCAGGCGGCCACCACCTCTGCGGCTGTCTCGACCTCCTCCAGCGGCGGCATCGACGGGGCGATGCGGATGATCGCGTCATCCGGGTCCAGGCCGTACGGATGCGTGGCCCCCGCGGGAGTGAGCTTGACCCCGGCCTCCCCGGCGAGCTTGACGACGCGGGACGCGGTGCCGGGGGAGACGGCGAGGGTGATGAAGTAGCCGCCGCCGGGATTCGTCCAGGCGGCCAGGTCCTCGGGTCCCAGCACGCGGGAGAAGACCGCGTCCACCGCCGCGAACTTGGGGGCGAGCAGGGCGGCATGACGTCGCATGTGCGCGAGCACGCCCTCGCTGGAGCCGAAGAACCGTGCGTGGCGCAGCTGATTGACCTTGTCCGGTCCGATCGAACCGGCGCCGGTGTGGGTGAGGAACCAGTCCGTCATGGTCGGCGAGGCGGCGAAGAAGGCCACGCCGGCACCGGCGTGGGTGATCTTGGAGGTGGAGGCGAAGGTGAGCACCCTGTCGGGGCGACCGGCCTCAGCGGCGAGGGCGAGGACGTCCACCGGCTCCGGGTGCGGCTCGCGCAGGTGGTGGAGGGCGTAGGCGTTGTCCCACATCACGGTGAAGTCCGGTGCGGCCGTCTCCAGTGCCAGCAGCGTGCGCGCGCGTGCGGGTGAGATCGACACCCCCGTGGGGTTGGAGTGCACCGGCACGAGCCAGATGCCCTTGATGCTCGGATCCTCCGCTGTGAGTGCCGCCACCTGCTCCGGGTCCGGACCCTCGGCGTCCGCGGACACGGGCACCAGCTCGAACCCGAGAGCCTCCGCGAGGCCGAAGTGCCGATCGTAGCCGGGGACCGGGCACAGGAATCGGGGAGGCGCGCCGGTGCGGCCGGCCTCGGCGGCCCAGGGTGCGGGCGAGTCCGGCCGCCCGTGGAGCAGGGCGAACGTGAGCGCGTCCTTCATGAGCGTGAGCGAGGAGTTGCCCTGAGCGAGGAGCTGGTCCACGGGCGCCTGCAGCAGCGGGGCGAAGATCTCCCGCAGCTCGCGCAGGCCCGCGGCTCCGCCGTAGTTGCGGGTGTCCGTGCCGTCCGCCGCACGGAAGCTCTCACCGTCGACGCAGCTGAGCAGGCCGTCGGAGAGATCGAGCTGCGCGGCCGAGGGCTTGCCGCGGGTGATGTCGAGGGAGAGCCCGGCCGCGGCCAGGCGTTCGTACTCGGCGCTCGCGGCGGCCAGCTGTGAGGCGGGGTCTGCGGCGG
>NZ_JALAHB010000016.1 GCF_022712115.1 Brevibacterium sp. | reverse complement strand
TCGGCCGGCTGTGCTCCTGTGCATCCCAGGTAGCTTACAGTGGCCGTAGCCGCGCAGGCCCTGGAGGGGCGGCAGGCCGGCGACGGTGGTGAGGAGGTCGATCCAGGCGTCGAAGTGGCGGGCGATGTCCTCGGGCTCGCCGAGCACGGGGGTCCAGGAGGAGCGCATCTCGAGGTCGATCGTGGTGGGGCGGGCCGAGAGGGTGCCGAAGCTCTCCGACATCACCTTGGTGGTGGTGCCGCCGGCCTCGCGCACCTCGCAGTCCTGCGCCTCCAGCGCGTCCCTGAGCCAGGACCAGGCGACCGCGCCCAGCATGGCCTCGCCGCCCATCTCGTGCTCCAGCTCGGCGCGCACGTAGGAGACGATGCGGAACTCGCCCCGCCATTCCGCCGGTGCGGAGGGGTCGTGCAGGACCACGATCCTGCCGGTCGCGAGCTCGTCGATCTCCTCGCCGGTCACGCGCTGGAAGGCCGCGTCGGCATGGACCTCGGCGCCCACCGCCACGGCGAACGGCGCGAGCCCGTCCGGAGCGCGGATGGCGGACACCGTCACGTGGGGGACGTCCGCGGCCGCATCGAGCACGGCGCGGACGCGTGCGAACGCCTCGGGCGTCGGATGGATGGGGGTCAGTGCAGCCACGCCACCCACCGTAGGACCTCGGGCTCCTGCCGTGGCGGACCCACGCCGGGCGCGGCCGGAATCCGCCGAATCCGGGACGGGAATAGAACCGGACGCATGTGCCTTCTGCACGGTGGCGAGGGCACAGACGTGCACCGCTCACATCGGAACGGAGAGACGGCACCCATGCAGGACGTGACAGAGGAGAAGCTCAGCGAGGACTTCCGCGAGGCCTTCCGGCACCACCCGGGCGGCATCGCGATCATCGCGGCGACAGGCGCCGAGGGTCCGGTGGGGATGACGGCCTCCTCCGTCGCGAGCGTCTCGGTCACGCCCACCACGGTGCTCTTCTCACTCATGCGCACCTCCCGGTCCGCCGTCGCCGTGCTGGAGGCGGACCGGCTCAGCGTCAACCTCGTCCACGCCGGGCACGTCCGCCTCGCCCGCGACTTCGCCACGCGCGGCGCGCCCCGGTTCACGCCCGAGCAGAACTGGGACCGCCTCGAGGACGGGACGCCGGTGCTCGCGGACGCCGCGGCCGTGCTGATCGGCCATGTGACGCGGACGGTGGAGCTGGGCGAGGCCGTGGTCGTCATCGCGGAGATCACCGAGGTGCGTCGGGGCGAGCCCGGCACGGGGATGGTCTACCGCGACCGGACCTTCCACGGCCTGGGCACGGACTCGGCGCTGGAGTGAGCGGACCGCTTCCGTCTGGCGAGATCCGGGATCCCGCGGAGGCGGGTGCGGTCGGCGGTGTCCGTGCGGTCTGAGAGACTGATGCCCATGCAGCCCACTCTCGTCTCCGCGGCCCGTTCCCAGCCCGTCTCCCGCACCCCGGTGTGGTTCATGCGCCAGGCGGGGCGCTCGCTGCCGGAGTACCGCAGCCTGCGCTCCGGCACCACCATGCTCCAGGCCTGCCGCACCCCAGAGCTCGTCACGGAGATCACCCTGCAGCCGGTCCGCCGGCACGGGGTGGACGCGGCGATCTTCTTCTCCGACATCGTCGTGCCCCTCCAGGCGGCCGGGGTGGACGTGGAGATCCAGGCCGGCGTGGGCCCGGTCATCGCGCACCCGGTGCGCAGCCGCGCGGACCTCGACAGGCTGGCAGAGCTCGACCCGGCGGAGCTCGCGGACATCGCGGAATCCGTGAGCGCCATCCGCGCGGAGCTCGACGCGCAGCACCCGGACACCGCGCTCATCGGCTTCGCCGGGGCCCCGTTCACGCTCGCGAGCTATCTCATCGAGGGCGGCCCCAGCCGCAACCACGAGCGGACCAAGGCGATGATGCTGGGGGACCCCCAGCTGTTCTCGGACCTGCTCTCCCGGCTGGGCGCGATCTCCTCGGCCTTCCTCCGCGTGCAGCTGGAGGCCGGCGCGCAGGCCTTCCAGCTCTTCGACTCCTGGGCCGGATACCTCTCGCCGCAGGACTACCGGGCCTCCGTCCTCCCGCACTCCTCGCAGGTCTTCGCGGACCTCGCGGACCTCGCGGTGCCCTCCTTCCACTTCGGCGTGCAGACCGGGGAGCTCCTGGCTCCCATGTCGGAGGCCGGTTCGGACGTCATGGGCGTGGACTTCCGGGTCGATCTCGCGGACGCCTCCTCCCGGGTGCAGACGGGACAGGCGCTGCAGGGCAACCTGGACCCGGCGATGCTGTTCGCCCCCTGGGAGGTGCTGCGCCCGCGGGTGGAGCAGATCGTGCGGGCGGGACTGGAGCATCCCGGCGGCTACGTCTTCAACCTGGGCCACGGCGTGCTGCCCACGACGGATCCCGAGGTGCCCGGCAGGATCGTCGAGGAAGTCCACCGCGTCTCGGCAGAGATCCTGGGAGGCCGCTGATCACCGTGGACCGCACCGCAGACTCCCCGGAGCACGTGCCGTCCGTCGCCGTCGTGGGCGGCGGGATCTCCGGCCTCACCACCGCGCTGCGCCTGCTCACCGCACGGGATTCCGCGTCGCAGGACTCCGCATCGCAGGGACTGGCCCCGGCAGGTGTGCAGGTGACCGTCTACGAGTCCACACCGCGGCTGGGCGGATGCCTGTCCCGCACGGAGCTGGGCGGGCTGCTGCCCGGCGGAGCGGACGAGGGCGCCGAGGCCTCGCTGCACCGCCGCCCGGAGACCCGGGAGCTCATGGAGGAGCTGGGACTGACGCCGGTGCACCCGTCCACGGCGCACGGCTCGCGCATCCTCACCGACCACGGCCTGCGTGCGATCCCGCGGGGCACGCTCATGGGCGTGCCCGGCGATCCGCGCGCACTCGCGGAGGTCCTCAGCCCCGAGGGCGTGGCGAGAGTCGCTGAGGAGACGCTCACGCCGCCGCAGGACGGGGACGTGTCCTGCGGCGGCTTCCTGGCCTCCCGGCTCGGCGACGAGGTCGTGGACACGCTGATCGATCCGCTCATCGGCGGGGTCTACGCGGGCCGGTGCCGCGAGCTCTCGCTGGCCGCCACCGTGCCCGCCCTCCTCCCGGCCGCGCAGCAGGGCACCCCGGTGCTGGAGACGGTCCGGGAGGTGCTCGCGTCCCGGGCGCAGACGCAGGGCGCGAGCATTCCCGGGGCCTCGGGCGGGAACGGCCAGCCGCCGGTGTTCTGCTCGCTGCGCGGCGGCATCAGCGGTCTCATCCCGGCCCTCGCGGACCGGCTGACCGCCCTCGGCGCCTGCATCAGAACAGGCACAGGGGTGCGGGAGATCCGCGCAGGCAGGCCCTCCGGGGAGGCGCGCCCGGCGGTGCGGACGCAGGCCGGCTGGGAGCAGTACGACCACGTGGTGCTGGCGGTGCCGGCCTGGGCGGCCGCAGGCCTCCTCCGGGAGGCGGATCCGCGGACGGCGGAGCTCCTGTCCGGGATCGGCTACGCCTCCTCGGCCGTCATCACCGCGGTCCTCGACGACGCAGGCACGGATGCGCTGTCCGGTTCGGGCTACCTCGTGCCGCCGGTGCGCGGGAGCCTGGTCAAGGCCTCGACCTTCTCCTCCAACAAGTGGCCGTGGCTGGCCGCGGAGCTGCCGGCCGGCCGGCACGTGGTGCGGATGAGCGTGGGCCGCTTAGGCGACACCGCCTGGCAGCAGTGCGACGATGCCGCACTCATCGAGGCCGCGCTGGCAGAATGGCGGGAGGCCACCGGTCAGGAGGCCGCCGTGGTCCACGCGGAGGTGCGCCGCTGGGAGCGGGCCCTGCCGCAGTACGCTCCCGGCCACGCGGAGCTCGCGGCCGCGCTGACGGCCTCGACGTCCGCCGGCCTCTCGCTCGCCGGCAGCTACCTCGAGGGTGTGGGCATACCCGCCTGCATCTCCCGGGCGCGCGCCACGGCGCAGCGCGTCCTCGCAGACCTCTCATCCACCATTCTCACGAAGGAGCACGCATGAGCGACTACACACCTCCCACTCCGGAGCAGATCGAGAAGCTCAACCAGGAGACCCGCTACGTCGCCTACTCCGTGTTCGCCGTCTCCGGCGAGCTCGGCACGGCGGACAGGCAGACGCTCTCCGCCGAGGTCGACGCGGCACTGGCCCCGCTCGCGGAGCTGGGGCTCGTGGTGCGCGGCATCTACGACGTGTCCGCCTTCCGCGCGGACGCGGACATCATGTTCTGGTGGCACGCGCCCTCCGTGGAGCTGATCCAGGCGGCCTACGCCGCGGTCCGCAGGACGGAGCTGGGAGCGGCGCTGGAGCCGGTGTGGTCGGCGATGGCGGTGCACCGGCCGGCGGAGTTCAACAAGGCGCACCTGCCCGCGTTCCTCACCGACGACGAGGCCGGGGCCTACATCTGCGTCTACCCGTTCGTCCGGTCCTACGAGTGGTACGTGCTGCCCGCGGAGGAGCGCTCGGCCATGCTGCGCGAGCACGGCATGGCGGCCGCGGACTACAAGGACGTGAAGGCCAACACGCTGGCCGCGTTCGCCCTGGGCGACTACGAGTGGGTGCTGGCCTTCGAGGCCGAGGAGCTCGCCCGGATCGTCGATCTCATGCGGGATCTGCGGGACACCAAGGCGCGTCTGCACGTGCGTGAGGAGATCCCCTTCTTCACCGGTCCCCGCCGCACCCTGCAGGAGATCATCACCGGCTGGCGCTGAGTCCGGTCCGCCCGGCGCCGAGCTCCGCCCGCACCCGGTCCTCGGCGCCCGGCCGGTGCATGGGAATGTGCGGGATCCCGTCCTCCGTGAAGCCGGGTCCGGAGAGCGCGAACCCGTGGCGGCCGTAGTAGCCCTCTAGATGGGCCTGGGCGTTGAGGGTGAGGTCCGCGTGCCCGTAGAGCTCCACGACCGCCTGCATGAGGCGGTGGCCGAGCCCCGTGCCCCGCGCGGCCGGGTCCGTCACGACACGGCCTACGCTGCGGGCGCCGGGGCGCGCGGCGGGCCCGTCGGCGAAGCCCTCGGGGAGGACGCGGGCGTAGGCGGCGGGCTCCACGGAGACCCCGGCCTCCGCACCGTGCGAGTCGCGCGCCGTGCGGGGCGCCTGCGGCAGGAAGAGGTGGTGCGTGCCGGGCAGGGTGTCCACGCCGTCGAGGTCGAGGAAGACGCAGTCCTGCTCGACCACGAAGATGCGGCTGCGCAGCTGGAGGATGCCGTAGAGCTCCTCGGCGCGCAGGCCGGAGAAGTCCGCGAGGACCCAGTCGCCGTGCTCCTGCCTCACTGCGCGTCCGCGCTGCCCGTGCGCGCCCCGGCGGCCTCCGCCTCGTCCTCGGGCACCAGCCGCAGGCTCACGGAGTTGATGCAGTAGCGCAGGTCCGTGGGGGTGGGGAAGCCCTCACCCCGGAACACGTGGCCCATGTGGGAGTCGCAGGCCGCGCAGCGCACCTCGATGCGCTCCATGCCCATCGAGGAGTCCCGGATGTAGCGCACCCGGTCCTCCGCCAGAGGGGCGAAGAACGACGGCCAGCCGCAGTGCGCGTCGAACTTCGCCTGCGAGCGGAACAGCTCCGCCCCACATGCGCGGCAGGCGTAGACGCCCGTGCGCGTCTCCGTCTCGTACTCGCCGGAGAAGGGCCGCTCCGTGCCGGCCTCGCGCAGCACGTGGTACTCCTCCGGGGAGAGGATCTCCCGCCATTCGGCCTCTGTGCGCTCGGCGCCTGCTGCCTGCTCCATGAGCCGTCTCCGTTCGTCGTCCGCGGTGGCGGCACAGTGGGTGCGCCGTGCCGTCTCCGGCAGGCGTCCGCTGCGCCGCAGTGGTCACAGCAGGATAACCACGCACGGCGCGCGTGTGTTCCGCCCGCGGTCTCCCCGCCTGCGGTGCATAGGATTGCGGCATGAGCGTGAGACGGTCGGCCGCGGTGGCGCGCACGAGGACAGGACGCAGCAGGACGCCGCAGGGGCCGGGCACGGGGGAGGGGCCGTCCTCCGGCACGGTGGTCCGCGTGGCGAGCACGGTGCTCGCCGCGGGCGCGGGGCTCGCGGCGCTCGTGTCCATCGCCTCCTCGGGCCTCGCGGTGTACTTCGCCCGCAGGATCGTGGTGCCGGAGAACAGTCCGGAGGACCTCGAGATCCTCCACGTCTCCGGATTCGACGACGATCTCACGGTGCAGCTGCCGGCCACGGAGGACACCATGCTGCCCGGCACCTACGGGCTGATGTTCGCCGGCGGGAACGGCCACGCGCGGATCGGCGAGGTGGTCGAGTACGACCCCGCTTCGCGGACCGTGGCCCGGCGCGTCGAATCGGTCACCTCGGGAGACCTCCGCCGGGCGCGCTGGGGGAAGTGGACCGGCTCCGTCTTCACCCACCCCGCCCAGACCGGGGTGCCCTACGAGGACGTGGTCCTGCGCTCCGACGTGGGCGATCTCCCTGCCTGGTTCCTCCCCACGCGCGCCGCCGCTCCGGCGGACACCTGGGCGATTCTCGTCCACGGCCGGGGCGCCACCCGCACGGAGACGCTCCGTGCCGCCCGCGTCCTCGACACCCTGGGCGTGCCCGCCCTCGCCATGTCCTACCGCAACGATCCCGAGGTCCGCACGAGTGCCGCCGCGCGGTACGGCCTGGGCGACACGGAGTGGATCGACGTGGACCTCGCCATCGACCACGCGCTCGCGCACGGGGCCCGGCGGGTGGTGCTGTTCGGCTGGTCCATGGGCGGGGCGATCGTCTTCCAGGCCGCCTCGCGCGGGCGCAACCGGGAGCGGATCGCCGGCCTCGTCCTCGACGGTCCGGTGGTGGACTGGTACGACGTGCTGGACAACCAGGCCCGGCTGAACTACCTGCCCACCCCCATCGCACGGCTCACGCTGCAGATGATCTCGCAGCCCTGGGCGCGTCCCTTCACGGGACTGGAGACGCCGCTGGACCTCGACCGGCTGGACTGGGTGACGCGGGCCTCGGAGCTGGACCGGCCCGTGCTCCTCATCCACTCCGACGACGACGAGTTCGTGCCCTCGGGCCCCTCGCACTCGCTGGCGCGGGTCCGGTCGGACCTCGTGACGATGCCGCACTACGACACGGCGGCCCACACCAAGGAGTGGAACGTGGACCCGGAGCGTTGGGAGGACGATGTGGCGAACTACCTCGAGGCCAAGCTCAGGGTGAGGGCGCCAGCCCCCAGCGCTGGATGAGCGTGGAGCCGTCCGTGAGGATGCTCAGCGGCACCGCCTGCTGCAGCTGCTCCGGTCCGGAGTCGTCCAGGACGGAGCGGGGGGCACCGGCACCCGGCGGGCCCGCGAGCACCGGGGAGACGGTGAGGCAGAGCTCGTCGATGCAGCCGGCGGCCAC
Organism: Brevibacterium sp.; assembly: GCF_022712115.1. GTDB lineage: Bacteria > Actinomycetota > Actinomycetes > Actinomycetales > Brevibacteriaceae > Brevibacterium > Brevibacterium salitolerans. Next base: position 612 of record NZ_JALAHB010000016.1, on the reverse strand, counting down.
CCAGCGCCCGAGCGTGCCCGGCCCGCCCTCGTGGAGGATCTCGCGGAGCCCGCGGGCGCGCAGATCGGCGAGGACGGCCGCAGGCGTGGGCTCTCCCGCGTGGAGGACGAGGGCCTCGGCTCCCAGGGTGGTGCGGATCGCGGCAGCGCGGTCGGCAGGCACGTGCGCGGCGGAGGCGTGCACGAGCACGGGGGAGCTGCCGGCCTCCTCGAGGCGGGCGAGGTCGACATCGCCGGACCGTGAGACGAGCACGAGGACGGGGACGTCCTCCTGTCCGCGCGAGCGTCGCCGGTCCAGGTGGTCTGCCTTGGGTGCCAGCCGGGTGTAGCGCTCGGTCCGTGCTGTGGCACCGCCCACCACCACGGCGTCGGCCAGCCCGCGCAGGACGGAGAAGACGCGCTTGTCCGCGGGCGAGGAGATGGAGCCGGATCTGCCGTCGCCGCCCACCACCTCGCCGTCGAGCGTCGTCACCATGTTCGCGCGCACCCACATGCCGCCGGCGTCCCGCGGCGCACCGGTGAGGTCCGCGTACAGCGCGACGAGACCGGCCTCACCGGTCTCCGGCGGGAACTGCGCGGGGTGTCGCCGCGGTCCGTCCGCGGCCTGCGGCAG
>NZ_JALAHB010000188.1 GCF_022712115.1 Brevibacterium sp. | reverse complement strand
GACGCAGCGCCACGGCAGAGCATGCGCGAACCATCTGAAACACCGCTGCCGTCACTCGCCGGAGAGCGATGGCCCACCGCGACAGACAGGGATTCGAGCAGTCACACTCACGAAAGGACCACATTGCGCATAGGAATCGATGTGGGCGGCACGAACACCGACGCCGTCCTCATGAATGGAGATGCGGTGGCCGCCGCCACCAAGAAGCACACCACCGGTGACGTGACCGGTGGAATCCGCACGGCACTTGCCGAACTGCTCCGCCAGCACCCGTTCGCACCCGAGGAGGTCGACGGAGTGATGATCGGCACGACGCACTTCATCAATGCCCTCGTCGAGGCGGACCGACTGGCCAGGACGGCAGCCATTCGGCTCTGTCTGCCTGCAACCGCAGCACTGCCGCCGTTCGTCGAATGGCCGCAGCGCCTGCGCACCGCCATGCACGGCACTGCACACCTGGCACCGGGCGGGCACGAATTCAACGGACGCCAGATCTCGCCGCTGGACGAACGCGAGCTGCGGAGGCTGGCATCGGAGCTGGGCGAGGCCGGCGTGGAGAGCGTGGCGGTGACGTCCGTATTCTCTCCCGTGAACGCAGACCTCGAGGAGCAGGCGGCTCAGATCCTCGCCGCGGAACTCCCGGACGTGCCCATCTCACTGTCGCACCGCATCGGACGGGTGGGCCTGCTGGAGCGCGAGAATGCGACGATCATCAATGCCTCGCTCCGCAGGCTGGCCGCTCAGGTCGCCTCAGGACTGCGCGATGTCCTCGGGGAGTTCTCGATCTCCGCTCCTCTGTTCCTCTCACAGAACGACGGCACTCTCATGGACCTCGACACCGTGCAGGAGTACCCCGTGTCGACGTTCGCCTCCGGACCGACCAATTCGATGCGCGGCGCTGCAGTGCTGTCCGGCCTCAAGGACTGCGCGGTCATCGATATCGGCGGGACCACCAGCGACGTCGGCATCCTGCGTGCCGGCTTCCCGCGGGAGGCGAATACGGCAGTGGAGGTAGCCGGTGTGCGAACCAATTTCCGGATGCCGGATGTGGTCTCGATCGGGATCGGCGGCGGCAGCCGCGTGCACCTCGCCGAAGGCGCTCGTGTTGGGCCTGATTCCGTAGGTTACCGGCTGCCGCAGGAGGCCCTCGTGTTCGGCGGTTCGGTGCTCACGGCAACAGACATCGCTGTGGCGGCCGGGCGCGCGGAGATCGGCGACCGTTCCCTGGTGCGGGGCCTGGACCCTGCGATGGTCCGTGCGGCGCTCTCGGACATCGCCGCCCGAGCCGCGGCCCTCGTCGATTCGATGCGCACCTCGGCGGAGGAGATCCCGGTCGTCGGTGTCGGCGGCGGTTCAGCCCTCCTGCCAGAGCACCTCGACGGAGTCGGACCCGTGATCCGACCGGAGAACTTCGCCGTCGCCAATGCCGTCGGCGCAGCGATCGCTCAGGTCTCCGGTGAGGTGGACCGCATCTTCGCGGTGGAACCGGGACGCCGGCAGAACGTGCTCGACGAGGCTCGGCAGGAGGCCGTGGACAGGGCGGTGGCTGCAGGAGCCTCACCGAGCTCGGTGGAGATCGTGGACCAGGACGACGTGCCGATCCCATATCTGCCAGGCAACGCCACGCGAATCAGGATCAAAGCTGTCGGGGATCTCCAGACGGCTCCGCGCAGCGCAAAGGAGACACGCTGAGATGGCTTGGACCCTCGATCTGGACGACCTGCACGACCTCGCCCGCGGAGCCGCTCTGCTGGGCACCGGCGGAGGAGGCGACCCACATGTGGGCCGGCTCCTCGTCGCCGAGGCCATCCGGGAGCACGGACCGCTGACGATCCTGGACCCGGAAGAACTCGACGATGACGTACTCATCATCCCTACCGCGCAGATGGGCGCGCCCACTGTGGTGGCAGAGAAGCTCCCTGCGGGCACAGAGGGAAGCCGGGCCCTCACCACTCTCGAGGAGCACCTCGGAAGAACCGCATTCGCGACGATGCCGATCGAGTGCGGCGGCGTCAATTCCATGATCCCGCTCCAGCTCGCTGCTGTGCGGGGACTGCCGGTGGTCGATGCCGACGGCATGGGCAGAGCATTTCCGGAGCTGCAGATGGAGACGTTCTCGGTGTACGGCGTCAGCGGCTCACCTCTCGCAATCGCCGGTGAAGCCGGTGAGAAAGCCGTCATCGACACCGGGGCGGACAACAAGCGGATGGAGGACTTCGCTCGCGCTCTCACCGTGCAGCTGGGAGGGGTGGCGCACATCGCGGAGTACGCCATGAGCGGAGCAGAGGTGAAACGGGTGGCGGTGCCCCGCACCCTCAGCCTCGCGCTGGGTGTGGGCAGGGCGATCCGAACGGCACGAGAGGCGAACGAGGATCCTCTGCACAGGCTCGCACAGTTCCTCGGCACCACGCCCTACGCACACCTGCGGCACCTCTTCACGGGCAAAGTGGTGGACGTGGAGCGGAACACCGACGGCGCCTTCGTCCGGGGTGCGGCACGGATCTCCGGCTCCAGGCCCGGAAGCTCGGCCGCAGGCGAACTGCGAATCGGGTTCCAGAACGAGAACCTGCGCGCCGAGGCCGACGGAGAGCTGCTCGCGGTGGTCCCGGATCTCATCTGCATACTGGAAGCGGACTCCGCGGAACCGATCACCACCGAAGGGCTCCGCTACGGGCAGCGGGTCAAGGTCATCGGCATCTCCACACCTGCCATGATGAGGACGCAGGAAGCCCTGGCGGTGTTCGGGCCGCAGGCATTCGGCCTGCACGATGAATTCACGGCTGTGGAGTCCCTGGGAGGAAGCATCGTGGGAGAGGACTGACCCGGATCGATATGGATGCCGTGCGCACGAGAACCGGACGGCTGTCCGGGAAGAGCCTGGAGCCGATCGCGCTGGGATCGCGCCTGCTGGGCTGCGGCGGAGGCGGGGACAGCGCGATAGGGCTGCGACTGTGCGAGCGCTACTTCTGCGAGGACGCAATCGAGATGATCGATCCGCTGTGCAGGGCAGACGCCGGACATGCCGAAGGCGATGCCGTCGCCCTCGGCATCGTCGGTGCCGGCACCGAGCTTCTCTCGGAGCTCTTGCCGAGCGGCGACGAGTTCGCGGCCGCGGTCTCACAGCTCGCCCGGTGGGGGATAGCTCCGGCTGCCGTCGTACCGCTGGAGGCGGGCGGCATCAACGGGCTCACGGCCGTCGCCGCAGCCTCACAGCTCGGACTCCCGGTCGTCGATGCGGATCTGGCGGGCAGGGCCCTCCCGCGCATCGATCAGTTCAGTTCCTGTCTGAGTGGTCGGTCGCCGCTCCCTGCAGTGCTCGTGGACTGCTTCGGCCACCGCATAGGCGTCGAGACGGATCTCCGCGGATGCTCCGATGCCGACTATCTCGAACGCCTCATCCGCGCCCTGGTCCGCGAAAGCGCGGGGTGGGCCGTGCTCGGCTTCTCAGTGGGTGCGACAGGTGGCCTCGCAGAGGCAGTGGTCCCTCACACCCTCACGCGGGCACGTGACCTGGGCCTCGGACTGGCATCGGTCTCGTCTTCCTCCGATCTTGCGCTCTGGGCGCGGACGAATGAAGGCACTCTGCTGGGCCACGGCACGGTGAGCAGCCTCTCGCGACCAGGAGCTCAGGCCACGGGGTGCTTCACCGTCGAATCCCGGACAGGTCTGATCCGCATAGACATGCAGAATGAGTTCCTGCTCGTGTCGATCGACGGCGAGGTGGTGTGCACCACTCCCGCGATCATCGGAGTGCTCGATGTGCGGCGGTTCACCCCATTGGGAGCCGATGAGATCGCAGTGGGCACCGAGGTCTCCGTCCTCGTGCTTCCCGCGAGGTTTCCCCGCAACGCGGCAGGCTACAGACACGGTACCGGGCCGCACGCCTTCGGCATCGATCATCCTCCGGTGCTGCCATGATGACGATGCGGCAGCTTCTCCGCAGCGCGGGCGAAGGCACCTCCTTCTGTGTCCTCGGCGCACCACTCGCCGAATCCCTCCAGGTGACAGCAGTACGTCTCGTACAGGCAGGCAGCACCATGGTCGCTCCCTCCACCGGGGAACTGCAGGTGGTTGTGGGGAACACCGCGCAGAACTGGTGGTGGGACGCGCTCATTCGCCGCATCCGGGATGCCCGCGCCGCAGGTCTGGTGACGGCCGCGGACAGTGGCTTGGGAGAAAGTGCCGATCACCTTGCGAAGCGCCTGGGAGTGACGATCGTCCAGGTCCTCGGAGAACATGACCGGATCCTGGACTTCGCGGTGGCCCTGGGCGTCCATCTCGCAGAGCCGGCTCTGCACGACGCTCAGATCTTCGACGCACTCGAACAGGCGGAGCGGCGGCACCACCAGCTGCCGATCCAAAGTGTGCTGGATCGTATGGCCGCGCTGGCCCGTGCACCGGTGTTCCTCATCGCCGACGGCGGGCCGGTCCTCGTCTACTCCGGAGATGCGCCTCCTTCGATCCCGGCGCGATGGCCAGGAAGCTCAGGTCTCTCCCGAATGAGCACTGCCGAGGGGAGTCTGTTCGTCGCCAGACCCTTCGCCGTGGCCGGCGAACACTACGGCCTGATAGCACAGATGGACGCAGACGCACCGGCACATGCCGTGCGACGGGCGGAACGGGTGCTCAGCATCGGAGCCGTTCACGCCGCGCGTTGGTATGCCGAGCAGCAGCTCGAGGGACAGGTGGCAGATTCCACACGCGATGCGATACTGGAACAGGTGTTCTCAGGTCAGGAACAGGCGCGTGCTCTCGAACATCGTGCGGCGGAGCTGGGCATCGGATACTCCGGTGCGAACCTGCCGTTCTTCGTCACCTCCGGGTCTTCGTTCTACGGAGTGAAGGACATCCTGCTGCGCGGGCTGCGCGCGGAGAACCTCAGTACAGCTGTGGTGCCACGTAATGAAGGCTGGGCATGCTGGGTGCAGTTCCCTCGGACCGCCTCACCTGCTCGGGTGAAAGCGGGTGTGACGTCCCTCCGTCGCGCCTACGCACGCATCTCCCGCGACGTATCGATCAGCATGGGAATAGGACGACTGGTCCAGGGAGCCAATGAGCTCCGGGACTCGCTGGCGGAAGCACGAGATGCCGCCAAACTGGCGGCGAGCCGTCCCGCCGGGAGACGGTTCGTCAGGGTGGAAGGTCTGGGCGCGGCCGCACTGCTGCTCTCGTGGACCCAATCTGCACCGTTTCTGCCGCGTGCAACGCAGGTTCTGCAGCCCCTTGACACCCTCTCGGACGCCCATCGGACGACCGTCCTGACCTTCCTCGACCATTCCATGTCCGTCACTGACACCGCCGCTGCCCTCGGAGTGCACCGGAACACCATCAGAACTCGCGTTGCACGCGTGCGGGAGGTACTCAATGTCGACCTCGACGACCGGGACGAAAGGCTGGCGCTCCACCTCGCGCTGCGCGCCGTAGCCTCTGGCTGAACCCTCGCAGGGCTTCCGCCCCTCCCCCTGCACGGATCTCACCTCAGCCCGCGCGCCAGATCCGCCGCGACGGTCTCTCGCACCTGAGCCTGCGCCTCGGCGGAGAGCATGGTGAACGGCGCGCGCGCCGGCCCCACCGCCGCACCGCGGACGTTCGCCGCATGCTTCACCACCGTGTTGGGATTGCCCAGCGCCAGGCAGTTGCGGATGGGCCGGATGCTGTCCTGCACCTCCCGGGCACCGTCGATGTCACCGGCCGCGAAGCGGTCGTAGATGGCCGCCATGGTCTCCGGATAGATGTTCGCGATCCCGCTGATGCCTCCCGTGCCGCCGGCCAGCAGCGTCCAGAGGATGAGCGAGTCGTTGCCGGAGATCACGGAGAACGTCTCGCGGTCCGTGCGCTCCAGGTACTGCAGGATGGTGTCGAAGTTGCCGCTGGAGTCCTTCACCGCCACGATGTTCTCCACCTCCGCCAGCCGCTCCAGCGTCGCCGGAGCCACGTTGACGCCCGTACGCGCGGGGATGTTGTAGACGATGACCGGGACGTCCACGGAACCGGCGACCGCGCGGAAGTGATACTCGATCTCCGGCTGCGAGGCCGCGGCGAAGTACGGAGTGATGATCGACAGCGCGTCCGCGCCGGCCGCGGCCGCGTCCCGGGCGATGGCGACGGTCTCACGGGTGGTGATCGCCCCCGCCCCGATCACCACCGGTGCCGCGCCCGCCACCTCGTCGACGACCACGCGGGCCACCTCGGCCCGCTCCGCCGCGGACTGCGCGTAGAACTCGCCGTTGGTGCCGAGGGCGAAGATGCCGTGCACACCGGCCTCGAGCTGCCTGCGCACATGCGCACGCATGGCGGCTTCCGCGAACTGCTCGTTATCGTCGAACGCAGTGGCGATCGCTGCGAGGATTCCGCTGAGTGCGGTCATGGGAAGGTCCTTCCGTGGAGGGTCAGCGGTTGTAGAGCGGCATGGAGCCGCGCAGAGGAGCGGTCGCGGAGTCGACGGCGGCGAGCACGTCCTCCGGCAGCGGCCCCTTCGCCACCGCGGCGATGTTGGACTCGAGCTGGGAGACGCGGCTGGCGCCCAGCAGCAGCGCGCTCACGCCTTCGGCCCCGGCGACCCACCGCAGTGCGAGCTCCGCCTGCGAGATGCCGGCTCCCTCCGCCACGTCAGCCAGCGCCTCGCAGGCGGCGGTCACGGTGTCCGAGAGGTAGCGCTGCGAATACATCTGCGCGAGCACGGAGGCGGTGAAGCGCTCCGGCGCGCCCGAGACCGAGGGCCGCCGGGCCAGCAGACCTCCGGCCAGCGGGTTGTAGGCCATCGTGGCGACGCCGTGGGTGCGACCGCACTCCAGCCACTCGTCCTCGATCCGGCGGGCGAGGATGCTGTAGACGTTCTGCGCGACCACGGGGCGCGGCGCTCCTGCCGCATCCGCAGCGGCGAGCAGGTCGACGGCCTGCCAGGCCGCGTAGTTGGAGATGCCCAGCGCCCCGATCCGCCCCTCCGCATGGAGCTCCGCCACCGTCGTCAGCGTCTCCGACAGCGACGCGGCCCTGTCCGGCTGGTGGAGGTAGAAGAGATCGATCCTCTCGACGTCCAGGCGGCGCAGGGAGCCCTCGACGCTGGCCCGGAGGCCCGCGGCCGAGAGAGGAGAGTGCTCCCCGGCATCCGCGTGGGGAATGCCCGCCTTCGTCGCCAGCACGATGCGGTCACGATGGGCCTTCACCCACGGCGCGATGAGGCCCTCCGTGGTTCCTCCGGCGTAGCCGTTCGCCGTGTCGATGCCGGTGATGCCCGCGGCGAGCGCCGCCTCGAACACCTGCTGCGCCGCCGCGGCGTCCACGGTGTCGCCGAAGGTCATGGTGCCCAGCACCAGCGGAGTGAGCGGCACCGGCGCCCCCTCGATCGTCAGGTTCCTGTCTGCGGGCATGGGGTCTCCTCATCGAAGCGAACGGGCGAGCTGCACCGATTCTCCACCATCTGCGCGGAGCGTGCAATTGCTTGCGCATTTCACGCAGAGATGTCAGGCTTGAGCCATTCCCGCCAGCCGGTTCCCAAGGAGCGTCATGCCCGCCACACCTCCCGGAATGCTCGTGCTGGCGGATGACCTCAGCGGTGCCGCGGAGGCCGCTGTCACCCTGGGCGCTCCGATCCGCGTGCACCTGCACGCGGACGGCACGTCCGATGCCGCCGAGGACACCGCCGCGACTGCCCCCAAGCACGGGCGGAACGACCCCGGGACCGACCTCGCGGTCGATCTCGACTGCCGCTACCTCTCGGCGGACACCGCGCGCCGCCGGACGGCCGACGCACTCACCGCCTTCCGGGGCTCCCCTCCGCGCACGGTCCTCGTGAAGATCGACTCGCTGCTGCGCGGGAACGTGCCCGCCCAGGTCGGTGCGGCGCTGGCCGCGACTCCCGGCCCCGTCCTTCTCGCACCCGCACTGCCGCAGCAGGGCCGCACCGTGGTGGACGGCGTACCGCTGGTGGACGGCGTGCCGCTCGCGCAGACACCGGCCTGGGCTGTGGAGGACGGCGCTCCGCCCCAGCGGCTCGCAGAGCTCTGCAGCGCACCGTCAGCACATCTCACCCTGCACGATGTGCGCAACCACGCCCTCGAGCGCCCTCTCGCTGACGCACACCCGTGCACCTCGGCGCGACTGTTCATCGCAGATGCCGAGACCCCCGCTGATCTGCGCGCGCTCGTGCGTCTGGCGCTCGCGGCGGACGCCGTCCTCGTGGGCTCCGCCGCGCTCGCGCGAGCGTACGCCGAGGTGCGCGCGGAGTCCCGCACAGAGCTTCCGGCAGGACCACCCGCCGGTGTCCTACCACCGGCTCCCGCAGGAACCGAGGCGTGCGCCGGCCCGGCACCGTCCGCCGTCCCGGCCTCGGCGGAGCCCGGAGCCGCAGCGCATGCGGGCGCGACTCCGAAGGCCGCCGCCCCGAGCCGCACGGGACCGGGGCGCACTCCCGTCTTCATGGTGCTGGGCACGGCGGCCCGCCGCGTGGACGGCCAGACAGCACACCTGCGCGCGCAGACCGGCACCGCCGTCCTGGAGGTCCCCGCCTCGCACGCACAGCGCTGGAGGACGGACGCGCACGCGTTCGAGAGGATCTGCGCGCGCGTGGTGGCACGGCTGCGGGAGGGTGATCTGGCCCTCCGGCTCACGGACGACGGCGAACCCGCCGACCCTCGTCTGCTGCCCGGCCTGCTCGCCCGGCTCGTCGAGGCGGTCCTGGCGCATTCGGGACCGGTGCACCTCGCCGCGGCCGGCGGGGAGACCGCCCGCGCGGTGTTCGACCGCCTGCACATCGGCGCGCTCGAGGTCCTGGCTGAGGTCCACCCCGGTGCTGTGCTCTCCGAGGCGGTCCCGGCCGAGGGCCGGCTCGCCTCGGACCCGGCCCTGCCGGACCCTGTGCTCCCGGTCCCGGCACCGCGAGCCGCTCGTGCCCTCCGCCGCGTCGTCACCCGCCCGGGAGGGCAGGGCGAGCGCCACTCCCTCACTCTCATCCACCGAGCGCTGAGCGCCGGGCAGCGGACTTCTGCGAACCGCACCGGCGCTGCCTCCACCACCGTCCCCCACGGCAGCACCGCTGCCGCCATCAGCGAAGGAGATCGCATGTCCGCTCTTCCCACCGTCGCCGTCACCATGGGCGACGGAGCCGGCGTCGGCCCGGAGATCTGCGTCGCCGCCTGCCTCGATCCGACCGTGCTCGCCGTCGCGCGTCCCGTGGTGATCGGCGATGCCCGGCGTCTGCGCCAGGCGGCCGCGGTCCTCGGTCGTGAAGCGGAGATCGCCGTCATCGGCACGCCCGCCGAGGCGGAGTCCTCCCCGGGCCGCATCAGCGTCATCGACCTCGGTCTGCTGCCGGAGGACCTCCCGTGGGGCGAGCTCTCCCCCCTCGCCGGCGACGCCGCGTTCCGGTACATCGAGTGCGCCGCGCAGCTCGCGATGACGGGCGAGGTGCAGGCCATCTGCACGGCACCGCTGAATAAGGAGGCCCTTCACGCGGCCGGGCACAGGTACCCCGGGCACACGGAGATGCTCGCCGCCCTCACCGGCACGGAGGAGGTCTCCATGATGCTCTCCTCCCCCAGGCTGCGGGTCATCCATGTGACCACGCACATGGGACTCATCGACGCGATCGCCGCGATCGAACCCGGACTGGTCGAGCGCACGGTCCGCCGCGGCCACGGCGCCCTGGTGCGCGCCGGGATCGAGAACCCCGCGATCGGCGTGTGCGCCATCAATCCGCATGCCGGGGAGAACGGCCTGTTCGGCTACGGCGAGGAGGCGGAGAAGATCACGCCCGCGCTCGAAGTCCTGCGCGCCGAGGGGATCGACGCGGCCGGTCCGCTGCCCGCGGACACCGCGTTCTTCCTCGCCGGCCGGGGCGACTACGACCTCATCGTCGCGATGTACCACGATCAGGGCCACGGCCCCATCAAGGTCCTCGGGATCGAGGCCGGCGTGAACATCACGGTGGGCCTGCCGGTCATCCGTACCTCCGTGGACCACGGGACGGCGTTCGACATCGCCGGCACCGGTAAGGTCGACACTGCAAGCATGAGCGAGGCGATGCGGCAGGCCGCCGCGCTCGCGTCCGTCTGAACCCCCGGCGGTCCCCGCAGGGCCGCATCCATCCACGCTGTGCCCGCACGGGCCCGGCCCGGCCTCCGAGGTGACACATGAACGCTGGTGACAGGCGCGAGGAGATCGTCCGACTGGCCCGTACGCAGGGCGAGCTGAGCGTGGAGGACCTCGCGGAGTCACTGGGCGTCACGGCCTCGACCATCCGCCGCGACCTCGCACGCCTCACCGCCGCTGGGGACCTGGCCCGCACCTACGGCGGCGTGATCGCGGTGTCCGCGCACCAGGAGAGTCCGCTCGCGGAGCGCTCGCACGAGGCCACCGAGGTCAAGCGCGCCATGGGGGTGTGGTGCGCGCGCCAGGTCACGGCGGGCTCACAGGTGCTCCTCGATGCGGGGACCACGACCGCGCAGATCGCCTGGGCGCTGCGGGACACCTCGCCCCTCTCCGTCGTCACCACCGGACTTACCTCCCTGCAGCAGCTGGCCGGGCTGCAGGGGACGGACATCACCCTGCTGGGCGGGCAGTACCGGGAGATCAGCCAGGGCTTCGTCGGACCGCTCACGGAGGCCGGACTGGAGAGGTTCACCTTCGACACGGCGTTCCTGGGCGCCGACGCCGTCACGGCGGAGCACGGGGTCTGCGAGGCGTCCCTCCAGCAGGTGAGGCTCAAGGAGCTCATGAGCCGCCGTGCGGAGCGCGTCTTCGTGGTCGCCCATGCGGAGAAGCTGGGGCGGCATCCGTTCCACGCCTGGGCGGATCTGGGCGCCGGATGGACGCTGGTCACGGACGAGTCCGCGGCCCACGAGCAGATCGCCCCGTTCACGGACCGCGGCATCACGGTGGTCCGCGTGGATCGCAGCGGTCAGGCGGTGGGCTGAGCGGCATCTGCTTCGCCTCCCGCACTGTCCAGGAAGTGGCAGACTGAGCGCAAGCAGTCCAGGACTTCCCCGGCAGCGAAGCCGGGGGAGTCCCCGCACAGAGTCCTCAGAGCGGAGACGCACGCATGCCACACCACCTCCTCAGCACCCGCCCGCCCGGCACCGGGAAGCGCGCCCGGCACCGCCCTCGGCTGCGGCGGTTCCTCGCCTGGACCACGGCGACCGTGGTGGTGCTCGCCCTCGTGGCGTCCGTACTGGGGATCTGGTCCGTGAGGCGCGCGTTCCCGCAGACCACCGGTGCCCTCGAGGCCGCCGGGCTCCACGGTGAGGTGACGGTGCAGCGCGACGCGCACGGCATCCCCACGCTCACGGCGTCCCGCTCCGACGACCTCTTCTTCGCACAGGGCTTCGTGCACGCACAGGACCGCTTCTGGGAGATGGACTTCCGCAGGCACATGACCAGCGGGCGGCTCTCGGAGCTGTTCGGCGAGTCCCAGCTGGGGACGGATGCGTTCCTGCGCACGCTGGGCTGGCACAGGACTGCGCAGCAGGAGGTCGAGGACATGCCGCCCGCGGCACGCTCCTACTACGAGGCCTATGCCGCCGGGGTGAACGCCTACCTCGAGGAGCGCGGAGGCGGAGGACTCGCCCTCGAGTACTCCGTCCTGGGCCTGCAGAACCCCGGATACACACCGGAGCCGTGGACGCCGGCGGATTCCGCCGCATGGCTCAAGGCGGTGGCGTGGGACCTGCGGACCAACATCGAGGACGAGACCGCCCGCGCCCTGCTCGCCCGGGACCTGGACCCGGAGCGGCTGGCCGAACTCTATCCGGGCTACCCCTTCGAGGAGCATCCCGTCATCATGGCCGAGGATCCCGCCGGGGAGCAGATCGCCGAGGCCGAGGTGCCGGATCCGTCTGGCGCGTCCGGCAGCGGCGCGAACCCTGCGGATTCTGCAGGCTCTGCCGGCGAGGCGCAGGCCGGCCAGGACGGCGAGCCCCACCCCACTGGGCCGCAGAGTGATGACGCGTCCTCGGTCTCCTCCACCACCGCCTCAGCTGCGGCGGCCTCTGCCGCCGAGGCCGGCCTCCCCTCCCTCGGAGACCTCCTGGGCAGGGTGGACGCGCTGGTGAGCGCGCAGGGCGAGGGCGTCGGCTCGAACTCGTGGGTGGTCTCCGGCGAACACACGGAGTCCGGTGCGCCGCTGCTGGCGAACGACCCGCACCTCGGCGCCTCCATGCCGTCGGTCTGGACGCAGATGCAGCTGCGCTGCAGCAACGTTTCCCCCGAGTGCCCGTTCGACGTGGGAGGCTTCAGCTTCTCCGGCCTCCCGGGCATCGTCATCGGCCACAACCGGCAGATCGCATGGGGCTTCACGAACCTCACCACGGACGTGGCGGACCTCTACGTCGAACGCGTCGAGGACGACGGCTACTGGAAGGACGGCGAGAAGCACGCCTTCGAGACCCGCACGGAGACGCTGCGGGTGGCCGGGGGCCAGGACGTGGAGATCGAGGTGCGCTCCACCGGGCACGGCCCGCTCGTCTCCGATCTCACGCCGGAGTTCACGGACATCGCCGCAGAGCCGCGGGTGGGCGCCGGCACCGGGGAGGACGAGGTCCCGGTGGACCCCGCGGACCATGCGGATGCCGGGGCCTCGGACGCCGGCACAGCTCCCACCGGCGCAGACGCCTCGAAGGGTACGGGTCCGCCGCCCGGCGAGAACGCCCTCAGCCTTCGCTGGACTGCACTGGAGCCCGGCACCACTGCCCAGTCGATCTTCACCCTCAACCTCGCCGAGGACTTCGCGGACTTCCGCGAGGCCGCCTCGCACTTCGATGTGCCCGCACAGAACCTCGTCTACGCGGATCGGGAGGGGAACATCGGCTACCAGGCTCCCGGCCGGCTGCCCCTCCGCGGGGCGGGTGACGGCTGGCTGCCGCAGCCGGGATGGGACAGCGCCTACGACTGGCAGGGCTTCATCCCCTTCGAGGAGCAGCCGGTCGTCTACAACCCCGATTCCGGATACATCGTCACCGCCAACAATGCGATCGTGAACGACGACTACCCTCATCTCCTCAGCCGCGACTGGGACTACGGCGACCGCGCCGCCCGCATCGACAAGCTGCTGCGCGAGCGCATCGCCGCGGGGCCCGTGACGAGCGAGGACATGGCGCAGGTGCAGATGGACGACGAGGCGCCGTTCGCAGACGCTCTGCAGGGGGCGTACGCGAGCATCGACCCGCCCGGGAATCCCCGTGTCAGAGACGCCCTGGGTCTGCTGGCCGAATGGGACGGACAGAACGATGCCGGCTCCCCCGCCGCGGCCTACGCCAACGTGCTGTGGAACCACGTGACCGAGGGCATGATGTCCACGCAGGTGACCGCGATGCGGGACTCCGCGGCGGACAGGAGCACTGCGGAGCCGCAGGAGCACGCAGAGAAGGACGCCGAGGCGGAGGCCGAGGACATCGGCATCGCCCGGGACGATCAGTCCCGTCTCGCACGCGTGTTCGCGCTGCAGCTCGAGGACGAGGAGAGCCCGTGGTGGGGCGGGTCCCGCACGCGGCTCCTGCAGACCGCGGCCGTCGACGCCTACGAGGAGCTCGCTCAGGCGCAGGGAGCGGACCCCGCGGAGTGGAACTGGGGCGAGCTCCACGCGCTCACCCTGCGCAGCGGCACCTTCGGCGAGAGCGGGATCGCGCCCGTCGAGGCGCTGTTCAACCGCGGCCCGTACCCGGTGGGCGGCGGATCCGGCGTGGTGAACGCGACCGGCTGGGGTCTGGACGACGGCTACGAAACGAGCACCGTCCCCTCGATGCGCATGGTCATCGACCTGGAGGACTGGGACGCCTCGACCTGGCACCACCTCACCGGGGCGAGCGGTCACGCCTTCCACCCGCACTATGCGGACCAGACGGAGGCCTGGGCACGCGGTGAGCAGCACCCGTGGGCCTACTCCCCCGGTGCCGTCGGCAAGGCGGCGGAGGACACGCTCATCCTCGAGCCGGCCTGATCGCCCGGCGGCGGCGAGCCCACGCGCGACATCCGCTCCGCGTGGGCGCCGTGGGCTGCCCGGCACCTGCTGCTTCCACCCCGCGCGGAACTCCCCTCGCAGAACTGTGGCGCATCCGACAGACGTGTGTCATCATGATCTGACTGTTAACAGTAAACAGTAAACGGAGAAGGAGCCGAGGATGCAGCCGTCACCGCCCCATCGCGGCAGCGCACTGGGAGACCAGGTCGCGGACGATCTGCGCAGGCAGATCGTCACACGCCAGATCGAGGCAGGCAGCACTCTGGTCGAGACCAGGCTCGCGGAGATCTACCAGGTCAGCCGCGGCCCCGTCCGCGATGCGCTCCGCGAACTCGCCACCGAGGGCCTCGTCGAGACCAGCGGACGCAGCGTCCGGGTGCTCGGGCTCACGCGCGACGACATCGACGAGCTCTTCCGTCTCCGTCTGGCGATGGAGCAGATGGCCCTCACAGAGGCGTTCGGCACCCGGCGCCCGGAGCTCCTCCGCCTCCTGCGCGCCTCCATCACAGCCATGGAGGCGGCAGTGTCCGCCGCAGACCCCGCGGCGTTCACCCTCGCAGACCTCACCTTCCACAGCGCGTTCGGCGAGTCCTCAGGTCTCCGCCGCGTGCAGAGCGTCTGGAACCAGTACCGCGGTTCCATCTCGAACCTCCTGCTGGTCGCCAACCTCGACCACCTCGACCTGCAGCCGTCCCTGCGCAAGCACCAGCAGCTCCTGGTGATGATCGAGGACGGCAACGACAGCGCAGCCCTCGCGGAGCTGGCCAACCACGTCGACGCCTCCCGCGCGAGGGTGCGCAACCACTACGAGGATTCCGACCCCTCCGACCCACGCCCCTGAGCCCCGCACACCCACCGCACGTACGCACCACCCCTCATCACAAGGAAGTGACAGCCATGCACCGCACCCACTCACGCCTGCTCACGCTCGCGGCCCTCTCCGCAGTGGGCACCCTCGCCCTCAGCGCCTGCGCGGATCGCGGCGGCGCAGCGGAGGGAGGAGAGTTCCCGGACGGGGACATCACCCTCGTGGTCCCCTACGACGCGGGAGGCGCCTCCGATCTGGCCGCCCGCACGCTCGCCACGGAGATGGAGAAGAGCCTCGACACGTCCATCGTCGTGGAGAACCGCAGCGGCGGCGCCGGCTCAGTGGGCCTCGACTACCTCGCCAAGCAGGAGGCCGACGGCTACACGGTGGGATATCTCCCCGTGGAGACCGTCATGCTCGGCCACCAGGGCTACGACATCGATCCGGCCGCCTACGAACCGCTCGGCCAGATGGTCTCCGTGCCCGCCACCATCGCCGTCCCCGCGGACAGCGAGTACGAGACCCTCGACGACCTCCTCACGGCCGCGGACGACGGCGAGATCACCGTGTCGAACTCCGGCACGGGCTCCATCTGGGAGGCCGCGACCACCGCGCTCGCGGACGAGTCCGGAGCCTCCCTCAAGCCGGTGCCCTTCGACGGCGGCGCGCCGGCGGTGACGGCAGCAGTCGGCGGACAGGTGGACGCCGTCATCGCGGGCATCTCGGAGACCTCCCCTGCACACGCCGACGGCACCCTCCGCGTGCTGGCGGTCTTCGACGAGGAGCCTTCTGCCGCGCTCGAAGGCGTGCCCACCGGGGCCGAGGCCGGCCACGACGTGGTGATCGGCGGCTGGGGTGCGCTCGGCGCGCCCGCCGGCCTGGATCCTGCGGTGAAGGAGACTCTGTCCGCCGCCGTCGCGGAGGCCGCGGACACCGAGGCGTTCAAGGAGATCATCAGCAGCTCGGGCAACATTCCGATGAACGTCTCCCCGGAGGACTTCCAGCCGTACTACGAGGAGGAGAACGAGCGCTTCGCCGGCATCTTCGGCGACTGAGCTCTCGCCCCCGTCCTCCCGCACGAAAGCAGGACCCCATGTCACCCACCACAGAAGGCGGAGGCGCCGGGACCGCCGTGTCCCAGTCCCGGGGCAGGGCGCTCGTCGGTCCGCTCTGCGGCATCGCCGCCGGTGCGCTCGTCATCGCCCTCAGCCAGACGATCCCCGTCGACGGCGTGGACTCCCTGTTCAGCCCACGCTGGTGGCCCCAGATCTCCGGCGCGGCGGTCATCCTGTTCTCCCTCGCCGCCGCGGTGCGGGACGGGCTGCGCCCGCAGTCCTTCGGCGGTGCCGTGGAGGCGGGGACGACTCGCGGAGCGATCCGCGTCGCCCTCGTCTTCCTCGCGGTCGCCGCCTATGGTGCTGCCTGGTTCCTCTTCGACTTCCGCGTCGTCACCGTCCTCCTGCTGGCCGCGCTCGTGGCGATCGGCGGCGGCCGCGGCTGGAAGGCCCTCGTGCTCTTCCCCCTGGCGGTCACCCTCGTGCTGTGGCTCCTGTTCGGACTGCTGCTGCGGGTGCCGGTATGAGCCCCCTCGCAGAAGGCCTCGCGCAGCTGGCCGATCCGCTGGTCCTCGTCTGCATACTCGTCGGCGCGCTCGCGGGAATGCTCGTTGGCGCATTTCCGGGCATCACCGCCACGATGGCGGTGGCGCTCGCGAGCAGCTTCACGCTCACGCTGGACCCGGTTCCGGGCCTCGCGGTGCTGCTGACCATCTACGTCGCCGCGAACTTCGGCGACCGCGTTCCCGCCATCCTGGTCAACACCCCGGGCACGCCCGCCTCGATCGCCACCACGTTCGACGGCAATCCCATGGCCAGACAGGGACTGGCGGGCATCGCCCTCACCACCTCGGCGATGGCCTCGGCTGTGGGCACCCTGGTGGGACTCGTCGTCCTCGTGACCGTGGCCATCCCGCTGTCGAAGGTCGCACTGATGTTCGGCCCGGCCGAGATGTTCGCACTCGTGGTGTTCGGCCTGACCATGATGGCAGGCGTCTCCGGTGAGAATGTGCTCAAGGGCCTCGCCGCGGGCGCTCTCGGGCTCGCGCTCTCCGCCGTGGGCAGGGATCCCATCACCGGGACGGAGCGCTTCACCTTCGACGTGCTCGCCCTCTCCGACGGGCTCCCCTTCATCGCGGTGATCATCGGCCTGTTCGGCATCGCCGACGTCCTGGACCAGATGCTCACCCATCGCAGCGAGCACCACTCGCCGATCACGAACATGGGCCGCTGGTGGCCCAACCGCGGCGAGCTGCGGACGATGGTCAAGCCGCTCGGCATCGGCTCCGCGGTGGGCGGAGTCGTCGGAGCGGTCCCCGCCGCGGGAGGCGACATCGCGGGCATCCTCTCCTGGAGCACGGCGCGGAAGGCGTCGAAGGAACCGGAGAAGTTCGGGAAGGGCTCCCTCGAGGGCCTCACCGCCAGCGACACCGCCTCCAACGCCACACTGGGCCCGTCCGTCACCACGACGCTCGCGCTGGGTGTGCCCGGGGACTCCGTCATGGCGGTCCTGATCGGCTCGCTCGTCATCTGGGGCTACCAGCCCGGCCCCGGCCTCTTCGCCGGCCAGCCGGACCTCGTCTACACGATCGCCGGGATCATGGTGGTCGCCACCGTCCTCACGCTGGGGCTCAGCGTCATCCGCACCCGCGGCGTCACCAAGCTCCTGGAGCTGCCCCCGCAGTTCCTCTGGACCGTCATCATCGTGTTCTGCATGGTCGGGACCTACGCGGTCAACAACAGCACGGTCGACGTCGCGGTCATGCTCGTCTTCGGCGTGATCGGGCTCTTCATGCGCCGGTTCGGGTTCCCCGCCGGCCCCGTGGTCCTCGGACTCATCCTGGGCTCCCTCGCCGAGGGCAACCTCCGGCGCGCCCTGGAGATCGGAGGACCGGCGAACATCCTCACCAGCCCCATCGCGGTGGGCTTCCTGCTCGTCGCGCTCGGTGCCGTCACGGTGCCTCCGCTCCTCCGCACCCTGCGCGGGAGAACCCGGAGGGCCCGGGAGCAGGCGCCCTCCTCCCCTGCCACCACCGCCCCTTCCGAAGGAGAACAATGAATCACCCCATCGTCATCACCGCGACCCCCACCCTCTTCCACGAGGACGAGACCCTCGACCTGGGGGCGGCTCGCGATCACCTCGCGTGGCTCAGGGACAAGGGGGTCGACGCGGTGTTCGCCGCGGGGACCACGGGCGAGTTCCCTGCGCTGGCGGACGAGGAGCGGCTCGCGGTGCTGGCGACCACGCTGGAGGTGTTCGCCCCGGAGCAGGCCTACTTCCACGTGGGTGCCGCAGCGGCGCGGCAGGCGGAGCAGCTGACCCGTGCGGCCACGGAGGCCGGTGCCACGCGCCTGGCCGCCGTCACACCGCACTACCAGCCGGCACCGGAGGCACAGGTTCTCGAGTACTACGAGAGGCTGGTGCGCGCCGCAGGTGAGGCCGAGGTCTACGCCTACCTCTTCACCGCACGCACGACGACCGTTTCCGCACCCTCCCTCCTGCCCCGACTCGCGGAGATCGGCGTGGCCGGCGTCAAGCTCAGCGGCGAGTCCGACGAGTCCGTCGCCGCCTACCTGGAGCAGAGCCCCGCGGGCTTCAGGGTCTTCTCCGGCAACGACATCTCGTTCGGCTGGCTCGCCACCGCCGGCGGCAGCGGCATCGTCTCCGGGGTCTCGTCGGTGTACCCGGAGCCCTTCGTCGCACTGCGCGACGCAGTGGCGGCCGGTGACGCGGAGGCTGCGGCCGGGTGGCAGGAGGAGGTCGCACGCGCCGTGCACGCGGTGCGGGCCGGCAGCCTCACCCACCTGAAGGCGGGCGTGAGCGCACGCGGATTCCGCGGCGGCCCCGTCCGCTCCGCCGTCGCAGGCACCACGCCGGCGGACCTCAGGACGATCGAGGAGCTCGCCGCGCACTTCGAATCGTCCACCGCACACGCAACGAGCTGAGGACCTCACATGGCACTTCGCAAGATCATCAATGACCCGCAGGACTTCGTCGACGAGGTGATGGAGGGCATCGTCGCCGCGCACGCCGGAGAGGTCCGCCCGCTCACCACGGACCTGCGTTCGCTGGGGCGGTGCGATGCGCCGCACCCGGAGCGGGTCGCCATCGTCACGGGCGGCGGATCCGGGCATCTCCCCTTCTTCCTGGGCTACGTGGGGCAGGGGCTCTGCTCCGCGGTGGCGGTGGGCAACGTGTTCTCCTCGCCGTCGGCCTCACTCATCCACGCCGCGGCGAGCTCGGTGGCCTCGGCAGCCGGCGTCCTCTTCCTCTACGGGAACTACGGCGGGGACGTCTACAACTTCGACCTCGCCGCGGATCTCCTCCGGACGCAGGGCACCCGGGTGCGGACGGTGCTCGGCACGGACGACATCACCTCCGCACCGGCGGAACAGGCCGGGGACAGGCGCGGCGTCGCCGGGCTCGTCCTCGTCTACAAGGCGGCCGGTGCCGCCGCGGAAGCGCTGCTGCCGCTGGACGAGGTGGCACGGGTCGCGCAGAAGGCCGCTGACAGGACGCGGACGATGGGCGTGGGACTGGCTCCCACGATCCTCCCCGCCGCAGGCGAGCCCACCTTCGAACTCGGTCCGGACGAGATGGAGATCGGGGTGGGGATCCACGGCGAGCGCGGCATCCACCGCGGCCCGCTGGAGAGCGCGGATGCGATCACGGACCGCTTCCTGGAGACGATCGCGGAGGAGCTCGACCTACTCGACGGGAGCCGCGTGGCGGTGCTGGTCAACGGGCTGGGCGCCACTCCGCTGGAAGAGCTCTACGTCGTCTACCGGCACCTCCGCTCCGCGCTCGCCTCCCGCGGGGTGAGCGTGGCGCACCGCTTCGTCGGCGAGTACGTCACCAGCCTGGAGATGGCGGGCGTCTCCGTCTCGATCATGCTCCTCGACGACGAACTCGACGCACTCCTCGGAGCACCGGCGGCATCCCCGTTCTTCCGCCCGGGGTCCGCGGGAACGGCGGCGGAGGGCACCCCGCTGCGGGACTCCGCGGCCGCGGCCGTCGAGGTGCGGACGACCGACCGGCCGAGCGGACTGCGCACCCTGCTGCTGGGCGCGCTCCCGGCGATGCCCGCGCATGCGGAGGAGCTGCGTCAGCTCGACGCGGACGTGGGCGACGGGGACCTGGGCATCACGGTGGCGGCCGGGTCCGAGGCCGTCCTCCGCGCGGTCTCGGACCTCCCCGCCGAGGCCTCGGAGCCCACGCTGCTGCTCGCCGCGGCCTCGGCGTTCGCCTCGGCCAATCCCTCCACGTTCGCCGCGCTCGTGGGCACCGGCCTCATCGCCGCAGCGGAGGCCGTGGACGCGGTGGCAGACCGGCCCGCGGGTGAGCGGTTCGCCACCGGTCTCGGCGCCTTCACCGCCCGGGTGAGCGAACGCGGCGGTGCGCAGCTGGGCGACAAGACCTTCCTCGACGTCCTCCTCCCGCTGCTCGACTCCGTGGGAGCGGAGGTGGACCTCGCTGAGATCGAGGCCTCCGCGCAGCAGCTGCTCGCGGACAGCACCCCGCTGCAGAACCGCCGCGGGCGGGCCGCCTGGCAGGGCGAGCGCACCAGGGGCCTGCCGGATCCGGGCGCGGTGGCCGTCACCCGCTTCCTCACCGCCCTCCGGCGGGCCGGCGAGGGCTCATGACCGCGGACCTCGTCGTCTTCGGCTCGGTGAATCAGGATCTGGGCATCCGGGTCAGTCGCTTCCCGGCCGCCGGGGAGACGCTCAGCGGACGCAGTCTGAGCCGTTCGCCCGGCGGCAAGAGCGCCAATCAGGCGGCCGCGGGCGCACTGAGCGGGGCACGCACCGCGTTCGTGGGCAGAGTGGGCACCGATCCCGGGGGCGCGATGGCGATGGAGGCGCTGCGTGCGTGCGGAGTCCGCACCGACTCCGTGACCGTGTCCTCCACGACGACGGGCACCGCGATCATCACGGTGGACGACGCCGGGGAGAACTCGATCGTCGTGATCCCCGGCGCCAACGGCGAGGTCACCGCCGAGGACTGCCCGGAGGCTCTGCTGCACGCCGCCCGGTGGGTGCTGCTGGGCATGGAGGTGCCCGCCGAGGCCGTGGCAGGCGTCGCCGCGCGGGCCCGCGCCGCCGGGGCCGCGGTGGCCCTGAACCTGTCGCCCGTGCCGGAGGCAGGATTCCCTCTCGAGGACGTCGACCTGCTCATCGTCAACGAGGGGGAGGCAGAGCGCCTGCTCCGCAGCCGGGGACAGGCCGAGAGCCGGGGACAGGCCGAGGCGTGGGCCGGCCCCGGTGCCGTCGGCACGGTCCCCGACCTCGCCTCGGCGCTCGGGGTGCCGACGGTGGTCATGACCCGCGGAGCGCGGGGAGCTCTGCTCGCGCAGGCGGGTCGCGCCGCCGTCGCGATCGCCTCGCCCACGGTGCGGGCCGTGGACACCACCGGCTGCGGTGACGCCTTCGCCGGTGTGCTGGTAGGACGGCTGGCCTGCGGTGATGATCCGGTCCTCGCTGCGGAGCGGGCAGCCTCCTTCGCCGCAGAGGCTGCGACCGCACCGGGCGCCATGGGCTCCTATCCGCGCACGGTCACATGGTGAGAACGGCTGATCAGTGAGGACGGAAGTGTTCTCGCCATCAAGGAGGACTCTTGTATCGCGTAGCGCTACGCGATACGCTCGGGCATGATCATCAGCTTCCGCCACAGCGGCCTCGAAGCGCTGTACCGGACCGGCTCCAGACGCGGCGTCCGTCCGGACCACGCCGCGAAGCTCACGCGCATCCTGACGATCCTGGACGTCGCCGCATCTCCCCCTGACTTGGATCTGCCCGGCTTTCGCCTGCATCAGCTTCGCGGTGACATGTCAGGACACTGGTCGATGAAGGTGAACGGGAATTGGCGCGTGACGTTCCGGTTCATCGGCGAGGACGTGGAACTCGTCGACTACACGGACTACCACTGAGGAGGAGACCATGAGCATGCACAGCCCGGTGCACCCCGGGGCGATTCTGCGTGAGGACGTCATGCCGGACCTCGGCCTGACTGTCGGCGAGGTGGCTGAGCGGCTTGGGATCTCCCGTGTCACCTTCAGCCGTGTTCTCCATGAGCATTCGCGGCTCTCTCCGTCTCTGGCCGTGCGGTTGGAAGAGGCCGGGGTCGGCAATGCTCGGACGTGGCTGGCGATGCAGACCGCATACGACCTCGCCGCGGAACGCGCAGCCGGCCCTCCACATGTCACGCGGCTGATCGGCGCGGGCTGAGCTGAAGGTCTATCTGAACCACAGGACGACCTGATGTGCGGGGCCACCGCGGTCCCGCTCCCTCGCACCCGTCGGACCGGACGGCCCACCCGCTCAGCACCCCTGACCACAGGAGCGGAAACGCACTGACATAGGCTGAGGTGACGCACCGCACATCCTGTTCGAAGGAGAACCATGGCCCTCCCCTCCGCCCTTCTCGACGACCTCGCCTCCGGCATGGACGCGCTCGAGGACCTGTACCGCGAGTTCCACCGGATGCCGGAGCTCTCGATGGAGGAGCACCGCACGGCGGAGAGGATCTCCGAGTACCTCCGCGGCCTCGGCCTCGCACCGTTCGTCTGCGGCGGCACCGGCGTCGTCGCGGAGCTGCGGAACGGCAACGGTCCGGTGCTGGCCTACCGGGCGGACACGGACGGCCTGCCTATCGAGGAGGCCACGGGGCTGCCCTACGCCTCGAGGGCCACCGGCACGCTCCCGGACGGCACGGAGACGAAGGTGATGCACGGCTGCGGACATGACACCCACATCGTCACGGGCCTGGAGATCGCCCGCCTCCTCGCCACCCACCGCGAGGCCTGGTCCGGCACCGTCGTCTTCCTCTTCCAGCCGGGCGAGGAGACGGCCGCCGGTGCCGCGGCGATGATCTCCGACGGCCTCTGGGACAGGGTGCCCACGCCCGAGGCCGCCTACGGCCAGCACATCTCCCCCTTCACCGCCGGCGGGGTGCGCCTCGCGGTGGGCACCGCCATGTCGATGGCGGACTCGCTGCGCGTCACCGTGCACGGCAGGCAGGCCCACGGCTCGCAGCCGGAGAACGCGATCGATCCCATCGTCCTGGGGTCCCACATCGTCACACGCCTGCAGACGGTGGTCTCCCGGGAGATCGGCGGCACGGACATGGCCGTCGTCACCGTGGGCACGTTCCACGCCGGGACCAAGGAGAACATCATCCCGGACAGGGCGGAGCTCACCCTCAACATCCGCACCTTCGAACCCGAGGTGCGGGAGAAGGTGCTCGCCGCCGTGCACAGGATCATCGAGGGCGAGGCGCAGGCCTCCGGTGCGCCCGCGCCCACCGTCGAGGAGATGTACCGCTTCCCCCGCTGCTTCAACGACGAGGCGGAGGCCGAGGCCCTGCTCACCGCCTTCCGCACGGACCTGGGCGAGGACGCCGTGGGCGTGGCTCCTCCCGTCACCGGCAGCGAGGACTTCGGCCACTTCCCGGATTCGCTGGGCATCCCCGGCGTCTACTGGTTCTTCGGAGGCTACTCGGCGGAGACCGTGGAGAAGGGCATCCCCGGCGGCAACCACTCACCGTTCTTCGGGCCCGACGACGTCCGCACATCGCTCTCGACCTCCGTGCGCGCGGGGCTGGCCGCTCTGCTGACGCGCGCGGGCGCACCCGCAGACTCCTGATGCCATGAGCCTCGTCCCGCTGCTCGAGGCCCCTTCCTGGGAGACCTCCCTCCGGTCCACCGCGGAGCTCACCGCAGTGGCGGGGCAGCTGCACGAGGACTCTCCGATGACGGTTCTGCACACGGAGGCAGGTGCCGCCGAGGTGCGTCTGGCCGCGATGGACCGGCTCAGAACCGCAGGGCTGAGGGTCCGGCCGGTCCTCGCCGCTCGCAGGCTGCAGTCCGCAGCGGAGCTCAGCGGTCTGCTCGGCGCCCTCGTGACGGAGCGAGGGATCCGGGAGGTGTTCCTGGCGGGCGGTGACCTGCCGGCGCCCCTCGGTCCCTACCGCAGCGGGCTGTCCGTCATCGAGAGCGGGGCGCTGGAGGGACTGGGCACGGAGGGCCGGGGCCTTGACCTCGTGGGTGTTCCCGGCCACCCGGCCGGCCACCCGGTGGTGAGCGGCAATGAGCTCATGAGCTCGCTGGTCCGCAAGCTCTCCGCGTTGGAGGCCCGAGGCTTTTCCACCGAGATCACGACGCAGATCACCCTCGACCCCGCTGCGGTGGCTACATGGCTGCAGGCGGTGCGCGGGCGCGGCATCACCGCGCAGGTGCGCATTGCGGTCCCCCGGCCTGCAGCAGTCGAGTCGCTGCTCGCCTTCTGCCGGGCGCGGAGTGTGCAGACCTCACCGGCGGAGCTGGAACGGTGCGGTTGGCTGCAGCCGGGCGCGCCCCGGCTCGCGGATCCCTCGCACTTCCTCCGAGCACTGGTCCGAGAGGCGGGCACGGACCTGGAGGGAGCACGCCTCCACATCTGCCCCATGGGCAATCCCGGCGCAGCGCTCGCGTGGCTGCGCAGCATGGCGAGCGCCTAGCCTGTGGGTGCCGGAAGACTCGCGTGAGCACCGCACGAGCGGTGGGAAGACGGCAGGACCGAGCGGGAAAAGCCGTTAAGCGGGCAAGTCCAGCGCGGAGCGCAGCGCCGTCTTCTCCTCCGTGGGGAGGAAAGCTGCCTCGGCTCCGTTGTGCACAAATTCGGCGAGTCTCTCCTCGCCGAACATCTCCGCGGCCATCCCGAACTCTTTCTCCAGAGTGGTGGGGAAAAGAGCAGGGTCGTCCGAGTTCAGGCTCAGCCGCAGGCCCTGGGCGTCCATCTCCGCAATGGACTCGCGACGCCAGGGGATGAGCGCCCGGCGAGACGTCGTGAAGGCCACGTTGAACACGATCCCGGCCTCCCGGCAGCGATCCACGATCCGCGGATCGCGCAGGATCTGATATCCGTGGTCGATCCGTTCGCAGCCCAACACGTCCAGCGCGGTGATCACCGTCTCCGCCGTAGGAGCGTGCTCACCGGCATGCGCAGTGCGGTGCAGACCCGCCTCGCCCGCATACTGAAAGGCGGCTTCGAACTTCTCCGGCATTCCCTTGAGCTCATAGAAATCCAAACCTATGCCGGGGATCGCCTCCGAAGGGTGCTGGGCCACTGCCCGCACCATGTCCAGGGCAGCCTCCGCGGTGTCCTCACGATTGACAGCCGCGATCGCACGCGCATCGGTCCCCAGAGTCCGGCGCCCCTCCGCGATGCCGGCTTCGATTCCGGCCACCATCTCCGGATACGGCACGCCCAGAGCCATATGCACGGAGGGACTGAAGGCGAACTCGGAATAGATCACCCGGCTGTCCCGCAGACCGTCCTCCATCGCTTCGAAGACCACCCGCGCGAAATCGTCGCGTGTACGCAGGCTCGCAGAGATGAGTTCGTAGACACGCAGCAAGGGGAACCACGGTCCGCGCGTCCGCTCCTCCTCGGTAGGGTCCGAGTTGATCCTGGCATAGAGCTCACGGGCCGGCAGCGGCAGCTCAACGCCACGGGTCGCGGCGAGCTCGCCGAAGGTATCGGCACGCACCGAGCCGGGCAGATGGACGTGCCGATATGTATTCTTGCGCATTGGTCTCCTTGGGGCGGAACCGATCAGGCGG
>NZ_JALAHB010000187.1 GCF_022712115.1 Brevibacterium sp. | reverse complement strand
GGACAGAGCATGAGCAGAATGCGGACGCGGCCCCCCAAGCCCGCGGTACTGGTGGCGCAGCGGATCGTCGCGGACATCAGCCGTGAGCACAAGGCGCCCGGCGACCGCCTCCCGCCTGAGCACCAGATGCTGGCCGACTACGGCGTGGGCCGCGGCACCCTGCGCGAATCGCTGCGCATCCTGGAGATCCAAGGCGTCCTCACCCTCAAGCCCGGCCCCGGCGGTGGCCCCATCATCCGCAGGCCGGACAGCTCCAGCCTGGAGACGACCCTCACCCTGCTGCTCCAGTTCGAGCAGGCACCCTATCGCGCCATCGCGGAATCACGTCTCGGGATCGAACCGCTGCTGGCACAGCTGGCCGCCACGCGCATGTCACCGGAGCTGCTGGCGGAGATCACGGACAGCGTTACCGTAATGCGCGAAGGGATCGACGACCAGAGCGTGTTCCTCGAGACCAACAAGCAGTTCCACTCGCTCGTGGCCGCAGGGTCCGGCAACGCGCTCCTCAACTCCACCATCGAGGCACTGCTCAATCTGCTCGACGGCAGTGCAATAGGCGTCGACTACCCGGAGAAGCGTCGCATTGCGGTGGTCGAGGCTCACCAGGCGATCCTCGACGCCCTCACAGCGCAGGACCCCTTGGAAGCGGAAGCCTCGATGCGCCGGCACATCGATGAGTACTTCCACTACCTCACCCAGACGCACCCAGAGGCACTGGAGCGCCCCATCGTCTGGCAGGATTTCTGAGGGGATCACTCTGTATCGAGAACCGCAGGCGTCTCAAGCAGGATTCTCCTCTCATGCCGACCCTGCACTCTACGATGGTGGACATGAGCGATGACGACGCCCGGCAGGAGACGCCCGAGGACGCACCTGCGGGCACCGCGGAGGACACGCCGGAGGACCCCTGGGCACAGGTGAAGCCCTGGCAGGGGAAGGCGAAGCGACTGGACAAGGCGCTGCTCTTCATCGTCCTGGGGGTGCCGATCATCTATCTGGCCCTCATGCCGCTGCGTCCCTGGATGCTCGTGAATGCCCCGGTGCTGCAGGAATTCATCAACGGGGCCAAGACTTCGATCGTGGCGGCCGCCGCCTACGCCCGGGTGGGGGAGATCCCACTGTGGCTGGTGGTGTTCGCCGGCTTCGTCGGCATGGCGAAGCTGGACTGGGCCTTCTGGCTGGCGGGCAGACGCTGGGGCGACGGGGTGCTCAACCTCTTCGCGTCCAATGAGCGCCAGAGGCGCCGGATCGAGCAGCTCAAGCGCATCCCCGACTGGGCTCTGTTCCTCATGACGCTCGTCTCCCGCTGCCCGGGGATCCCCGGCACGCTCGTCTGGCTGGTGGCCGGGTGGAGCCGCATGCGGCTCTGGCTGTTCCTCACGGCAGATCTGCTGGGCGCACTGCTCTTCACACTCATCTGGACGACGCTGGGCTACCAGCTGGGCGAGGCCGCCGTGGAAGTGCTGGGCATCATCGACAAGTACACCCTGTGGGTGACGCTGGGCTTCATCGTGCTCCTGTTCGCCTGGACGTTCTGGCGGGAGTCACGGAAGCAGCAGGCCGGCCGGCAGACCGCCGCCGAGGCCGGCTCCGGGAACGAGTCCGAAGCCTGAGCCCGGCCCACCTCACGACGGACGAGCCTCTCACGCCGCACCGGCCCTGCCCCTGGGTGAGTCTCCTGCTAGAGTTTGCGAACAGCATTCACAAAGGAGATCCATGCAGGTCCTGCTCCTGGCACCCGGCTCACGGGGAGACGTCGCGCCGGCGGCGCGGATCGGTGCGGATCTCAGCGCTGAGGGGCATTCCGTCACCATCGTCGCCCACGCCGACTTCGCGGATGCCGTCTCCGACGCAGGCTGCCGGCACGCAGCGTTCCAGGAACCGATGGAGCCGGCAGTGCTGCCCACGAACGCCGCGGCAGGCGTGCGCGCGCATCTGGCACAGCTGCGCCGATACATGCAGGCCGGCGCGGAGGCCGCGCTGGGCGCCTCTGCCGGCGCCGAGGTCGTGCTGACCAATCCGATCGCGCCCTACGGCCACGACATCGCAGAGGCACTCGGAGCGCCCTCGGCCGAGACGCACCTGCAGCCCGCCCCTCCCAGCCGTGAGTACCCGCCGATGACGGCCTCGGCGCTCCGGCTGGGCGGCCTGGGCAACCTGCTCGCGGGCAGACTCGCGGGGAGGATGCCGGCCCCCTACGATCCGGCGGTGGACTGGGTCCGCTCCGAGCTGGGCCTGCCACGGGAGCCCCGGCGGAGGGCTCAGCGGCGCCGCCTCCGCGCCGGCATGCCCCTCCACCACGGGATCAGCGAGGTTCTCCTCCCCCGCCCGCGGGACTGGCCTGCGCAGGCGACGATGGACGGCTGCTGGTGGCCTCTCGTGCCCCGCGACTGGGCACCGCCGCAGGAGCTGAGCCGATTCCTCGAGGCGGGGCCCGCCCCGGTTCTCGTGACGCTGGGCAGCGTGGCCGTGGGCGCGCAGGCCGCCCAGGCGATCGCGGCGGCCGTCTCGCGGGAGCCGCAGCGCTTCGTGCTCCAGGGCTCGGGCTGGGACCGTCTCCTGGGGTCCGACCTCCTGCGAACCGAGGAGGACCGCGTCTGCGTCGCCGGCGATGTGCCGCACGAGTGGCTCCTGCCGCGGGTGAGCGCAGTCGTGCATCAGGCGGGTGCCGGGGTGACGGCCGCGTCCCTTCGCGCCGGAGTGCCCTCGGTACCCGTGCCCCTGCACACGGACCAGCATTTCTGGGCCCGCAGGCTGATCACCCTGGGCGCAGCCGGCGAGACTCTGCGCGCGCGGTCCATGAGTCCGGATGTCGTCGTCCGTGCACTTGCGCACCTGCGGAGCGATGCCTCCTTCCGCCTCAGGGCGGAGGCGGGCGCCCGCCTGCTCGAGAATGCGGAGCGGGCAGCGGCAGCGCAGACCTCCAGCGGTCAGGCCCCCGGCACCGCCCGGATCAGGGAGTGGGTGCACGGGCTCGATGGCTGAACCGGCGAGCAGACGGACGGGCCGCCCACCCCGCCTGGACCGTGCGCGGATCGTGGAAGCCGCGGTGAGGCTGGCCGATGAGGCGGGGCTGCCCAGCGTGACCATGCGACAGGTCGCCGATCGTGTGGAGTGCGCTCCCGCGGCGCTCTACCGCCACTTCCGCCGGCGCGACACACTGCTGGAGGCGATGGTCGACCACGCGCTCGGCGAGGTGAGGCGCCGGCCGCTCACCGCCTCCCCGGAAGCGGACCTGCTGACCTTCGTGAGGGAGCTCCTCGCTGTCCATGCCTCACACCCGTGGCTGTCCCTCGCACCGGGGCAGCGGGTGCCCGGACCGCAGACGCGGGCCGCCGTCGACCACGTGCTCGCCGTCATGAGACCGCACCCCGGCGGAGAGAGGAACGGGGAAGCGGCGATGGCCGTGCTGTTCTCCCTGGTGACGAGTGCCGCCCGGTGGCGCCGTGAGTCCGCGGCACGTGCGGAGGAACCGGACGGCGCAGTGGAACTCACCGACGCGGCGACCGCACGGGTCGTCGTCGCCGCCGTCGCCGGCGTCCTGGCAATGTGAGGGCAGGCCTGAGCAGCCGGCTCCCGCGTCCGTGCCACACCCCCGCACCGTGTGCCCGCGAGCGCGCCCTCAGCCGGCGAGCGCACTCCAGAGGTCTGAGCCGGTCACCTGCGCCTCTGCGAGGCAGGCGAGGACCACGTAGAGCCCCACGAGCGAACCCAGCACCCATTCCCGTGCGGAACCGGTGTTGCCCAGCACCGGGACGGAGAACAGGCCGGAGCGGCGCCAGATGCGCCGGATGCCGGGAATCCCGGTAACCCACCGCGGCGGCCTGACGACGAGGGGCCACAGCAGCGGCACTCCCCCTGTCGTGAGCATGTCACCCAGGATGTGGATGGCGCAGCCCAGCCCCACGGACAGCGGAAGCACCCACCCGGCAGTGGGGAATGCGAGCGCCAGGTAGACGCCTGCGGCCAGCGCCAGTGCCCATGGCCAGATGCGGCCCAGGCGTGAGATCTTCAGCGCGTCGAAGGCGAAGGCGGCGAGGACGACGCCGAGGATGCCCGCCCCCAGTGCCACCTCCATGCCTCCCACCGGCACCACGATTCTGCCGACTGCCCAGGTGAGGGCCACGAAGACCGCAATCCCCACGAGCGAGTGCGTGCCTCGCCGGTGCCCTCCGGAGAGGCGCGAGATCACCCGGCACAGCACCTCGCTGAGTCCGGGGAACGGGCCGAATCCCGGCAGGGAGTTGGCGATGGAGCCGTTGTGGTGATCTGCATCCGGCAGCAGCGCGGCACCGGCGGTCATGAGCGTGACCGCGGCGACCTCGGAGATCGAGATCCCCGGCAGGAGGCCGAGTGCCAGGGCAGAGCTCCCGGCGACGGCGATTCCGGCGGCAGCGCCGGTGGAGGCGTGGTGTGCACCCATCATGGTGGTGGCGTGTCCTTCTGGTCTGTGAGACAGGGAAGAGAGAAGGACGTCAGGCTATCCGGAGGCACGGACGCGGCAGCGAGGGTCCGAGCCGACTGTTCCTCTGCACGTGAGGCAGGCACGGCCTGTTCGACAGCCGTCCGGACTACTGCTCCCGGATCCGCTCCACCGCGGAGTAGGCATTGAACGTCCTGCCCCGGTTGAAGCCCACTACCGTGAGCCCCAGCTGCTGCCCGAGGTCCACCGCCAGAGAGGACGGTGCGCTCACGGCGGAGAGCACCGGCACGCCGGCCATCGCCGCCTTCTGCACCAGCTCGAAGCTCGCGCGGCCGGAGACCTGCAGCACCGTGTCCCCCAGGGGCAGGCGGTCCTCCCCCAGCGCCCATCCGAGCACCTTGTCCACGGCGTTGTGCCGTCCGACGTCCTCACGCAGGCACAGCAGCTCGCTCTCCTGTGCCTCCGCACCGGGGCGGTCGCTCACCCGGAAGAGCCCGGCCGCGTGCACTCCCCCGGTCGCGTCGAACAGCGCCTGCTCCGCGCGCAGCGCATCCGGCAGCCCCAGCAGCGTCGCCGGGGTCACGAGGGGACGGGGGCGGGCCAGCGGATACCGCGAGACCTTCTGCACCGCCTCGATGGACGCGGTGCCGCAGATCCCGCACGCGCTCGAGGTGTAGACCTGCCTCTGCCGGTAGCTCGCCGGATCCCAGGTCCCGGGTTCCAGCAACACGCTCGCCACGTTGAGGTTGCGGCTGCCGTCGGGGTTGAGGCCGGAGGAGAAGTCGATCTCCCTCACCTGGTCCCGGTGGGTGATGACGCCCTCCGTGAGCAGGAATCCCATCACCAGCTCCACGTCGCTGCCCGGTGTGCGCATCGTGACGGTGAACTGCTCCCCGTCCAGACGGACCTCCAACGGCTCCTCGCCGGCCAGCTTGTCCGCGCGGGAGCGCACCAGCCCGTCCGCGTCGAAGCGGTGCGCCCGCGTCCGCACCGTCAGCCGTGTCGCCATTCCCCGCCTCCTGGTGTCTCCTGCTCACTGGTCTGCTGTCTGCCGGTCTGCTTCTCCGCCGGACCGCGCCCGTCGCCGATCCGCCGCTCCCACGCCTCATATCCGCCCAGCACGTCGACGGCCTCGGCCCCCGCCCGGCGCAGGGCATGGGCGGCCCGCGCCGAACGCGCCCCAGAGGCACAGAACACGTAGACGGTCCCCGCACCACCCCCGAGGCCGTCCAGCACTCTCAGCGGATCCTCCTCGATCTCCTCCACCGGCACGTGCACGGAACCCGGCACGGTGCCGGCAGCGCGCTCGGCCGCTGTGCGGACGTCGAGCACGGAAAGCAGGGAGCCCCTGTCCTCCGATGCGCCGGCCCGGGCGAGCGCACCAGCCTGCCCCAGCACGTCCGCCAGCTCCTCCACCGTGACCGTGGGAGGGAGCCCCGCGCCCACCTCGGCGGCGGTGGAGGGGCGCTTCACCTGCGGGTGCGCCTGTACCGGCACCTGGTCCCACTCCGCGGTGAGCATGTCGTAGATCGCGACCCGCCCCACCAGGGGCGAGCTCAGGCCCAGGGCGAGCTTGAGCGCCTCCGCCGCCATCGCCACACCCAGGATCCCGGGCACCACGGGGAGCACGCCGGCCTGCGCGCAGGAGGGCACGCTGCCCGGCGCGGGCATGACCGGGAAGAGGTCGCGGTAGACGGGACCGCGCGCCGCATCGAAGACGCTCAGCTGTCCGCCGGAGGCCATGACGGAGGCCCACACGTGGGGGATGCCGAGGACGGCGGCCGCGTCGGAGACGAGATAGCGGGTGGCGAAGTCGTCGGAGCCGTCGAGCACCATGTCCCAGCCCCGCAGCAGGTCCACGGCATTGCCCGCAGTGAGACGGGTGGTGAGGCATTCGACGGTGACGTCCGGGTTGAGGGCCTGCAGCGTCCGCCGCGCCGATTCCGTCTTGGGCTCGCCCACCGCCGCCGTCGTGTGGACGATCTGCCTGTGCAGGTTGCTGAGGTCCACGACGTCGTCGTCGACGATCCCCAGCGTGCCCACACCGGCACCGGCCAAGTACAGAGCGGCAGGCGCACCCAGCCCGCCGGCGCCGATGAACAGCACACGCGCCCGGCTCAACCGATGCTGGCCCTCAGCTCCCACGCCGGGCACACGCATCTGCCGGTCATAGCGCCCGGTGCCTGTATCCGGAGAAGTCACCGGATCCCCGACCACTCGTGGCTGCCGTCGGCATAGAACTGCTGCTTCCAGATGGGCACGGACTCCTTGATCGCATCCACGAGGTCCGAGGCCGCTGCGAAGGCCTCGGCCCGGTGCGCACTGGCACAGGCCGCCACCAGCGCCGCATCCCCGATCTCCAGCCGCCCGATCCGGTGCGCCGCCCAGATCCGCACTCCGGGATGAGCACGCGCGATCTCCTCAGCCGTGCGGGCAAGAGCGTCCTGCGCATCCGGGTGCGCCGTGTAGTCCAGGCCCGTCACCCCGGACCGGCCGGAGTCGTGGTCGCGGATGAGACCCGTGAACACGACCGAGGCACCGGTGGCGCGGGTGACGACCGCGGCCTCGGCGGCGGTCGCGGAGAGCACACGGGTGGTGACCTCGGCATGGACGACCTCGCCGGGCACCGCGCCGGGAGGGTCCTGGGTGGGAGCGGCGTCCAGGGCGTGAGCCGCGTCCCGGGTGAGGGACAGGCCGGAGGCGCCTGCAGGCTGCCGGCGCGCGTCCGGATGGTCGCGCAGGTCCTCGATCTGGGCCTGTACGTGGTGGATGAGTGTGTCCAGGACGGTGATCCCGTCCTTCACCCCGCCGCGGGAGCCGGGCAGATTCACCACGAAGGTCCGGTCGCGGACGCCGGCCACGCCCCGGCTCATGACGGCGTAGTCGAGCTTCTTGAGGCCGTACTCCCAGATGGCGTGCATGATGCCCGGCACCTCGTAGTCCAGCCGGGCGGAGGTGAGCTGCGGGGTCGCGTCATCCGGATTGAGGCCGGTGCCGCCGCTCGTGACGATGATGCGAGGGCGCTCGTCCCACGGCAGCTCGGTGAGCTGGTGGTCCAGCGCCCTGCCCACGGGTGCGCCGTCGGGGACGACGAGCGGATCGGGGCAGTCGTAGCCGAGGCCCCGGAGCCAGCGCACGGCGACCGGACCGGCGGTGTCCTCCGCCTCCCCCGCCGCGCAGCTGGTCGAGGCGACGATGACGACCGCACGCCTGCCTCTGCCGAAGTCCGGGTCCCGCTTGGGCGGGTGTGCCCCGGGCGTGTAGACCTGCGCGTGCGGCGGGCGGTGCTCCTCGCTCATACCCGCACCCAGTCTCCGCTGGCGCCGCCGGACTTGGAGCGCACACCGGTCTCCGCGATGACCGCGCCCCGGTCCAGGGCCTTGACCATGTCGTAGAGGGTGAGTGCGGCGACCGAGGCCGCCGTGAGCGCCTCCATCTCCACGCCCGTCACACCGGTGGTCTTCACCAGCGTCTCGACGAGGATGGACGACGGAGCGCCGCTCTCCTCGGAACCGCCCACCGGGCGGGCCTCCTGGTCGCCCTCGGTGCCCGTTCCGCAGTCCGTTTCAGAACCCGCCTCCGGACCCGCTGCAGCGCCTGGGCCCGCATCCGCCTCCGGCCGGATGTCCAGGGTCACTGTGCTGACGGGCAGAGGATGGCACAGCGGGATGAGCTCCGAGGTCCTCTTCGCCGCCATGATGCCGGCGATCCGGGCGACGGACACGGCGTCCCCCTTGGGAAGCGAGCCGTCGAAGACCTGTGCCACGACCTCGGGCGTGGTCTGCAGGCGCGAATAGGCACGGGCGACGCGGGCGGTGACCGCCTTCTCACTCACATCGACCATGTGCGCGGAGCCGTCCTCCCGCACGTGGGTGAGGCCGCCGTGCAGGCGTGCGTCGCTGTGTCCTGAAGTGCTCACTCTTCCGCCTTACATCCGTGTGTGCTGCGCGGTGTCAGCGCCTGCGCACGGCGGTCACCGCGCACGGCTGCCGCGCCTCCCGCCATGGTAGTGGGCGCGGAGCCGGCGCGGCACGGGCACCGGAGTCGGCCTCGGGCGCGGCCCGGACGTCAGCCTCCTGCCGCCGCAGCCCGGCAGGGAACCGGGCCGGCTGTCAGTCTCCCAGCGTCGCCGTCGAGGCGCGCCGCACCTGACGCGCCGTCAGCAGCAGGCCCACGATGGAGAGCAGCCCGCCCAGCGCCACATAGGCGGAGATCGCCGTACTGGAGTCGAACCGGCCCAGCAGGGCGGTGGCGATGGTGGGAGAGAGCCCGCCGCCCAGCACGGCACCCAGGTTGTAGGACAGGGCGACGCCGGAGTAGCGGTACTCCGGCCGGAAGAGGCTCACGTAGTAGGCGGCCATGGGACCGAACACGAAGCTGAGCCCGATGTAGGCGAAGATCATCGCCACGTAGAGCAGGACCGGCACAGCGGTGTCGAAGAGCCAGAAGAAGGGGAACGCCCAGAGCATCTGGAACGCCGCGCCTGCGACCATCACACGGATCAGGCCGCACCTGTCCGCCAGCCAGCCGGCGACGAACACGGCGATGAGCATGCCCACGGAACCGGTGAGGCTGGAGAGCAGCAGGGTGTTGCGGTCCATGCCCAGGGCCTGCGTGCCGTAGGAGGTGGAGAACGAGTTGACGATGAAGATGAAGGTGTTGAAGCCCATGTTCACCAGCACCCCGCCGAGCACGAGCGGCAGCGCGGTGGAGAGTACACCCACCAGCGGGATCCTCGCGACGTTCGCGCTCTTGGCCATCTGGGCGAAGACGGGGCTCTCGGAGATGCCCAGGCGCACGTAGATGCCGATCGCGATGAGGATCGCGGAGGCGAGGAACGGGATCCGCCAGCCCCATTCGACGAACTGGTCACCGGTGAGGACCGCGACGAGGTTGAAGAAGCCGATCCCGAGGATGCTGCCGATGGGTGAGCCGGAGGTGACGAAGGAGCCGTAGAAGGCCTTGCGCCCGGCAGGTGCGTGCTCCGTGACCATGAGGAAGGCCCCGGACTGCTCGCCGCCCATGAAGAATCCCTGGGCGATCCGCATCGAGACGAGCAGGATGGGAGCGAGGATGCCCACGGTGTCGTAGGTGGGCAGGAGGCCGATCGCCACCGTGGCCGCGCCGGTCGCCACCAGGGAGATCACCAGCATGGTCTTGCGGGAGAAGCGATCACCGAAGTGGCCGAATGCGATGCCGCCCAGCGGCCGGGCGAGGAAGCCCGCGCCGAAGGTCATGAACGACAGGAGGGTGCCCACCAGCGGGTCGGACTCCGGGAAGAACAGCTGCGGGAACACCAGGCCGGCGGCGAGGCCGAAGATGAGGAAGTCGTAGAGCTCCACGCCCGTGCCGATCGCGCTGGCACCTGCGATCTTGCGCATCTCACGGGGCGAAGTGGTGTGAGCGGACGCGGGATCGTGCGTGTCCGTCGCTGTCGAGGAACTCATAGGCTCTCCCCCTGTTCGGTGCGCGCTGCGGGGTGTGCAGGGGCGCCGTCCTGCACGGCGCCGCGTCATTCTCCCGGATCGGCCGCGACCGGCTGCAGTGCGTTCTCATGGCGAGATGGGCACCCCGGTAGCATCCGGGGCATGAACGCTCCAGGCTCCGCCATCGTCCTGGCCGGTGGACGCTCCTCCCGGCTGGGCGGGGTGCCCAAGGCCCTGCTCTTCACCGGGCAGCGGGTGCCTCTGGTGCGGCGGGTGGTGGACGCCGTGCTGGAGAGGGGCACCGCGCCCGAGGCCGTGGTCGTCGTGGGCCCGGAGGAGCTCGCCTCCCAGCTCCCCCGGTCCGTGCGTCTGGTGCAGGAGCGGCCGCGCTTATCAGGACCGGCGGCGGCGATCGCGGCAGGCGCGAGGGCCTTGCGCGAGGCTGGACCCGTCGGCACGCGTGCGGAGCCCCACACCGTCGCCCATGCGGGTCCTCCCGCGTGGACACTCCTCCTCTCCTGTGACCTCGCCGACCCTGCCGCGGCCCTCGCCGCACTGCTGCGCGAAGGGTTGCCGGGCTCCCCTGCACCCGAGGCTGCGCCGAGTGGACGAGACCTGCACGGGCAGCCGCGTGAGGCCGGACAGTCGCGCAGAGCCGGCGAGAACGGAGCCGGTGGGAATGCTCAGACCACCCCGGGCGACGGGCCCCGCGACATGCTCGTCGCCTTCACGGACCGCCCGCAGCCGCTGGTGAGCGCCGTGCGGACCGCAGCTCTCCATGCGGTCACCGCAGGACCTGCGGACGCCTTTGCGGATGCCCCGGTCCGTGCGCTGACCCAGCAACTGCGGATGACCACGGTCGACGTGCCCGAGGCCGCCATCCGCGACGTCGACACCTGGGACGACGTCCAGCGCGAGGGTCTGCTCACGCGCGATGCCGCAGGCCGGTTCGTTCCCGCCGTCCGGCCACCGGCTCCCCCTCCGGAGCACCCGCAGGCCCCTCGCACCCTTTGACGCAGCTGCCATGCGCACACGGGCACACACGGTCGAAGACTGCGAACGGTCGAGGCCTCGCGGCTGTGGAAACACCGCTCTGCGCCCATCTGCGGCCGCCCCCTTCTACCATGAGACACATATTCCGCTTTCTGCCGTCGAGATGTAATGTGCATTACATCTCCTTGTTCTCCGCCCCAGCAGTCCGCGGGAACCGTCGATGCCGGATGAGGCGCCGATGGACCTCACCCGCCACCGTGGCTGCGGAAAGACCGGTC
>NZ_JALAHB010000186.1 GCF_022712115.1 Brevibacterium sp. | reverse complement strand
GATCCGGATGGTAATCCGGTGAAGGAGCTCACGGTTCCTGGTGAGGGTGTGTGGACGGTGAACGACGATGGGTCGATCACGTTCACTCCGGAGGAGGGCTTTGAGGGTCAGCCGACGGATATCGCTTACACGGTTCAGGACACTGAGGGCAACGAGGTGACGGCGAATGTGGTTGTCACCTATGTGGATCCGCCGCAGGCGCACGACGACCTGTCCGAGGACAACCCGCAGGGTGACCCGGTGATGGTGCAGGTCCTTGAGAACGATGAGGGCGATCTCGATCCCTCAACGGTGAATATCACTGATCCTGAGTCCGGTGAGCCGGTGAAGGAGCTGGAGGTTCCTGGTGAGGGTGTGTGGACGGTGAACGAGGATGGTTCGATCACCTTCACGCCCGAGGAGGGCTTTGACGGCCAGCCGACGGATATCCGCTACACGGTTGACGATGCCCACGGCAACGAAACCTATGCGGATGTACACATCACATACGTTGATGAAGACCCGGTGATGCCGGAGGCGAACAACGATGAGTCGTTGAACAACCCGCGTGGCCCGGTGACGGTGGATGTGCTGGACAACGATGAGGGTGATCTCGATCCGTCCACGGTGAACATCACGGATCCTGACGGTAATCCTGTCAAGGAGCTGGTGGTTCCTGGTGAGGGTGTGTGGACGGTGAACGACGATGGGTCGATCACCTTCACGCCTGAGGATGGTTTCGAGGGCAACCCGACTCCGATTCAGTACACGGTTGAGGATGTCAATGGCAACGAGACCGGTGCCACGGTGACCATCACGTATGTGCCGGTCACCCCGACGCCGGATCCGAGCGAGGACCCGACTTCGGATCCGAGTCAGGACCCGACTTCGGATCCGAGTCAGGACCCGACGAAGGATCCCAAGCCAAATCCGGGCGACCCGGGCGACCCGAACGATGATGGGAAGCCTCTGCCGCGGACTGGCGTGACTGGCTTCACGGCCTTCGCGCTGGTGAGTGGGCTGGTACTGCTGTCGGCAGGAGGTGTGATCATGTGGGCAGCTCGCAGGCACGACGCACCGTGACCTGAGGAGCTGAGGTAGAAGCTGCGGGGGTGAAGCATCGCACGATGTTTCACCCCCGCAGTGACGTCTTCGTCTCCGGACCTCAGGAGGACATATTCACTCGTCATTATGTAGCGCAGGTCACGCGGTAGGCTCCTGCTATGTCGGAATCGTCAGCATCGCGCGCTCAGTCCATCCGATCCGCAAGCAAGCGGCTCGACTCCTTCCACTCCGCCTCCTACTTCTCCGCGGCGGTGGCCCAGGCGCTCGCCGAGGCCGGGCTCAGCCCCCGCAACCAGTACCTCGCGGTGCGGAGCGCGCCTCTGGGCGCCGCCTCGCCGGAACTGGTGACCGCGACCTTCTACAGCTTCTCCCCGGCCTTCGTCGCCGCGCGCGTCCCCGCGTGCTGGGACGAGGCCGCGCCGTCGG
Source organism: Brevibacterium sp. (assembly GCF_022712115.1). Lineage (GTDB taxonomy): Bacteria > Actinomycetota > Actinomycetes > Actinomycetales > Brevibacteriaceae > Brevibacterium > Brevibacterium salitolerans. The sequence continues at coordinate 4,501 of NZ_JALAHB010000186.1, read as the reverse complement.
AGGTGTGCGCGGCGCGCCTGGCGGGGGTCGAGGCGATGTGCGCCGAGCTCTTCTCCGCCTCGGCGGCAGGCTCCGCGGACTCGCTCGAGGAACTCCGCGCCGCGGCGGAGCGCGTCCGTGAGGCCCTTGCCCCGGTCCTCGCGGCACAGGATCTCAGCGGTCGCGCGCTCTACGCCGGGCACCGCGCCGCGCTGCGGCCGGAGGCCGTCCGCGCCCAGGACGGGACGCTGCAGGTCTTCCTCGACCTGTGGGCGGACATCACGCTGCTGCGCGAGTACCGCGGGGACGGCCACCTCGCCTCGCTCATCTCCGGCGGGCTCACCGGACTGGAGGCGATCGTGCTCGACTCCGCGACGGGCAGGAGCTTCACCCCGACCGCGATGCGGAAGTCACGCGGCTGGAGCGAGGAGGAGTGGCGCGCCACGGCGGAGCTCCTCGCGGACCGCGGCCTGCTCACGGACGGCACGGACTCCGCCGATCTCGCGGAGGAGGGCCTGGAGCTCAAGGCCGCGATCGAGGATCTCACCGACGACTCCGTGGCCGCGGCCTGGGAGGTGCTCGACGACGCCGCGCTCGCCGCGCTCAAGACGGACGCGAAGGCGCTCGCGGTCCGGGTGGCCGAGTCCGGGACGATTCCCCGGAAGCTGTTCGGCCACGGCTGAGCTCAGCCCTTCGCCGCGTACTCCGCGACGACCTCGGCGGCGATGGTCCTGGCCTCCTCGGACGTGGGCTCCTCCGGGCGGAACGCCGCCCGCCGGTAGTAGGCGAGTTCGCGGATCGAGTCCTGGATGTCTCCCAGGGCGCGGTGTCCGCCGGTCTTCTCCGGGGACTGGAAGTAGGCGCGCGGGAACCAGCGCCGGCTGAGCTCCTTGATGGAGGACACGTCGATGATCCGGTAGTGCAGGTGGTCCACGAGCTCCGGCATCTGCTTGACGAGGAACGCCTTGTCCGTGCCCACGGAGTTGCCGCCCAGCGGTGCCCTGCCGGCCTCCGGCACGTGCTTCCGGATGTAGGCGAGCACCTGCGCCTGCGCGTCCTCGACCGTCGTCCCGTCGTCCAGCTCCGTGATGAGTCCGGATGCCACGTGCATCTTCGTGACGAAGTCGTTCATGTTCTCACGTGCCGCCCGGGACGGGCGGATGACGACGTCGATCCCCTCATCGAGGGGCTCGAGGTCGAAATCGGTGACGATCGCCGCCACCTCGATGAGCTCGTCGACCTCGAGGTCGAGGCCCGTCATCTCGCAGTCGATCCAGACGATTCTCTCTGCAGCCATGCCCACGATCTTATGCCCCGATGAGACGGTGCCCGGCACCGGCTGAGTAGTACTGTGAGCGTATGACGCTCTCGCGCTCCGGCGCCGCCCGCCCGCTCCGCATCCTGCTTCCCGCGCTCCTCGTCCTCGCCTGGCTGGGTGCGGCCGCGGTGGGAGGGCCGTACTTCGGCCGGGTCGACGAGGTGTCCTCGAACGACCGGACCGCCTACCTGCCGTCCTCGGCGGAGGCCACCGTGGTCCAGGAGCGCCTGTCCGACTTCACCTCGGCGGAGGCGGTGCCTGCGGTGGTGGTCTTCACCTCCGAGGACGGCGGAGCACTCTCCGGGCCTGCGCTCGCCGCGATCGGTGAGGCGGTCGAGGACGCGGGAGACCTTCCCGTCGTCGCTGCCGATGTCTCGCCGGCGATCCCCTCGGAGGACGGCCGCGCCGCGCAGGCCTTCGTACCGGTGGACGTGGCCGCGGACGCGGGGGAGGCGGTGACCGCGCTCGGTGACGAACTCCGCGCCGAGGTCCCGGCCGGAGTGGCCGTCCACGTCACCGGCCCCGCGGGCTTCTCCGCCGACCTGGGCGAGGCATTCAGCGGCATCGACGGTCTGCTGCTGGGCGTCGCGCTCGCCGCGGTGCTGGTGATCCTGCTCCTCGTCTACCGTTCGCTCCTCCTTCCGTTCGCCGTGCTGGGAACCTCCGTGTTCGCGCTCTGCGCCGCACTCCTCACCGTGTGGTGGCTGGCGAAGTCCGGTGCGATCCTCCTGTCCGGCCAGACGCAGGGCATCCTGTTCATCCTGGTCATCGGCGCCGCGACGGACTATGCCCTCCTGCTCACGGCCCGTGCCCGGGAGGCGTTCGCGCACGAGGCGCGTTCCTGGGACGCCGTGCGGACGGCGGTGCGCGGCACCGTCGAGCCGGTCCTCGCCTCCGGCGGCACCGTCATCGCGGGGCTGCTCTGCCTGCTCCTCTCGGACCTGCGGTCCAACAGCGCGCTGGGGCCGGTGGCGGCGATCGGCATCGCCTTCGCCATGCTCTCCGCCCTCACGTTCCTGCCGGCCGTGCTCGTCCTGCTGGGTCGGGCGGCCTTCTGGCCGCGCATGCCGCGCCCGCCTGCAGCGGACAGTGCGCAGGCGGCCGGCGGGATCCGGTCGCGCCCTGCGCAGGCGACCGGCGCACGCCTCCTCACGGCGGATCGTCGTGCAGCTGCCGGTCCCGGCGGCGTCGGCACGGCACCGGCAGGCGACCTCGGCACGGGCCTGTGGGCGAGAGCGGCCCGGTTCGTGGGCCGGCGTGCCCGGTCCGTGTGGATCCTCACGACCCTCGTGCTGCTGGTGGGTGCGGCCTTCGTCCCGCAGCTGCGCGCGGACGGCGTGCCGCAGTCCGACCTCGTGCTCGGCTCCTCCGAGGCGCGCGAGGGGCAGGAGAGGCTCAGCGCGCACTTCCCCGGTGGGGCGGGATCCCCGGTCTACGTGCTCGTCGAGGAGGGACGGAGCGCCGAGGCCGCTCGGATCCTCGAAGGTGCCGCAGGGGTCGACTCCGTCGCGCTCACCGCCGCCGAGGCCCCTGCGGGCTCTGTGCCGGTGGATGCCGTGGGCGCACCTGCGCCGACGGTCTCCCGCGGCGAGGTGCTCCTGCAGGCGACGCTGGCCTCGGCGGCGGACTCCGCCGAGGCGGAGGAGACGGTGCGTGCTCTCCGCGCGGCCCTCCACGCACTCCCGGGGGATGTGCGCGTGGGCGGGGTGACGGCGACCGCGATCGACACGAACGACGCCGCCGTCCACGACAGGACCCTCATCATCCCCGTCGTCCTGGGTGTGATCCTGCTCATCCTCGTCGTCCTGCTGCGCTCGGTGCTCGCACCCGTGCTCCTCATCGCGACGACGGTCCTCTCCTTCGGCACGGCGATGGGCGTCTCCGCGCTCGTCTTCAACCACGTCCTCGGATTCCCGGGCGCGGACCCCGCGGTGCCGCTGTACGGCTTCGTCTTCCTCGTGGCGCTGGGCATCGACTACAACATCTTCCTCATGACCCGGGTGCGGGAGGAGGCTCGCACCCGCGGCACCCGGCGCGGGGTTCTGCGCGGCCTGGTGGTCACGGGCGGAGTCATCACCTCCGCCGGGATCGTGCTGGCGGCGACCTTCGCCGCTCTGGCCGTGATCCCCATCCTGTTCCTCGCGCAGCTCGCCTTCATCGTCGCGTTCGGAGTGCTCCTGGACACGTTCGTCGTGCGGACGCTGCTGGTGCCCGCACTGGTGTGGGACATCGGGCCGCGGGTGTGGTGGCCGGGCCGGGAGCGGGCGGGCGCACACGCGGACGGAGCCTCTGCGGCGGACCCGCCGGCCGGCGCGGCGTCGCAGGCTGAGCGCCGGCGAGGAAGACGCTGACCGCCTCCTCGTAGGGGACTCGGAGGGTGCTTCGCTAGACTCGGAACGCTGTTGACTTCTACGAAGGGACGCGCGTGCGCTACGTGCTGCCGGCCGTGCTGATTGTGCTCGGCCTCCTCTCCGGGACACTGGGCGTGCTCCAGAAGACCCTCTGGGCGCCCTCGGACACCCTGGTCGCGAGTGCTCAGCTCGACGATCCGGGGCCCGTCCTCGTGGTGGAGCCCGGTGTGCTCAACCTCTACGGCACTCCGGCGGAGCTGGAGGTCACCGCTGCGGACGCCGAGCAGGAGATCACCATCTCCCGCACCACCAAGGAGAACGCGGACGCCTGGGTGGGAGCCTCCGACGTCAGCCGTGTCACCGGCATGGCGGACGAGGACGCCCTCGCCGTCACCACCACGAAGGGAGGGGAGGGAGCGCCCGCCGAGGACGCCCCCGCCGAGGGCGAGGAGGCTCCCCCCGAGGAGCAGGAGGCCGATGCCGAGGCACTGGCCACCGTTCCGGCGCCCGGCTCCTCCGACCTGTGGGAGTCCACCGTCTCCGGCACCGGCAGCGCCTCGCTCACCTTCGACGAGGAGGCCGGACGGACGGCGTTCGTGATCGGCACGGACGGGGAGCAGCCCGCCGCGGCCGAGGTCTCCATCACCTGGCCCGCAGACGACTCGACGCCGTGGGCTCTCCCTCTCCTCATCGCGGGCGGAGTGCTCATCGTGGGAGGAGGGATCATGGGGTTCTTCGCGATCCGCAGGACCCGGTCGGAGGCGGAGCGCCGCCGCAGCCGCCAGGAGCGGCGCCGCAAGCTCGCGGAGACCGGCGCGGCCTTCGCGATCGTCCCCGTCATCGCGCTCGCCGG
>NZ_JALAHB010000185.1 GCF_022712115.1 Brevibacterium sp. | reverse complement strand
GCTGATCTCCTGGGCGCCGAGCAGGTGCACGTGACTCCTTGGGTGTTGCGGGATGGTCTCAGATGCGGCTGCACCGTCCGGACGGGACTGCGCCGACGGATCACGCCGGGCGGTTCAGACAGAGGCCGCAGCATGAACGACGGCGTGGACAAGCCTAACGCTCCGGGACTGCGGAGACATGCACACCGCTCTTCCGCAACCGCGATCGCTTCCGCCCTGCACAGAGCGTCTTCCCCCGCCGGAAGGCCCCGCAGGCCGCAGAGCGCTGAATTCGCCGATCGTGTTTCATGGACCTATGCGCAGGCTGTATGTCGTCACCCACCCGGAGGCCACCCACCACGTCGACGGGCTCGTGGGCGGCTGGCACGATTCAGCCCTCACCCACCGCGGCCTCGCCCATGCCTGTGCCATCGCAACCGCACTCCGCGCAAGGATCCCGGCCGCCGCCGAAGTCGTGCTCGCCTCTTCCGACCTCCTCCGCGCTCGGCAGACCGCCGAGACGATAGCCGCGGAGCTCGATCTCTCGGTGCGCCTGGACCAGCGTCTGCGGGAGAAGTCGTACGGCGAAGCCGAGGGCAGACCGCAGGCCTGGCTCGACGCCCGCTTCATCCCGCCCCCGGGCAACGGTCCGCGGCTGGCCCACGAGGAAGGGATCCGCGGAGCCGAGACCCTGGAGGAATTGGGGACGCGGGTATACGCAGCCATGGCGGAGCTGCTCGCCCAGGAGGCCGAGCACCAGATCGTCGTCACCCATGGCGGCGCGCTCACCTTCGCCGCCGCCGCATTCCTCCGCCTGCCCCTGCATTCCCTCGAGCACATGCGGCTGCGCGCCGCACCGGGAGGGATCACGATCCTGGCCGAGGACGAATTCTTCCGGAACCGCTCACTCGTCGAGCTGAACTTCGTGAGCCACCTCGCTGGCCTCAGCGGCTGACCTCACTCCACGAGGTGGGCTCCGCGGGCAGGGCCGGTGGTGCGCGCCACGCGGCGCACACCTCGGGACGCCTCCAGCAGCACGGCGAGCTCCAGGGAGTGCGTGGGGTTCTGCGCGAGGAAGCCCACCGTGGGCCCGGACCCGGAGAGCAGCACGGCGAGTGCCCCGGCCCGCCTACCCTGATCCATGACGTGCGCGACGTCCGGCAGCAGATCCACGGCCGCCGGCGTCATGTCGTTGTGGACAGCGGCGGCGAGGAGTTCCGTGCTGCCGGAGGCGAGCGCCGCGAGCACCGCCGTGGGCTCCGCCAGCCGCAGCTGCGCCGTGCCGGACAGCACCTCGGCGGCCTCAGCAGCGCCCTGTGCGGTCGAGGCCGCCTCGGCCCTCAGCTCGTCGAGGCGGCGGTAGACCACCGGAGTGGACAGCGACCCCGTGGACGTGGCGAGCACCCAGTGCTGCGTGCCCTTCGCCAGCACGGGCGTGAGCTCGTCCCCGCGCCCCCGGCCGAGCGCCACTCCCCCGCGCAGGGCGAAAGGCACATCCGCGCCCAGCGTCGCCGCGATCTCACGGAGAACCGTCGCGTCCTCGAATCCGGCAAGAGCCGCCGCCGCGCGCAGTGCCGCAGCGGCATCCGCGGAGCCGCCGCCCATGCCGCCGGCCACCGGCACCTGCTTGTCGATGTGAATGGAGACCCGCGCGTCCCAGCCGGTGCGCTCCCTGAACGCCCGGACGGCGGCGAGCGCCAGATTGGTCCGATTCGTGGGCACCCCGGCCTCCGCGTAACGCCCGCCCACCGTCACGGAGTCCTCCGCGGCGAGGGCGAGCGTGACGGTCTCCGCACAGCCCAGCGCCGCGAACACGCTCACGAGCGGATGGTAGCCGTCCGTCCCGGGATCGCCCACTCCCAGGTGGAGGTTGATCTTGCCGTAGGCACGCGCGGTCACGGACTCCGCCCCGTGGGCACGACCGCTCCCACCCGCGGCCTCCGCACCCGGAGAGGCCGCGGCCGGAGAGGCCGCACCCGGGGAAGCCGAGGCCGCTCGCGGATGGAGAGACGAAACCGTCACTGAGAGCCCGCCTCCGCGTCCGTGCCCGCGTCGATCTCCGCCCGCGCCTGCGCGATCCTCGCGAAGTCCTCGACCGTCAGCGTCTCGCCCCGCGCCTGAGGCGAGATGCCCGCGCGTGTGAGCACGGCCTCGGCGGCGGCACCGGAGCCCGCCCACCCGGACAGCGCCGCGCGCAGGGTCTTGCGCCGCTGGGCGAACGCCGCGTCCACCAGCGCGAACACCGCAGCACGGTCTCCCTCCCGCGGCGTCTCCCGCCGGGTGATGCGGACGAGGCCGGAGTCGATGTTGGGCGCCGGCCAGAAGACGTTCTTGCCGATGTCCCCGGCCCGCTCGACCGCGCCGTACCACTGCGCCTTCACGCTGGGCACGCCGTATGTGCGGGAGCCGGGTCCGGCGGCAAGCCTGTCCGCAACCTCGGCCTGCACCATCACGAGCACCTGCGTGATCTGCGGGAAGGCTGACAGGAAGTGCAGGAGGACCGGGACCGCGACGTTGTAGGGCAGGTTCGCGACCAGCGCGGTGGGAGCCCCGAGCTCCTGCGGAAGCTCTGTGACCTTGAGTGCGTCCTCGTTCACCAGGGCGAACGGAACGGGATCACCGACCGCCGCCGAGGCCCCGAACCGGTCCGCGGCGAACTGCTCCACCGTGGCGGGCAGACGGGAGGCAAGCAGCCGGTCGATCTCGACGGCCACCACGCGGTGCCCGGCGTCCAGCAGACCCAGGGTGAGCGAACCGAGGCCGGGACCGATCTCCACGACCGTGCTGGCAGCCGGGAGATGCGCCGCCTCGACGATCATCCGGACGGTGTTGGGGTCGATGACGAAGTTCTGCCCGCGCTGCTTGGTGGGGCGGAGGTCGAGGGCATCGGCGAGGACGCGGATGTCACGAGCGCTGAGCAGAGTCGTCATGGCCCTCACACTATAGGGACGAGCCAGGAGATGAGGACTCGCAGTGCGC
>NZ_JALAHB010000184.1 GCF_022712115.1 Brevibacterium sp. | reverse complement strand
GTCCGGGGCGGTGACGGTGGTGTCGGCGTAGTCGGCGAAGATGGAGCCGGTGGTGTAGAACTTGGTGCCGTTGACCCGGGCGCCGCCGCTCTCCGCGGCGCTCACGGTGGTCGAGGCGATGCCGCGTGCGCCTTCTCCCGGTTCCGTCCAGGCGTTGCCCACCACTGCACCGCTCGCCAGGCGCGGCAGCCAGCGGGCGCGGAACTCCGGCGAGCGCGCGGTCAGCACGTCCTCGACGAACGCGAGGTGTCCGCGCCAGATCTGTGCGAGGTTGGAGTCCGCCGCGGCCAGTTCCGTGAGCACTGCGAAGGTCTGCGGGAGGTCCGCGCCCAGCCCGCCGTGCTCCACGGGCAGCCGCAGTCTGCCGAATCCGGCCTCGGCCAGGGCCGTGATCTCCGCCCGTGGGAGGGTGCGCGTCCTGTCCCGTTCCGCGGCCCCGGCCCGGATCCGCGCGAAGAGCTCGGAGAAACGGTCGAGGAGATCTGCGGTGGTGGGGGAGGAAGCGGCGCGGGAGGCGGTCCCGGCGGAGGCCGTGCCCGGTGCGGTGCCGGGTGCTGCGGGAGGGGCTGTGGTGGTCATGGATTCTCCGTGTGCGAGTGTGGCTGGACGGTGGCGCTGGCCGGGACGCCGCGCAGGTGCTGCAGGTGCTGACCGGAGGCAGCGGGTGCTGCCCGGGGGCGGCCGGAGCGGCTCAGGTGTAGAGCGAGACCGGCGGGAGCGTGCCGTTGAGGAACCGGTCGCCCACCTCGTGCTTCTTGTAGTCGACCGGGTCGTGGAGGGAGTGGGTGCGGATGTTGCGCCAGAAGAGATCCAGGCCCACGCCTGCGCGCGTGGAGCTCGAGCCGGTCGCCTCGTACACCTGATGCGCAGCGGCCAGTCCTGCGGCGTCGGAGACCACCTTCGCCTGTGCGATGCGCACGGCGAGCTCGCCGCGCGCCTCCCGGGTCACGGCATTGCCCTGGCCGATCACCTCCTCGAACTCCTGGGCGACCTGGTCCGCCAGAGCGGCTGCGGCCGCGGTCTGGGAGGTGAGTTCGCCGTAGAGACGCAGGACGAACGGATCGTGCCGGTAGAGGTCTGCCTCGGAGCGGAACCAGGCGTTCTTCCGGGCGTTCGTGATCTCGCGGCCGCGGGCCAGGGCGCCTTCTGCGATGCCCACGTAGAGGTTGACGAACGAGAGCTGGATCGCCGGGGTGACCAGGGTGGAGAACGGATCGTCCACCCCACCCAGCTCGTCCTCCGGTGAGACGGTCACGTCATGGAAGGTCACGGAGCCGGAGGAGGACTGTCGCTGACCGAGGAGGTCCCAGTCGTCGTGGTGCTCCACTCCTGCGCGGTCGTGCTCCAGGACCACGTGGTGCAGGCGGCCGTCGCGGGGGCCGCCGGAGATCCGGGCGAGGACGAGCAGGGCGTCACCCACGCCGGAGCCGGTGCAGAAGCGCTTGGTTCCGCTGAGCACCAGGCCTGCGCCCGTGTCCGTGAGGGTGAGGTCCGGGTCCACCGGGTTGACCGCGTCGCCCCAGACCCAGGCACCGGCGGTGGAGCGGCGGTACCACGTCTCCCGCACCTCCGGATCACCGGAGAAGACGATGCTCTCCTCGTTGTTGTAGTGGTAGGCGAGCACCTGGGCGAGCGAGGCGTCCGTGCGGGCGAGGATCCGCACCACGCGGAAAGCCGTGGACCAGTGCCCGCCGTGGCCGCCGTACTCGGCGGGTGCGAGGAGGCGGGTGAGGCCGGAGTCCTTGAGCAGGCGCACAGAGTCGAAGGGATCGCCGCCGGCGGCATCGCGGGTGAGGACGTCCTCCGCCAGCTGGGCCGCGACCGTCTCTGCGACCTCGGTCCAGCGGCGGGTCTCCTCCGCCTCCGGGTGTCCGGACCAGGGGGAGCGGGATGCAGTGGGAGCGGTGGCGGATGCGGCGGGCGCGGACCCCTGCGGGGTGCCCGGCGTCTGGGCGGAAGTGAGCGTGCTCTGTGTCATGCCACACAAGCTACGGACCGTGGGGCCGTGGTGAGGGGCATGGAGAACACATTCCGACGCGCACCGTCACGATCTGTAAGACGACAGGTGTCCTCGGCCGCTGCCCTGCAGTGCGTGCCGGCTTGCGCGTCCGCCCCTCTGCCGGCGCCCTTCCGCCGGACGCCGGCGTGGTGTGCGGCCTCAGGCCGAACGGCGGCCCTGCACCAGCTCGATGAGGTGGGAGATCACCTCGGTGCCGGAGGCGCGGATCCCGTTGTGCTCCCAGGAGCTCGTCACCCACGGCGTCATCCGCGGGAGCAGCGCCGCGGTCCGCAGCGAGTCCTCCGTCGGCACGTAGGCGTCACGGAAGTAGACGGCCGCGGCCGCGGGGACCTCGGCGCGGCGCAGGGCCTCGGGGTCGTAGAGCGACGGCCACTCGTGCTCTGCGATGCGCTCCGCGATGTCCTTCCACTCGCGCAGCTCCGCGTCCTCGTCGAAGAGCCCGCGATGGATGTGCTCGCCGCCCAGCAGGGTGGGATCGTCGCGGAAGTCGCGGGGCATCGAGCGGTCGGCCGCCCAGCGGGTGGCGTACCCGTTCGACATCGAGGACTCGTGGACGACGGCGTAGAGCGGGTTGCGGCCGGCGAAGGGCAGGGCGGAGGCGAGGTCGTGGCGGAACGCCGCGCTCTGCGGGTCGAGGCCCAGCAGCCAGTGGAGCTGCTCCGCACCTCCCGTCGCTCCCAGCAGGTGGCCGACCGTGCGCAGACGGGCCGGGGAGACGACGTCGCCGTGGGGGAGGACGATGCGGCCGTCGGCGGCGAGTTCGCAGAGCGCCTCCACCCGGTCACGGTCCCCGGGGAAGCGCCGGTAGTAGGCGAGCGTCTTCGCCCGCATGATGTCCCAGGTGGTCGCGTAGATCTCCTCCGGGCTGCGGTCGACGGGAGGCAGCCCGCCGGTGAAGATCGCACCTGCGAGCGATCCGGGGTGCGTGCTGAGGTAGTGCAGGGTCGTGAAGCCGCCGAACGACTGGCCGATGGGCGTGAGCGTCTCCGCCCCCAGGTGCTCCCTGATCGCCTCCGCGTCACGGACGATGCCGTCCGCGCGGAAGTGCGTGAGGTATTCGGCGGCCGCCTCTGCGCCGGCCTCGCGCAGGGTGGCGGGAGGGCCGGCAGTCGCCGCGGGCGCCTCGGGCCCCGCGGAGGCGGACGCCGGGTGCCGCGTGAAGGACGCGGGCAGCCGGGTGTCCATGCCGATGGGCGTGGAGCGGCCGGTGCCGCGCTGATCGAGGAGGATGAGCTGGTAGTCCTCGAGCACGCGGGGCAGCCAGACGGGGCTGTCCGGGGAGAGCGAGGGTCGCGGGGCCTCGACACCGGGCCCGCCCTGGAGGTAGACCGCGTAGGGCCGGTCCTCGCCGCCGAAGGCCGTGGCGACGCGCGCGAAGACCTCGATCGTGCCGCGCTCCGGAGCGGCTGCGTCCAGGTCGACGTCGACGGTGATCTCGCGGATGTGCAGGCCGGGCATGTCATAGGAGGTGTCGCTCATCATGGCACCAGGCTACGCGCTGGCACGGACCCGGACGGCCCTCCCCGCACTCACCCCTGGATGCGGGCGGCGTGCCCGGACCACTCCTTCTCCCGCAGGCCGTGCTTCTGGATCTTGCCGGTCGAGGTCTTGGGCAGCACCGGGACGAACTCCACGTCGCGCGGGTTCTTGTAGCGGGCGAGCCGCTCGCGGAGGAACTCGAGGATGTCCTCGGACGTGATCTCCGCCCCGTCGGCCACGACCACGAACGCCTTGGGACGTTCGCCCCAGTGCGCGTCCGGGACGCCCACCACCGCGACGTCGAGGACGTCCGGATGCGCGGAGATCGCCTGCTCCACCTCGATGGTCGAGATGTTCTCGCCGCCGGAGACCACCACGTCCTTGGCCCGGTCCCGGAGCTCGATGTACCCGTCCGGGTGCATGACCGCGAGGTCGCCGGAGTGGAACCAGCCGCCGGCGAAGGCCTTGGCGGTGGCCTCGGGATCCCGGTGGTAGCCCTTCATCACGTTGTTCCCGCGCATCACCACCTCGCCCATCGTGCTCGCGGCCGCCGGCACGTCGATGAGCTCCTCGCCGTCCGTGTCGGTGCGCACCACGCGCACGCGCTCGGCAGTGACCATGCCCACCCCCTGCCGCGCCTGCTTCGCCGCGCGGGCGTCGTCGTCCAGCTGCGCCCACTCCTCCTGCCACTGGCCCACGGTGTACGGACCGTAGGTCTCCGTGAGGCCGTAGACGTGGACGATCCGGAAGCCCATCGCGTTCATGCGTTTGAGCATGGCCGGGCTGGGCGGCGCAGCCGCCGTCGTGACGACCAGGCTGTGGTCGAGGGTGTGGGCCTCCTGAGCGTTCATGATCGTCGTGACGACGGTGGGCGCGCCGTTGAGGTGGGTGATGCCGTGGCGGTCGATGAGGTCCCAGATGACCGGGCCCCGCACCTCGCGCAGGCAGACCTGCACCCCGCCCGCCGCGGCGACCGCCCAGCCGGTGCACCAGCCGCTGCAGTGGAACATGGGCAGGGTCCACAGGTAGGCGGTGTCCGTGCCGAAGCCCGAGTGGACGATCTCCGAGAAGGAGTTGAGGTAGGCGCCCCGGTGCGAGTATTCGACGCCCTTGGGCCGGCCGGTGGTTCCGGAGGTGTAGTTGATCGACAGAGTCGCATCCTCGTCGTCGACCGCCCAGACGAGTGCGGAATCGTCCGCCGAGGCCCCTTCGAGCAGCTCCTCGAGCGTCACCACATGGGTGCCTGCGGGGTGGGCGCGTCCCACCGGCTGGTCCGCGTGGAGGGGGTCCTCCGCGAGGACGATGGTCCGCACGGTCTCCAGCTCCGGTGCCACGGCGGTGAGCGCCGGCCAGTGCACGGTGTCCACGACCAGGAGGGAGACCTGGGCGTGGTCGCAGATGTAGCGGACCTCCTCCGGGGCCAGGCGCGTGTTCACCGGCACCAGCACCGCACCGGCGAGCGGCACCGCGTACATGCTGATGAGCATCTCCGGAACATTGGGCAGCATGTAGGCCACCCGGTCGCCGGGCCGGATCCCTGCGGCACGCAGCGCATGGGCGCGCTCCTCCGCGGCGGCGAGGAGCTGTGCGTACGTCCAGCTCCGGTCGCCGTAGACCAGGGCCTCCTTCTCCGGGAAGACCTCCGCGGAGCGGGAGAGGAACGAGAGGGGGGTGAGCTCGGTCTTCCAGGGGGTCATGTGCGTCCGGGGTCCTCTTCGGGG
>NZ_JALAHB010000015.1 GCF_022712115.1 Brevibacterium sp. | reverse complement strand
GGGCAGCACTCCGCCGGAGGACTCCGCTCCCTGCACACCGGCCTCGGCCGGGATGTGCGCCCCGGGGTCGCCGGCAGGGGCATCCGCCCCGGCGGATGCCGCCGAGGAGGTGGTCGGCACACCCCCGGCGCCCATGTCCGGCTGTGCATGGGCGGGGAGCGGGGAAGCGGCGAGGCACACGGCGACTGCCGTCGCGAGTGCGAGCCGTGGTCTACGCGTCATGGATCCTCGGGAAGGCAGGGATCGGTTCTCTCCCACTCTATCCGTCTTCGTGACCGTATCGCGATCTTATGTGTTCAAATCTTTACAGAAGTCGCCCCGGAGACCCTGCAGGGAAACCTGCCGCTTCTCGCGCGATTCCGCCGGTGAGAGAGCTGTCGCCGCAGCACGGCCGGAATTCAGTCCTGCGGGTACGCCACCACGCGGTCCGCACCTGAGCGCACGATTGCGTAACGGGCGTCGTCGACCACTGCGAGGAGGTCGGCACCCGTGGTGTAGGCGGTCGGACCGCCGGAGACCGTGTCCGCGAGGATGACTCCGGCGCCCGCCTGCGAACCCGGCACCAGGTCGCCCCGCGGCTCCCCCAGCTGCACTCCGCTCTCCGTGCCGTCCATGACGAGCAGGCCGCTGCGGAGGTCGTAGAGATACGGGCCGATGACCGCGAGCTTGTAGTCCTGCCCCCGCGTCCAGTCGGCCTCCCCGAGCTCCCCGCTGGAGACCTCGTTGACGGATGACAGGCTCCCGTCCTGAAGGCTGTGCACGGCCAGCTGCAGTCGCTGCCCTGATGTCGGGTTGGCCTCGGGCTCGCCCCAGACCGTGATCGCGAGGCCGTGCCCGGCGGACTTCCACTGCTTGATCTCGAGACCGTCGCCGGGCGACTCCAGGTCGAGGCGCTCCATCTCCCCGCTCGCGATGTCCGTGAGCTCCAGCGGGCCGTCGAAGGGGGCGCTCACCAGCCGACCGCCGTCCACCGCCATGGGCGTGGAGCCCGGAGGAGGCGTGGGGATGTCGACGAACGAGCCGTCGGCCGCAAGGGTGCTGAGGTCATTGCCCTCGCGGATGAGCACGCTGTCCCCGGCGGACGACATGCGCGCCGTGGGGCTGAGGTCGTAGGCGACCGTGCTGTCCTCGCCGTCGAACAGCGCCTCGACCCGGTTCTCGTAGCGCCAGACGAGCGCGGCCCGCCCCTCGATGACGGTGTCCGCGGCGAACGAGACGGTGCCGGAGTACTCGTTGGAGTAGCGGACCTCGCCCGTCGTGGGGTCCAGCACGGAGAGATCCCCGCCGTCCACCACCAGGATCCCGCGGGAGGAGGCGGTCACCGAGGCCGTCTGCGGCACCTCGGCCTCCCATTCCGGTTCCTCCGCGTAGCCGGGAACCGGAGTGGTGGACTTCTCCTGCGTCACGGGGACGCGGCTGGGGACGGTGGAGCTGGTGGGCACCTCGGATTCCTTCGCGGCGGGAGTGCCGATGAGATCGGGAAGGAAGAAGAAGGCCATCGCAAGGACGAGGAGCACGGCCAGGACCAGACCGGGGACCGTGAGGCGCATACCCCGCGGAGCGTGAACCGCTGGACGCCGGCGGGAACGTGCCGCGTCCGTCCCCCTGCGCCGTTTCGCGCCGCGCTCCTGCGGATCCGTCGCGCCGGAGCCGGGGATGGTCTCCGCAGGTCCGGAGTAGCGTGTGCCCACGGGGAACTCCGCCTCCGAGGCCGTCTCCCGGTCCTGGCGCTCCGCCCCTTCGCCGGCCTGCACCTCCGTGGACCGGGCGATCTCGTCATCCGCGGATCCGCTCGCCGGACGCTGCGAATCCGCATCGAGACCGGCGGGCGCCTGCGCGTAGAGCGGGTAGGCGGGGCCTTCGTCGTCCGAGGCCGGGACCGCGAGATCTGTGGGCGCACCGGCGTCTGCGGATGCGCCGGCCTCAGGGTCCGAGGCCGCTGCGACGGCGCCCTCCACCGGCTCCGCACCCGCACTCCCGTCCGGGACCGGGGCGGCGGCCTCGCCGTCCGGCGGCACGGCATCCTCACCCGACTCCCCCGCGGGCAGGGCGGCGATCTGGCCGTTCTCACTGATGCGGATCTCACGCGCGATGCCGCCGTCTGCGATGGTCACCTGCAGAGACACCTGTGCAGAGCGCGCATGCCCGGCGAGGTGCGCCATCGCGGACCCGAGGTCCGGGTGCGGGGTGACGGCGCCGTCGATGCTCACTTCTGCGCTGCGGTCCTGTGCAACGGCGATCTGAGCGTGGGGCATGGTGTGGGTCGACCTCGGGAAGTGCTGCGACGATGAAATGGCTGCGGCGCACTGAGCGCGACCACCAGTGTAAGTACGTTCGGGTCGAAGAACGCCGCCCATCCCCTTTCCGAGTCCCAATAGTTACCCCAGCAGGTGCTGCGACGCCGTCAGCGCCGGAGGTCTCCGTGAGGCCGCTGGAGGCATCCCGGCGCTGCCTGCAGACCCACGCTCGGCGCGTGCGTGACGAGCATCTCACCTCCCCATCCGCCTGAGAGTTGGCTCCCGCACCCCAACGGGTCTATGCTTTCTTCTGTTGTCCGAACGGCGCTCCGGTGCCGCTCGTGCACATGGTGGCTATAGCTCAGCTGGTAGAGCACCGCGTTGTGGTCGCGGGGGTCGCGGGTTCAAGTCCCGTTAGCCACCCCACTCCGAGAGGCCTCTCGATCCGCTTGTACACGCGGATCGAGAGGCCTTCTTCATTCCTCGCGAGGGCCGGGGGCGCACAGAAGGTGCACGCCCGGCTCACGGAACCCCACACAGATCGGAGCGCCCTCATGCAGTGGACGAACGCCGCCTTCATGCGCGGCGGGACCAGCAAGGGTCTCTTCTTCGCGGAGCAGGATCTGCCTCCGCGGGGTCCGGACCGGGACGCGCTCTATCTGCGTGCGCTGGGCTCTCCGGACAGGTTCGGCCGGCAGCTCGACGGCATGGGCGGCGGGATCTCGTCGCTGTCCAAGGTGGTGAGCGTCACCGCCTCCGACCGCGCCGGGGCAGAGCTCGACTACACCGTCGGCCAGGTCGCGGTGGATGCACCGGTGGTGGACTACTCCGGCAACTGCGGCAATCTGTCAGCGGCTGTTGTGCCGTTCGCACTGGAGAGCGGTCTCCTCGTCCTCCCCGACGGGCCGCAGACAGTGCGGATCTTCAACACGAACACGGAGAAGCACATCGAGGTGCAGCTGCGGGTGGAGAACGGCACGGCGTCCGCCTCGGGGCCTCTTGTGCTTCCCGGGGTCTCCGGGACCGGCTCCCCCATCGAGCTCCGCTATCTCCGCCCGGCAGGCTCACGGACCGGGGCACTGCTCCCCACCGGCGCCGCTGCGGACGTGCTGCGGCTCGAGGACGGTGAGCACCACGCCTCACTCATCGACGCGGCCAATCCCATGGTCTTCGTCCGTGCGGAGGATCTGGGACTGCGCGGGGACGAGCTCCCGGCGGAGCTGGATGCGGACTCCGCGCTGATGGGGAGGCTCGACCGCCTGCGGCGCGCCGGTGCCGTCGCGATGGGCATGGCCGCCGAGGACGCCGCAGCTCCCCGCGCAGTCCCCAAGATCGCGTTGGTGGCAGGTCCGCGCACCTGCCGGCTGCTCGACGGGACGACCGTGGCCGCCGAGGACGCCGACCTCACCCTGCGCGTGCTCTCGATGGAGCAGACGCACCTCGCCACACCCGGCACCGCAGCGCTCTGCACCGCGGCGGCGGCGCAGATTCCCGGGAGCACCGTGGCCGAGGCCGTGCGCCCGAGCGCGGCGGGCGGTGCGCTGCGCATCGCCACACCCTCCGGCGTCGTCACCGCGGGTGCAGACGTGCGCACCGCCCCCGACGGCAGGCTCACCGCGGAGAGCGCGTCGCTCTACCGCACCGCGCGGACTCTCATGCGGGGGCAGGTCGCGGTGCCTGCAGGGCAGCCTCGGGGCTCGCGGCGAGGGCCTCAGGACTCGACGCGATCCGCACGAGTTCGCGATGGAGCCGGTCGTCGCCGGTGAGCTCCGGGTGGAAGCTCGCGGCGAGGACCCGCCCCTGCCGCACGGCAACGGGACGCCCGCCGTGCGTGGCGATGACCTCAGCCCCCTCTCCGACCTGCTCGATGAGCGGCGCGCGGATGAACGCAGCCCGCATGGGCCTCGGGCCGGGCGAGCTCCCGCCGGGATCCGGCAGACTCACGGAAACCTCCGCCTCGAAGGAGTCCCGCTGGCGGCCGTAGGCGTTGCGGCGGGTCCGGACGTGGAGACCGCCTATGGTGTCCAGTCCGGCGAGGCCGGCCTCGGGCACCACGGTCTCGCTCAGCAGGATGAGGCCCGCGCAGGTGCCCAGCACCGGCATGCCCTCGTCCATGCGCCTGCGGACGGCGGGCAGGAGACCCTGGGGATGGGCGAGGCGCGCGATCGCCGTGCTCTCCCCGCCCGGGATCACCAGTCCTGACAGGCTCGCCAGCTGGTCCGGCCGCCGCACCGGCACCACCTGGGCGCCGAGTCCGTGCAGGAGGTCCGCATGTTCGGCGACGGCCCCCTGCAGCGCGAGGACGCCGATGCGGGGTGCGAGCGCGGAACCGGCCGCCGGAGCGCGCGCCTCCCCGCTCACCTCGGGCTCCCGGCCCGCGCCGGAGCTGCCGTTCACCAGCCGCGCTCAGCGAGGCGGTGGGGAGCAGGAAGCTCCGAGACGGAGATGCCGACCATGGCCTCACCGAGCCCGCGTGAGACCCTGGCGATCTCCGCCGCGTCCTCGAAGTGGGTGGTGGCGTGCACGATGGCCCTGGCGCGGGAAGCGGGATCGCCGGACTTGAAGATGCCGGAGCCCACGAAGACGCCGTCGGCGCCCATCTGCATCATCATCGCCGCGTCCGCCGGCGTCGCCACTCCCCCGGCCACGAAGGTGACGACGGGCAGGCGGCCGTCACGGGCCACCTGGGCGACGAGGTCGTAGGGGGCCTGCAGATCCTTGGCGGCGGCGTAGAGCTCGTCCGGCTGCAGTGCGGACAGCTTCGCGATCTCCTCGCGGATGGTGCGGATGTGCCTGGTCGCCTCGGAGACGTCGACGGTGCCGGCCTCGCCCTTGGACCGGATCATGGAGGCGCCCTCGGTGATGCGGCGCAGCGCCTCGCCCAGGTTCGTCGCGCCGCAGACGAAGGGGACGTCGAAGGCGCGCTTGTCGATGTGGTGGACGTAGTCGGCCGGGGAGAGCACCTCCGACTCGTCGATGTAGTCCACGCCCAGCTCCTGCAGGACCTGCGCCTCGACGAAGTGGCCGATCCGCGCCTTCGCCATGACGGGGACGGAGACCGCGCCGATGATCTCCTCGATGAGGTCCGGGTCGCTCATGCGGGCGATGCCGCCCTGCGCGCGGATGTCGGCCGGGACGCGCTCCAGGGCCATGACGGCCACGGCACCGGCGTCCTCGGCGATGCGGGCCTGCTCCGCGGTGACGACGTCCATGATGACGCCGCCCTTGAGCATGCGGGCCAGACCGGTGTTGAGGCGGGAGGCTGTGTCTGTGGCGTCTGCGGTCCGGTCTGCGGTGACGGTCATCTCGAACTCCTGGAAAACGTGGCGAAGGTGAACGAGGTCAAGCATGGCCCTCTCCACCGGTACAGCAGAAGATCCAGTTCCGACTTCTTTCATTGGACCAGTTGCGGTCTCGCCGGAATACGATTCGTTCATGGCCGCCACTCTCCCGCTCGTCCTCGACCTCTCGGCGCGCATGCCGGCATCTGCGCAGATCGCCGCCGGCGTCCGCACGCTGGTGGCGGCGGGCTCACTGCAGCCGCAGCAGGCGGTGCCCTCCACCCGTGCGCTGGCGGCCTCTCTGTCCGTTTCTCGTGGAACAGTGGTGGCCGCGTACGATCAGCTGATCTCCGAGGGCTACCTGGTCAGCCGACCCGGCGGCACCACTCGAGTGCATCCGGAAGCAGGCGAGCTGAGCCTGCCGCAAGGAGCGGACGCCCGCACTGCCGCTGTCTCCCGCACTGCGGCAGCGAGCGCCCCGGCTCCTTCGCTCATCGACCTCAGCCCCCATCGACGAGCCGCGCCGCGTATGGATGACCCCGCTTGGCGGGAGGCATGGCGGCGTGCCGCCACGGCTCCTGAGCCTTCGGACCGCCGGACCGTGCCCCAGCACCCGGGCGAGGACTTCTGGGCGGCAGGTTCCTCTCCCGCGCAGGGTCTGCCGGAGCTGCGCGAGGCCGTGGCCGAACATCTGCGGCTCATGCGTGCGATGTCCGTGGATCCCGCGCAGCTGGTCATCACCGCCGGAGCACGTGATGGCCTCGCACTGCTCATTGCGGCACTGCGGGACAGGCTGGCGCCCATGGCTGTGGAAGATCCGGGCTATCCGGGTCTGCGGCGCGTGCTGCGCAGGCTCATGGTCCCCACACTCCCCGCGCCCACTGACAGCGCAGGAGCCGTGCCGTCGCTGACGCCTGCGGCGGCCGGCTCCGTCCTGCTCACGCCCAACCACCTGTTTCCCACCGGCGCGGGTATGCCTGCGCCTCGGCGGATCGAGCTGCTGCGACAGGCGGCAGATCGAGGACAGCTCGTCATCGAGGACGACTTCGACAGCGACTATCGGCACGTGGGCGCGCCTCTGCCTACGCTGTGGGACCTCGCACCGGAGTCCGTCGTGCACCTGGGGACGTTCACGCAGGTGATCACGCCCGAGGCCGCGGTGGGTTACATCCTCGCTCCGCCGGCACTCGTCCCCGCGCTCGCACAGGCACGCAGCGATCTCGGTTCCGGGGCATCGGCGATCGCACAGCGCGCCGTGGCGGACTACCTGGCCTCGGGCGGGCTGCGGCGCAGCATCACTCGCAGGAGGCGAGCGCTGGTGCGCCGGCGTGCGCGGCTGCTGGAGACGCTCGCGGACTGGGAGGTGGAGATGGTCTCCGGAGCACAGGCGGTGGTGCGGCTGGGTGACGCGGGGACCGCGCATTCCGTCGCCGAGGCCTGTCTCGCCCGCGGGGTGCGTGTGGGGGACCTCGGCGGCTATTGGGAGGCGGGTGGACAGCGTTCGGCGGCTGATGCCAACGGCACCCGGCCTGAGGACGCGCACGGAGTGATGCTCAGCTTCACCGATGTCTCCGATGAGGCGCTGACGGCCGCCCTGCGCATCGTCGCGCGGTCGTTGCGGGAGAATCACGGATGAGGACGGAGACATGACCGAATGCTTGGCACCTTTTCCGTCATGCGCCGGCGTCCGATCCAGACCGAAGTCGTATGTGAAATGGCTCTACCCACGGTATTCCTGCAGGTCAGGAAGTGTCCGCCCCGCGTATGCGGGGATGAGCCGCCCTCGGGGAGGTTGCGGGGTGCGATCTGCTTAGTCCGCCCCGCGTATGCGGGGATGAGCCCGCCGCCCTCGACCTGCACCGGTACACGTTCGTGTCCGCCCCGCGTATGCGGGGATGAGCCCTTCTCCCAGGCGACGATGGCGATGCACTCCCGGTCCGCCCCGCGTATGCGGGGATGAGCCGGAGCGGACCGTGCCTTCTGAGCCCTGGAGGGAGTCCGCCCCGCGTATGCGGGGATGAGCCGTTGCGGGTGCAGTGGGAGCGGCAGGCGGACTCGTCCGCCCCGCGTATGCGGGGATGAGCCGGTACTTCTACCGGCGCATGGATCAGGACGCGTCCGCCCCGCGTATGCGGGGATGAGCCCACCTAAATGCAGCCCCTGAGAGGACACCTCTTGTCCGCCCCGCGTATGCGGGGATGAGCCCGACGGGGAGAGCGGCCCTCTCACCCGCATCCTGTCCGCCCCGCGTATGCGGGGATGAGCCCCGCGCCCACTTGCTTGTGGTGGCGTCGATGGCGTCCGCCCCGCGTATGCGGGGATGAGCCGGAGGCCGCAGCATGATCCGCTTCCTGCTTATTGTCCGCCCCGCGTATGCGGGGATGAGCCCTGCACCAGCCCAAGACCATCCAGGAGAAGACCGTCCGCCCCGCGTATGCGGGGATGAGCCTCGTTACCGAAGCCTCACGAGGCCGTGCGGTAGGTCCGCCCCGCGTATGCGGGGATGAGCCCCCCGACGACCCACGCCTGACCGGCACGGTCCTGTCCGCCCCGCGTATGCGGGGATGAGCCCTGAAATGGCCGTCAAGAAGCAGAAGCTCGACCGTCCGCCCCGCGTATGCGGGGATGAGCCCGTCGTCCCGTCCTTCTGCCACTTCCCCTGCTGGTCCGCCCCGCGTATGCGGGGATGAGCCGCTGCAGGCCCGCATGACGCAACGCCAGCACGCGTCCG
This sequence comes from Brevibacterium sp., assembly GCF_022712115.1. Taxonomy (GTDB): domain Bacteria; phylum Actinomycetota; class Actinomycetes; order Actinomycetales; family Brevibacteriaceae; genus Brevibacterium; species Brevibacterium salitolerans. Next base: position 1,573 of record NZ_JALAHB010000015.1, on the reverse strand, counting down.
CCCGCGTATGCGGGGATGAACCCAGATAGGTAGGCATTCAGCGCTGGTTGAGGCAGAGCCCCGTCAATCCCGGAAGGGGCTCGGGCTCAGCAACCAGACGAATATCTCCGTCACTGCTTCCAGGCCGCCAGAACCGTGAAACGCCGGTCCCGTGCCCACTGCTCCACATGAGCGAAGCTGCTCGCCAGGTGGCTGCGGTAGCGCAGGTGCGAGTTCTGCACGAGGACGAGGAGCCCGCCGGGCCTCAGCAGCGCATGCGCGGAATCGATGAGCGCATGTGCCGTATCTGTCGTCACCGTGGTGCCCTCGTGGAAGGGCGGGTTCAATGTCACCAGATCGAATGCTCCGGCTTCGAAGCCCTCACCCCACGGCAGGGCAGCGGTACCATCCGCATGCCGCAGCACCGGGCCGCCATCACCCGAGGCGAATGCAGATCCCTCGTGAGTTCCCTCCCCGCCCCTGCCGCTGCCGTTCACGTCCAGCGTCATTCGCGCCGAAGCTGCAGCAGCCCAGGAATCGTCCACGCCTGCCAGCCGCGCACCGGGGAACAGCACTCTCACCTCGCGCAGCAGCCAGCCATTGCCGCAGCCCAGGTCGAGAACTCTCAGCGGGCTTCCTCCTGCATCATCTGCTGAGCCCGCAGGCCCTTCAGCGGCGTGCGCCCGCAGAGCCTCCAGAAGCAGCCGCGCGCCGGCGTCCACACGCGAACCGCCATAGCAGGCGCCGAAGGCCGAAATGCCGTCGCGCACCACAGGTGTGGGCAGACCGGGCGATGACCCCCCAGCGCCTGAAGCACCCCGCCACCCGGTCGCGATGAGCAGCCGGGACTTCGCCAGGCCCGGCGAGACGTCCACACGGCTGAACCACGCTTCGAGTTCCCCATTGAACGCCTTCGTCATGTGCTTCTCACGGCCGGCGAGCACCAGCTCCACATCGGAGTGCGGCCGGCCGTCCTGCCCTGCCATGATCGCCCCGACGAGATGCAGCAGATCACCCAGCGCCCTCACCTGCTTGGGCGCTGAGACGATCACTCGCAGACGGAGCCCGCCCTCAGCAGCGAACTCCGGAGCATCCTCAGCATGTCCCTTCCGGAACCCACCAGCCGCCGGTCCCTCCTCAGACAGAACTCCGCGCACGCAGCGGCACACCTCGGAGAAGGGATTCCGGTCCTCACCCTGTCCAGAACTCCGCACCACTTCCACGGCGCTCAACGCGGCGACAGACCCACCCGAACCCTCGCACCGGGCCACAGCCGCGGCGACCGCAGCCGCCTCGGCGGCGGAATCGCAGCGCACCACGTGCGGTGAGGACGAGATACCGGCACTCACCAGCGTGAGTGCGCCGTCCGAGTCGTCGAGGACGAGTGTGACTTCGGCCTCCCTCAGCAGCGGGGCCGCGGTCTCCGGCTGAGGAAGCCGCCCGGACTGGTCGAGCTCTCCTGCCGCCCGCCCGGCCAGGTACTCCTTCAGCAGACGAGCCGTGGGATGACCCGCCGGCCACTCCGGGAACACCTCACGCAGCCGGCCGGCGGACCGTAGACTCGTCGGCATGTCTGCTTCGCTCCTGCCTCGTG
>NZ_JALAHB010000183.1 GCF_022712115.1 Brevibacterium sp. | reverse complement strand
GGTGGAAGGGGTGTGGGGGAGCGCGATCGTACGGTGTTCGCGGCACCGCTGTTCGCGTGTCGGGAGGCTTGCCCCGGAGGGTACATTTGCAGTGTGAGCCTCCTATCCGATCGCGAGATCCGCACCGAGATCGATGCCGGCCGCGTACGGCTGGACCCCTTCGACCCCGCCCTCGTGCAGCCGGCGAGCGTGGACGTGTGCCTCGACCGCTTCTTCCGCCTGTTCGACAACCACAAGTACTCGGTCATCGATCCGGCGCAGGACCAGCCGGAGCTCACGCGGGCGGTGGAGGTGGACCCCGGTGAGCCCTTCGTCCTGCACCCCGGCGAGTTCGTCCTCGCCTCCACTCTGGAGCTCGTCACGCTCCCGGAGGATGTCGCGGCCCGGCTCGAGGGCAAGTCCTCCCTGGGCCGGCTGGGCCTCCTCACGCATTCCACTGCAGGGTTCATCGATCCCGGCTTCTCCGGCCACGTCACGCTCGAGCTGTCCAATGTGGCGACCCTGCCGATCACGCTGTGGCCGGGAATGAAGATCGGCCAGCTGTGCTTCTTCCGCCTCTCCTCCCCGGCGGAGAGCCCCTACGGCACGGCCGGCAACCTCAATCGATACCAGGGGCAGCGCGGACCCACGGCCTCCCGTTCGCACCTCGACTTCTACCGGAGCCCCGCCGCGGAGACCGCGCCCGAGGCCGGGGCATGAGCGTCTCCGAGCGCGCCCGGGCGTTCTCCGGCTCCCACCTTCTGCTGCTCGACGCGGAGCTCGAGCCGCAGGACGTCGTGAGCCTCCTGCGCAATCTCCGCCCGGAGCTGCCTCCCGGCCGGCCGGTGCCGGGGGAGGCCGGTGCGCACTCCTACCGCATCACACGTCATTCCCAGCTCGTGGGCCCGTTCCCCGTGGACCGGGAGCTCAGCGCCGCGCTCTCCCTGCCGCCGGAGACGGCGGGTCTCTACGCGCTCGAGTGTCCGCGCGACCGTGAGCCCGTCCCTCCGCCCGCCTGGCTGCCTGACGTGGACGGACTGCATGAGTGCTTCCCGGCAGGGCTGCCGTGCAAGGAGGAGGGGCGCGTCCTCGACGAGCTCATCGCGGTGGCGCGGCGGCTGGGCCTCGTCATCCGCCTCGCGGACGAACCCTGGGCGGCTGAGGCCCGGCTCGACGACCCCGGTTCCGCCGGCGCATTCGCAGCCGGTCCCGGCGACGGTCTTGCGGACGCCGTGCGGGAGCCGCGCTTCCTGCGGCCGGATCCGGAGCTGACCCCCGGCCTCTTCGTCTACTCGGAGTACTGGCTCGACCCTCAGGTCCTGCTGGGCCGCATCGTGCGGGCTGCGCCGCAGGCCCGGCTGCCCCGCCCGCCGGCCGGCGCACACGCCACCGCCGAGAGCCGCGTGCGCACCGACGATCCGGTCGTGCTCGACGGCTATGCGATCGAGGTCCCGCTGGACGACGTGCTGGGCCCGCGGGCGGGCCGCATCGAGATCCAGGTGATGTTGGAGACGCAGCTGCCGGCCATCATCCGGGCGCACACCACGGGGGAGCAGATCGTGTACACCGTGCGCTGGGAGGATCCCGAGGGACTGGGGCGGCTGCCCACAGCGGACCCGGAGTTCGCGCGGATCCGCACCGCCGCGATCGGCGTCCTGGAGCGATGCGCGCGGGAGATCATGACCGCGGTCGCGGGTGCCGGCGTGGACGAGGCCGGCTTCCTGGTCTCCGCTCAGCAGCTCGGCGCGGCCTGACCGCCGCACCCTGGGCGGGGCCGTCTCGGCTGCCGGAAGCGCTCCCGCGGGGGCGGGGGAGTCTCCGCCCGAGGCCTCGGGCTCCGTGAGGAGGGCTATAGTCCTCCTCTCGTGCGGCTTGCTGCAACTCCGCGACCGCACTCTGAGACGAAGATTTATGCACACCGTCCGATCTGTGGAAAAATGGAGCCTGCGCGCGACGGAACCGACTGCTGAGGGGTGAGCTGATGACAGTGCTGCTCGGAGCTATGTTCCTTGCGGCGCTCGCGGCACCCCTGCTGTTCCGGCTGGTGGGGCGCACGGCCTTCGTGCTCCTCTCCCTCGTCCCCTTCGCGGGCTTCGCGTACTCGCTCTCCCTCCTCCCGGACGTGCTCCGGGACGACTTCTCCGCGCCCGTCGCAGAGTTGCGCTGGCTGCCGGAGCTGAGCATGTCCATGGCGCTGCGCATGGACTCCCTCGCCTGGATCTTCAGCCTCCTCGTCACGGCGGTGGGCGGCCTCGTGTTCGTCTACTGCGCACGCTACTTCGATGCGGACGAGGCGCGGCTGGCGCGGTTCGGCGGCGTCCTCATGGCGTTCGTCGGCATGATGTACGGCCTGGTCCTCGCCGACGAGCTGCTCACCCTGTTCCTCTTCTGGGAGGGCACCACGGTGTTCTCCTACCTGCTGATCGGCCAGTACGCCTGGCGGCAGCAGTCGCGGCGGGCCGCGCTGCAGGCGCTCATCGTCACGACGGCCGGCGGGCTGACGATGTTCGTGGGCATGATCCTGCTGGGCATCCTCTACGGCACCGGCAGCATCCCCGCGATCGTCGAGACCGGCTTCGACGGTGATCCGCTCACCGTGGTCGCCGTCCTCCTCATCCTCGTGGGCGCGGTGTCCAAGTCCGCGCTGGTCCCCTTCCACTTCTGGCTGCCCGGCGCCATGGCCGCTCCCACCCCGGTGAGCGCCTACCTGCACGCGGCGGCGATGGTGAAGGCCGGCGTCTACCTCGTCCTCCGCCTCGCGCCCGGCTTCGCGGACATGCCGGTGTGGCGGGAGGGCCTCGTGACCCTGGGCCTGCTCACCATGCTGATGGGCGGCTGGCAGGCGCTCAAGGAGACGGACCTCAAGCTCATCCTCGCCTACGGCACCGTCTCCCAGCTGGGATTCATGACGACGGTGTCCGCGTTCGGCTACCGCGACGTGACCACGGCCGCCCTCGCGCTCCTCCTGGGCCACTCCATGTTCAAGGCCACGCTGTTCCTGGTGGTGGGCATCATCGACCACCGGGCCGGCACGAGAGACCTCCGGAAGCTCTCCGGCTACGGCCGCGCCTACCCCCTCATCGCCGTCATGGGGATCATCGCCGCGGCCTCGATGGCCGGTCTGCCGCCCACCATGGGCTTCGTGGCCAAGGAGGCCGTCTACGGCACTCTGCTGGAGAACGGGTCCAAGCTGGGCATCATCGCGCTCATCGGCGTGTTCCTGGGCTCCGTCCTCACCGTCGCCTACTCCGCGCGGTTCGTCTGGGGCGCCTTCGCCGTCAAGCCCGGGGTGGAGCGATTCGAGCGCACCAAGCCGGACGGGCCGCTCTTCACCGCCGCTCCCGCGGTCCTCACGGTCGTCACGGTGGGTGCCGCCTTCGGCGCCTCCCTCATCGATTCGGTGGTCACCGCCTGGTCCCGCCACCTGCCTCTGGACCCCGCGGACGCCGCGCTCGCGGCTGCGGGCGAGCACACGCACGCCTACCACGTGGCGCTGTGGCACGGGTTCGAGCCGGCGCTGCTGCTCTCCGGGCTCACCCTCGCCGCGGGGCTGACGATGTTCGTCTTCCGCCGTCAGGTGAGCGTCTTCCAGGTGGCGCTGCCGGACGGCATCGACTTCCGCGCCGCCTACCGCAGCACCATCGCGCAGCTGGAGCGGTTCGCGTCCTTCGTCACGGCGCGCACCCAGCGCGGTTCCATGCCGTTCTACCAGGGCGTCATCTACGTCTTCTCCCTCGCGGCGCTGGGGATCGCGCTGCTGCTCAACGACACGTGGCCCTCCGGCTTCGTGTTCGCGGACAGCCCGCTGCAGATCTTCATCGCCGCCGTCATGATCCTCGCCGCCGTCGCGGCCACACAGATCGACAAGCGGTTCGCCGCCGTGGTGATCGTGGGCGTGACCGGGTACGCGATGGTGGCCTTCTTCGCGGTCCAGGGCTCCCCGGACCTCGCCCTCACCCAGATCCTGGTCGAATCCGTCACCCTCGCGGTGTTCGTCTTCGTCCTGCGCCGCCTGCCCGCCCGGATCGGCAAGCAGGAGGGCCGGCTCAACCCCTCGCTGCGCGCGCTCATCGCCGTCTCCTTCGGCGTCCTCATGGTGGTCGTCGCCCTCGTGGTCATGGGCGCCCGCGGGCACCTGCCCATCTCCGAGCTGTTCCCGGCGCTGGCCTACGAGGGCGGGCACGGTGAGAACATCGTCAACGTCACCCTCGTGGACATCCGCGGCTGGGACACCATGGGCGAGCTCTCCGTCGTCATCGCCTGTGCGATCGGCGTGGCCAGCCTCGTGTTCGTCAGCGGCCACGGCGAGGCCATCCAGCGGATCTCCGGGGCGCCGGGCGGTCGCCGCCGGTTCGCGGAGCCCGTGCTGGAGACCGTCTCCCTCCGCCGCGTGGGCGAGCCCGCGGACCCCGAGGCCGCCGCGATGCTCGCCAGACAGGGTCAGGAGACAGCGGAGGAGCGCCGGAACTCCTGGCTGCTCGCCGGCCGCACGCTGGCCCCGCACAACCGCTCGATCGTGCTCGAGGTCGCGGTGCGCCTCATGTTCCACGCCTTCCTCGTCTTCTCCGTCTACCTGCTGTTCGCCGGCCACAACCTGCCCGGCGGCGGCTTCGCCGGAGGGCTCGTGGCGGGCCTCGCCTTCGTCATCCGCTACCTCGCCGGAGGCCGGTACGAGTACGCCGAGGCCGTCCGCCTGCAGCCCGGCCCGGTCATGGGCGTGGGCATGGTGCTCGCGGCCGGCACGGCCGTGGCCGGCTATCTGTGGTCCGATTCCGCGCTCCAGTCGTTCTACGTGTCCACCGAGCTGCCGGTGCTGGGCTACGTGAGCTTCGGCTCGTCCACGATCTTCGACATCGGCGTGTACCTCGTGGTCATCTCGCTCATGGTGGGCGTGGTGCGCAGCCTGGGCGTGGAGGTCGACATCCAGCAGGAGCGGGACGAGGAGACCCTGGCGGAGAAGCTGCCGGGCACCGAGGACCCGGACAGGGACAAGAGGATCCGCGCCATCATGGGACGTGACCACCTGGACGTCGACGGCTCCTCCGCGGGAGGCCGGCTGTGACCCCTCCCCTCATCATGCTCGCGGCCATGGGCGTCATGTACGCCGCAGGCGTCTACCTCATGCTCGACCGCTCGCTCACCCGCGTGCTGCTCGGCTTCATGCTCGTGGGCAACGCCACCAACGTGCTCCTCCTGCTCACCGCGGGGCCTCCCGGCGGCGCGCCGCTCACGGACGGCGTCGACCTCTCCACGGAGGGCATGCTGGATCCGCTCCCGCAGGCGCTCATCCTCACCGCCATCGTCATCACCTTCGGCATCACGGCCTTCCTGCTGGCGATGATCTACCGGTCCTGGCGCTTCGTCCGCGACGAGACCCTCCAGGACGACCTCGAGGACGTGCGGGTGGCGCTCGAGCGCTCCCGCGAATCCGGGGACGAGGCCGGCACGAGCGGCGAGTACGACGACACGGAGTTCGGCGACGAGGCGACGGACCCGGTGGAGGACCATCCGCTGGACCTCGACCGGGACTCCACCCCGCAGGTGCGCGCCGCGCTCCGCGAGGCGGCGACGGCGGAACCGGAGCCCGGCGGCAGGACAGACGGCGGGGGGACCGAGTTCTCCGGGGACGTGGGTGAGGCCGCGGCACCCGGCGCGGCCTCGGGTGCGGCCCCCGCACCGGAACCCGGCACCGCAGACGACGAGACGAGCGAAGGAGGACGGGCATGAGCGCACTCCTCGGTCAGCTCCTCGCCCTGCCCGTCATCCTGCCGCTGCTGGCGGCCGCGGCGACGCTGATCTTCCAGCGGCATCCGCGGGTGCAGCTCGTCATCACCGCCGTCACGCTCTCGCTCACCACGGCGCTGTCGATCCTCCTGCTCATCGGAGTCGACTACCACGGCACGCAGGTGCTCGCGGTGGGCGGCTGGGCGCTGCCGTGGGGCATCGCGCTCGTGGCGGACCGGCTGGCGGTGCTCATGCTGGTGGTCTCCTCGATCGTCACGCTCGGCGTGTACATCTACGCGGCCGGACAGGAGATGGCGGAGACGGAGCAGTCGGACGACACGCCCGTCTCCATCTTCAACCCCGCCTACCTCATCCTCTGCGCGGGCGTGTCCAACGCCTTCCTCGCCGGCGACCTGTTCAACCTCTACGTGGGCTTCGAGATGCTGCTCGCGGCCTCCTACGTGCTGCTGACCCTGGGCGCGACCACCGCGCGCATCCGTGCGGGCGTGACCTACATCGTCATCTCGCTCGTGTCCTCGGTGCTGTTCCTGTCCGCCATCGCCCTCATCTACGGCGCCACCGGCACCGTCAACATGGCCCAGCTGGCCGGGCGGCTGAGCGAGCTGCCGGTGGACATCCAGCTCATCCTGCACATCAGCCTGCTGCTGGGATTCGGGGTGAAGGCGGCGGTGTTCCCGCTCTCGTTCTGGCTGCCGGACTCCTACCCCACCGCACCGGCGCCGGTGACGGCGGTGTTCGCCGGCCTGCTGACCAAGGTGGGCATCTACGCGATCATCCGCACGGAGACCGTGCTGTTCTCCACCTCCAGCCTGCGCGTGCCGCTGCTCATCATCGCCGGTCTCACGCTCATCGTGGGCATCCTCGGCGCCATCGCGCAGTCGGACATCAAGCGCATGCTGTCCTTCACGCTGGTCTCGCACATCGGCTACATGCTGTTCGGCGTGGCGATGGGCACGGTGGAGGGCGTGCACGCGGCGATCTACTACACCCTGCACCACATCGTGGCGCAGACGGCGCTGTTCCTCGCGATCGGCCTCATCGAGATGCGGGGCGGGTCCACCTCGCTGCGGAAGCTGGGCGGCCTGTCCGTGCTGGCGCCCGTCGTGAGCATCTTCTATCTCATCCCCGCGCTCAACCTCGCGGGCATCCCGCCGTTCTCCGGTTTCATCGGCAAGGTGGCGCTGTTCGACGCCGGCTTCCACACGCGAGACTGGCTGGTCGTCGTGCTCATCGTCGCGGGCACCCTCACCTCGCTGCTCACGCTGTACGTGATCGGCAAGTCCTGGAACGTGGCGTTCTGGCGCGAGCCCGCGGAGGCGGAGGACCCCACCCCGGCGCTCGTGGAGGAGGCGGCGGAGCGCAAGACCGCCCTCATGCACGGTGAGCGGTGGAAGCCGTCCGTGCGGATGCCCTCGCTCATGATGGTGGCGACCGCCGGGATGGTCGTGGTGTCCTGTATGCTCACCGTCCTCGCCGCACCGCTGTGGGAGGTGTCCGGACGCGCCGCGGAGAACCTGCGGGGTGCCGGCACGTACTCGTCCGCCGTGCTCGGCTCCGATCCCGCGCAGGGTGCCTCCGAGGGCCGGTCCGCGGACGCCGGTGCGGGTGCCGGGAGCTCCGGCGAGGACGGGGCCGCCGAGGCCGGTGAGGGCACCGGTCCTGCTGAAGCCGCCCACGCAGAAGGGGGGAAGCCGTGATGCCGCACCGTCTCCGGCGCCGCCAGGGCTTCGTCGAGGCCGTCCTCTACATCGCCGTCCTCGTGGTCGTCTGGGTGTTCCTCTGGGACAGCGTGAGCGTCCTCACTGTCCTCACCGGGCTCGTCGTGGCGCTGGGCGTGACCCGTCTGTTCTACCTGCCGCCCATCGAGCTGTCCGGCCGGATCAACGTGCTCTACGGCGCCTGGTTCGTCGTCTGGTTCTGCGCGCACGTGCTGGCGGCCTCGTTCCAGGTCGCGTGGCTGAGCTTCCGGCCCAAGCCGGTGGCCGCCGGCTCCGTCGTGGCGGTGGACCTCGCGACGCGTTCGGACCTGCTCATCACCCTCGTGACGATGGTGAACGGCCTCATCCCCGGTTCGCTCGTCATCGAGATCGACCGTGCACGCGCCGTCGTCTTCGTCCACGTGCTCAACTGCGCGGACGAGGAGGAGATGGAGAACGCCCGGAGGCAGACGCACCGGATCGAGCACCTGCTCATCTGCACGCTAGGCTCCCCGCACGACGTGCAGGCGCTCAACGAGGCGCGCGAGGCCAAGGGTCTGCCGCCCGTGCTGGAGAGCCGGACCATCCGCGCCCGTGCGCTGCGGGCCAAGCTCGCACGCCAGGTGAAGGAGGGCGCATGACCACGGCCTTCGGAAACCTCGCCGGCGACTACAGCTCGGGCACCCTCGTGCTGGTGTCCGCGGCCGTGGGGATGCTGTTCTTCGCCGCCGCGGTCCTCTCCGTCGTCCGCATCATCAAGGGGCCCTCGATCCTCGACCGGATGATCGCGACGGACGTGCTGCTCGCCACCATCATGTGCGGTCTGGGCGGGTTCGCGGCGGTCTCCGGACGGACGGACGTGCTGCCGGTGATGCTCGTCATCGCGATGTTCGGCTTCGTGGGGTCCGTGAGCGTCTCCCGCTACGTCTCCCGCTCGGACATGCGCACGACGCCCCGCACCCGCCGTGCGCGCCGCCGTGACACGGGCAGCCAGGCGCTGCGCGCCTCGGGCGCCCTTCCCCAGGTGAAGGACGCGGCCACGCGTGAGGACGAGATCCGCCACGCGGAGACGGGACAGGCCGGAGCCGAGGTCCAGGCCAGCGGCCTCGGGGAGCTCGCGGGCCGCCCGGACGCCGGAGCGCGGGCGAACGACCCCGGCACCGCCGCGGAGCGGGAGCCGCAGGAAGGCAGCGCGCCCCGGGAAGGCAGCGCGGCGGAAGGGAACGGTGAGCGCGCATGATCCAGGACACGATCACACTCGTGATGATCGCGGGCGCGGGGCTGCTCTCGCTCGCCGCCGCCGTGGGTGCGCTGCGGTTCCCCGATCTCCTCTCGCGCATGCACGCGGCCTCCAAGCCGCAGCTGTTCGGGCTGGTGCTCGTGATGTTCGCGGTGACGGTGCAGGTGTTCCAGTGGGGCCCCATCTCCACCATGCTGCTCATCGTCCTCTTCCAGCTCTTCACGGTGCCGGTGGCCGCACACATGGTGGGCCGAGCCGGTTATCGTACCAAGCATCTGCGTCGGTCTATGCTGTATCGCGACGAGCTGTCCGACGCCGTGTCGCGTGCGCAGGCCCGTGAGGTGGCCGAACGCGAACGCGGGGACAAGGAACGGGCAGACGAGGGGAAGCACACCGCATAGGGCTCCCGCGTCCGGACGCACCGGGTCTCTCCGGCCGGGCCGGAGCCCCAGACGAAGGCGAGGCTGGACGCCACGATGACGAGCCAACCCACAACCGGGAACGGCGGGACGAGTCCGCTCGTCCTCGTCGCTGACGACGAACCGGACGTCCTGGGCGCGGTGGTGCCCTTCCTCGAACGCTCGGGCTTCCGGGTGATCGCGGCCTCGGACGGCATGCTGGCCCTCGACGAGATCCGGCGGCACAGACCCGATGCCTGCGTCCTCGACGTGCTCATGCCCGGTGCCGACGGGCGTGAGGTCCTGCGCACGCTGCGCCGCGAGGAGAACTGGGTCCCCGTCGTCCTGCTCACCCAGGTGGGCGAGGCGGTGGAGCGGGCCATGGCTCTGGAGGAGGGCGCGGACGACTACCTCAACAAGCCGTTCGACCCCCATGAGCTCGTCGCGCGGGTGCGGGCGGTGCTGCGACGCACACGGAACGACGGCCCGCCGCTCGCGACCGCCACGATGCTCCTCTCCACCTTCGGCCTGCGGCTGGACAGGGTGGGCCGCCGCGCCTGGCTGGGCGAACGGGAGCTCGTCATCACGCCCAAGGGCTTCACACTCCTCGAGTACCTCATGGTCCACCAGGGCGAGCTCGTGGAGCGTGCGCGGCTGCTGGAGGTGCTGTGGGGGTTCGACGACGTCGTGGGCACCCGTGCGGTGGACTCGCGGGTGGCGGAGCTGCGGCGGGTGCTGGGGGAGGACGCCTCGGAGCCGCGCTGGATCGCGACCGTCCCGGGCCGCGGCTACCGGTTCGTGGCGGAGGTCAGGGGAGCGGACGCGCAGCGATGAACAGCTACATAGTCGTCGAGGTCCGTGCGTGGCTTCTCATCGTGCTGGTGCTGGTGGTGTGCGCCGCTCTCGCGGTGGGCGGATGGCTGCTGTGGCGCTGGATCGTGCGCAGCCGCGCGGCCGTCACGGAGGAGGAGCGCCGGCGCGTGGAGGAGGACGCGGTGCAGCGGCGCAACCGCATGCTCGTGCGCCTCGACCACGAGCTGAAGAACCCGCTCACGGCGCTGCGCACCTCCGTCGCGACGGTGCGCGGCGCCGTCGAGGACGCGAACCCGGATCCGCAGATCGTCGGGCCCGCGGTCCGGCAGATCGATTCCTCCGCCCGGCGGGTGGCCCGCCTGCTCGCGGACCTGCGGAAGCTGGCGGACGTGGAGACGCGCTCCATCGCCTTCCAGCGCGTGGACATGGACCGGCTCATCCACCAGGCCGTGGAGGACGCGCGGACCGCGCCGGGCGCCGAGGACCGGATGATCGTCGCGACGGTCGCCCGGGCCCCCTGGAAGCTGCCCGAGGTCGCGGGCGAGGAGGATCTGCTGCTCTCCGCGATCCTCAACCTGCTGGGGAACGCGATCAAGTACTCGGCGGACACGGACACCGTGGAGCTGCGCGCCAACGAGCAGATCATCGACCACCACCGCTGGGTGGTCGTCGAGGTGGCGGACACCGGCTCCGGCATCCCGGTGGATGAGCAGACCCGTGTGTGGGACGAGCTGCAGCGCGGGTCCAAGGTGCGCGCCGTGGCCGGCTCCGGGATGGGGCTGTCGCTGGTGCGCGCGATCATCGCCCGGCACGGCGGCACCGTGGAGCTGTTCAGCCAGGAAGGCGTCGGCACCTCGGTGCGCCTCGTGCTGCCGGTGATGGGCGACGCCCCGCAGAGCGGCCGGGGCGGCGCGCAGGTGCCGGGAGCGGACATGGCGCACGTGGCCGCGGGCTCCCGTGCCGTGCGGCCGTTCCAGGAGCAGAGGGGCCGGGTGGGCAGCGGTGCGCCGCAGTTCCTGCCGCCGCGCGAGCTCAGCCAGGACGAACGGCGATTCATGGGGACGCCGCGCCGGGGATCCCGCCGCCGCATCCAGACGATCGACGGTGCACTCGTGGACACCAGCACGGGTGAGTCGCTGGGCGGTCCGGGGTTCGACTCCGGACCGTACCGCAAGTTCAAGCCTCCGGTGGGTCCGCAGGCTCAGGGTCAGCAGGGCCAGGGCTCGCAGGGCCAGGGTTCACAGGGCCAGGGTTCACAGGGCCGAGGTCCGCAGCCGGCACCGCAGCCGGGGCAGCCGCCGCAGCCTTCGGGGCCTGAGCAGTCTCCGACCCCCGGCGGTGCACGTCCTGACGGCGAAGGGCGGCGCTGATGTCCGTGCTCAGGCGGGGTGCGCTGGCCGTGGGGGCGGCCTCGGCGGCGGTCATGCTGACGGGCTGCGGTCTGGTGGGCGTGCGCGTGGCGACCGGGGACGGCGGCCCGGTGCGGATCAGTGCGCAGACCACCCAGGGGCCGGAACCGGTGATCGAGGAGACGGAGGGGCCCTCGACGGAGGGGATGGAGCAGCTCAGCCTCTCGCTGGGCTCCTCCTGCCCCGCCCGTGTGTCGCTCTACGCGCCCGAGGACTGGACCGGCAGCACCTCCGGCGGCTCCTACTACGGGATGCCCGTGGACGCCGGCATCGACGCTGCGGGGGTGAGCGTGTACTGCACCACCAGCTTCGGCGATTCTGCGGCGGAGGGGGTGGACAGCTCTCGCAGCTACCAGTTCAGCGACAGGGACACGCAGATCGTGGTGGAGAAGACGAGCCCGGCCGGCGAGGGCTACTACTGGGCGTACCAGGCGGAGCTGGGCGAGGAGGAGCCCCTGTACAAGGGCGAGCCCACCACCGTGATGGGGGTCATCGCGCACTACCCGGTCTCCGGCCAGCTCTACCAGGTGAACGTCACCTTCAGCTTCGCCTCCGACGATCAGCAGACGCGCGAGTACGCGGCCGCCTCGCTGTCGCACCTCACGGTGGAAGGCGCTTCCATCGCTGCACCCGCCTGGGACATGGGCGGCTGAGCGCAGCGCGTGTCGCCGCCGCGAGCCGCCGCGAGCCGGACCCGCGAACCTGCTTGGCCACCCACGTATAGGTGCGCGGCTGCGACGGTGTCAGGGGTGGCGAGAACGCCGGGCCCGGAAACACGGCTTCCCGCCCACGCACGCGTGGGCGGGAAGCTGACTGTGCGGTGCTTCCGGTGCAGAACGACTGCGTGTGATGCGTGTGGATGGTTTTCCACAGATCTTCTTATGTCTATTGAGCGGTAGAAGCCGGTAAAGCATGATCCATGCATGTACGTGTTCTTGGACCGAGCCATGCTGGACACGCTGGGGTACAGGGATGCGGCTCTGCGCAGGGCGCTGCAGTGCTGCCTCGTCCGTGTGCGCCGCGACCGCTACACCTTCACCCGGCGCTGTGAGGAGGAGGCACACGCCTCCCTGCAGCGATATGCGGTGGACGAGGGGCTCACCCTCGCGGCGGATCAGCCGGGGCTGCTGGGTGACATCGAACGACTGCGGCGCGGGGTCGCTGCGATCCGCGGCCGGCAGCCGGTCGGCTCGGTGCTCTCGCACACTGCGGCGGCTCTCGTGCATCAGCTGCCGCTGGTGACGGTGAGGGAGAAGGCGGTGGAACTCATCGTGCCCGGGCGCTCGCGGCGGCGGAACGGGCTGCGTGTGCGGGATCGCCGGCTCCCGGCGGGCCATGTCGAGGAGAACGGCGGCTACCGTGTGACCACGCCAGCGCGCACGGTGGCAGACATCGCCCGTGATCATGGCCTGGAGCTGGCTGTCCCCATGCTCGACCTTCTGCTTGCGAGGGAAGAAGACGCAGAGGGCGGCGCAGCGTCTGCGATGAGGAGAGCGGTCGAGGCGGCGGCATCTGTCTACGCCACCCCGGCGGCGCGGGGGAGTGCGGCGAAGGTGCTTGCTCAGGCAGACGAGAGGAGGGAGTCGCCGGCCGAATCCCTGTGTGCAGTGCGGTTCTTCCAGCATGCGCTCACCGGTTTCGAACCGCAGGCGGAGATCCGCGGCGGGGACGGGGATCTCGTCGCCCGCGTCGACTTCCTCCACAGGGGTGCGCGGCTGATCGTCGAGGTGGACGGTCTGAGCAAGTACACCGCGGACGGGAACGACCGCGATGTGAGCTTCCGCGCGGAGCGCGAGCGGGAGTACGCCCTCCGCAACCTCGGATACATGGTCGTCCGCCTCACGTGGAAGGATCTGTTCCGCGCGGTGCCGTTCGAGAGGATCCGCGACGCCCTCGTACAGCGCGAGAGGCTCGCGGAGCGCGACGGCCTCGTGACGCGTTGACTGCGTGGTGAAGCGCGAGGGCGTGCTGGAGCGCGCAGGTCTCGTGAATCGTGAGGCAGTGGTGGAGCGTGAGGGTTTCGCGGAGCGCCGACGGGGTGGTGGGCCCCGAAATGTGCGGAACCGTCCGCGTATGTGTGGGTGGCTGCGCGGGTTCCCGGGGTGACGGATGCGCTCGGCCCGGAAACGCGTCGTCCCGCCCACGTATAGGTGGGCGGGAAGGCACCTACGCGGTGTGGGCCCTCGTCGCGTCGTGCGGGTGCGGCGCCACTGCGAAGCACCCGCCACGTCCCCGAGCGCACTCCGGCGCCGCGTCAGCTTCCGGCTGCGTGGCTCCGCAGGGCGGTGACCTCCGTGCTCAGCCCGTGCAGGTACGCGCCGATGTCCGGGACCGCGGAGAGCACGGTGTAGCCCATGTCCAGCGCCGCGGTGGCCAGGGGGCGTGCCGGGGAGAAGATCCCGGCCGCCTTGCCCGCGGAGCGTGCGGCCTCGGCCACGGTGCGCAGCGCGTCGAGGAGCTCCGGCGCGTCCCACTGCCCCGGCACCCCCAGGTTGGTGGAGAGGTCCAAGGGCCCCACGAACAGCACGTCCACGCCGTCCACGGCGGCGATGTCCGCGGCGGCGGCCACGGCCTCGGGCGTCTCGATCTGCGGGAGGAAGACGGTGGAGGCATTGGCCTCGGCCTGTGCTGCGGCTGCGTCCCCGCCGCGGTAGAGGTCGTGCGCGAGGCCGAACGCGGAGCCGCGCACGCCCACCGGCGGGAACTTCATCCACGAGACGATCTCACGGGCCTCCTCCGCGCTGGAGACCCACGGCATCATGATCCCTTCCGCTCCGGCGTCCAGGGCGGTGCTGACGAGGTCCTTCTGCGGCCCCGCGACCCGGACGAAGGAGGCGATCGGCTCCCTGCGGGAGACCGCGAGCGAGGCCCGGATCGCGTCCAGCGACCAGCCGGTGTGCTCGAGATCGTAGAGGATCCAGTCCGCTCCCGCCCGGGCGGCCAGCGCGCCCACTCCGGCGGTGGCGAACTCGAGGGTGAACGTGCCCAGCTGCGGTGTGCCTGCGGCCAGCGCCGCGCGGAAGCTCTCAGTCGTCATCCGGCCACGATAGCCGCGCCGGCCGCCGCGACGGCGGCGGCTTCTCGATCCGTGGGATGCTGGGGGCATGGACGCTCTGCTACTCATCGACACGACCGCCCCGGCCTTCTCCGCTGATTCCCCTGCGGCGCTGGCAGACCTCCTGGCCCGTGCCCGAGGCGTGGGCGGGGTGATCCTCCACGTCGCCGGCAGCGCGGTGGAGGCCGCCGGCGACGGGGGCGCGGGTGCCGTCGATGGGCCGCACGGCGACGGTGCGCGAGGCCGCGGACCGGACGGTGCCGAGGGGGCGCCGGGAGCTGCCGCGGACGGGCCCGCGGAGTTCCGCAGCGTGTACGCGGACGCGGAGGACGGCGACGAGGAGGAGACGGGTCCGGTCGCTCCGGTCATCGACACCGTCTACGGCACGGGAGAGGACGAACTCGTGCTCGTCTCCGAGGCTCCGGACGCCTTCGAGGGCGTCGAGGAGCTGGCCGAGGGTCTGGACGACCTCGGCGTGGACCGGCTCATCGTGGCCGGCGGCGACGGCCGCGGCGCCGTCTACCAGACCTCCATGGCCGCTCTCGTGCTGGGATTCGAGGTGGTGCTCGCCGGCGACGCCGTGCGCACACCGGAGGGCGGGCAGGTGGACTGGCTCGCAGACGCCGAGGACGCGGGCGCCGTCGTGAAGCCTGCCGGGGACGTCTGGCTCAAGATGTGACCCTGCCGGCCGCGGACGCGGTACGACGAAGCGGCCCGGATCCGCATGGATCCGGGCCGCTTCACGGCTCCTGCCCCGTGTGGGGCGCTCAGCCGGGAGACTCCGTCAGCCGGTGCCGTTCATCCGGTCCGTGCTGATCAGGCCGGTGACTCAGGCGAGTGCGCCGGCCTTCCAGTCGTCGACGAAGTCCTGGTTGTCCTCGACCCATTCGGCGACGGCCTCCTCCGGGTCCTCTCCGCCGTAGTGCTCGTCGGAGAACATGATGTTCTCGAGGCTGGCGAGGTGCTCGTCGTCGAAGACGAAGTTCTTCACCAGCTGGAAGACCTCGGGGTTCTCCTCGCTGAAGCCGCTCCGAGCGAAGCTGTAGATGAGCTCCGCGTCGCCCATCGCGCCCTCGGGATCCTCGAGATCGCGGACGGGGAAGGCATCGTAGGCCCAGTGCGGACGCCACAGCGTGACGAGCACGTTCTCATCGGCATCGGTGGCCGACTTCAGCTCAGCGAGCATCGCCGGAGTCGAGGAGATCTTGAAGTCGTAGTCGTCGAGACCGTAGGTGGGGATGGCCGATTCCTCGGTCTGCTGGGTCAGGCCCGCACCCGCTTCGATGCCGTAGATGGTGCCGCCGTAGTCGTCGACCATGTCGGGCAGGTCGGCGATCGACTGCGCAGGGGAATCCTCGTTGACCGCCAGGGTCAGCTTGGCATTGTCGTACCAGCAGCCTGCGGCCTCGATGTCGTCCCCGTACTGGTTGAGGTAGTCGGCATGGGTGATCGGCAGCCAGGTGTCCATCGCGAAGTCGATGTCACCCTGCGCGAGGGCGGTGTATCCGGGGCCCGCCTCGAACGCTTCCACGTTGACGGTGTAGCCCTCGTCCTCGAGCACGTTCTCTGTGAGATAGGCGACGGCGAAGGACTCGTCCCAGCCGTTGTACGCGCCGATCGTGATGTTCTTGTTCTCGTCCGCTGCGACATCAGCCTCGGCCGAATCCTGGCCCGGGGTGCAGTTGGTCCAGTCCGTGCCGCCCTCCTCGGCGGCGGGTGCCTCCGACTGCTGCTGGCCGGCCTCGGTCTCACCGCAGGCGGTGAGTGCGAGCGCGCTGACGGCCAGCGCACCGGTGAGTGTCATGAGCTTGCGGGTCTTCATCGCTGTTGACCTTTCTTCTCGGGTTGTTCAGGTATGTCACGCCGAGGCGCGCTTGGCGCGCTCGAGCGGGGTCTTGTTGCCCAGGCCGCCGGTCACGCGGTCCAGGTAGACGGCCAGCAGCACCACTGCCAGGCCGGACTCGATGCCGACGCCCACATTCAGGCGGCTGATGGCTCCCACCACTTCGCCGCCGAGGCCGCCGGAGCCGGCCATGCCGGCGAGGACGACCATCGAGAGCGCGAGCATGATGACCTGGTTGATGCCGGCCATGATGGTGGGCATCGCCAGCGGCAGCTGGATCTTGCGCAGGATGTGACCGGGGCTCGCGCCGAATGCCTGGCCGGCCTCGACGGTCTCCCGGTCGACCTGCCGGATGCCCAGCTCCGTGAGACGCACGCCCGGGGGCAGGGAGAAGATGATGGTCGCGATGGCGCCGGGCACGATGCCCACACTGAACATCACGATGGCGGGGACCAGGTAGGCCAGCGCCGGCATCGCCTGCATGAGGTCGAGGACCGGCTTCACGATCATGGAAACGACGGGCGACTTCGCAGCCCAGATGCCCACGGGGATCGCAATGATGAGGGCGATCACCACGGCGACCACGACCATCGAGAGCGTCGCCATCGCGTTCTCCCACTGGCCGAGCGCGTAGATCACGTAGAACCCGATGACCGTGTAGACCGCGACCTTCCAGCTAGCGGCGAGCCAGGCGAGGGCTGCGAAGAGGAGGATCATGAGGATCGTGAGCAGCGCCTTCATCACGGACGAGTCCGCGATCATCTCCTTCTCCACGAGGATCCCGGGGAAGGAGAGGATGAGGAAGAGGAACTCGTAGGTCTCCTGCAGGACGACCGAGATCCCGTCGAGCAGCCAGCCGAAGACGCTCTGGATCCAGCTGATGAACGAGTCCGCCCACTGGCCGAGCGGAATGCGTGGGAAGAGGAACCACATGGCTCAGGCTCCCTTCTGGTCGTCGGACGTGGCTGATGCGGAGGCGCTCTCCTGCGCCTCGTCCTCGGTCTCGCCGTGCACCGAGGCGGCGATGCCGGGCTTGGCGTCCGGGGCCTCGGCCTCGGCGGCACGGGACTCGTCCGTGACCTCGTCCTGCGGCTCCACGGTGGCCGGCAGCTGGCTGACGGCCGGCAGCTCACCGGTCTCCGGCGAGAGGTGGGCCATCGAGTCGAGCAGCGCCACACGGGGCACGATGCCCAGCAGACGGTTGTCGTCATCCACCACGGCCAGCGGCACGCGCGCACCGGCGGACGGTGCGAAGAGCTCGGAGAGCGGGGTGTCCGGCTTGACGGTGAGGATGCCCTCGGTCTCCGTGATGTCCGTGAGCGTGTCGACGCCCTCACGTGCGGCGCGGACCACGGCGCGGTCGGAGACCGTCCCCAGGAGATGACGGGTGCGGTCGACCACGAAGAGGCCGGTCACGCGCTCGCGCTCGAAGAGGCGCATGGCGTAGCGCGGGCCCGCGGAGTGGGTCACCACCGCGTGGGTGTCCTGCATGATCGAGGAGGCCGTCAGCACGCGGGTGCGGTCGACGTCCTGGACGAAGTTCGCCACGTAGTCGTCCGCAGGCCGGGTGAGGATGTCCTCGGCGTCTCCGATCTGGGCGATGCGGCCGTCGCGCATGACGGCGATGTGGTCGCCCAGGTACATGGCCTCGTTGAGGTCGTGGGTGATGAAGACGATCGTCTTGTTGAGCTTGCTCTGCAGCTCGACGAGCTGGTCCTGCATCTCACGGCGGATCAGCGGGTCGAGGGCGGAGAAGGCCTCGTCCATGAGGAGGATGTCCGTCTCCGCGGCCAGCGCGCGGGCGAGGCCCACGCGCTGCTGCATACCGCCGGAGAGCTGGCCGGGGTACTTGTCGCCCCAGCCGCTCAGGCCCACGGTGTCCAGCCAGGCGTCGGCGCGCTCCAGGCGTTCCCGGGGGCCCACGTCCTGGAGTTCGAGGCCGTAGGCGGCGTTCTCCCGGACCGTGCGGTGCGGGAGGAGGGCGAAGTGCTGGAACACCATCGAGATGTGGTCGCGGCGGACCTGACGCAGCTGCGAGCCGCTCATCTTGGAGATGTCCTTGCCGACGATCTCCATGGAGCCGTCGGAGACGTCCCAGAGACCGTTGATCATGCGGATGAGCGTGGACTTGCCGGAGCCGGAGAGCCCCATGACCACGAAGATCTCGCCCTCGGCCACCTCGAAGCTCGCATCGATGACCGCGGCCGTGCCGAGCTCGGCAAGATCCTTGCGGTCTTCACCCGCCTTGAGGCGCTTGACTACTTCTCTCTCATGCCGGCCGAAGACCTTGTAGACATGAGATGCGCGGACTACTGCCACAGTGGCCGTATCCTTTCCTGTCGACTTCTGCGGAGGCGGTTGGCGGATGCGCGGTTCGCTGAGGAGCGGCGCATCCGGCCCCTGCTGCCGGATCGCGAACTCACCATTCCATCAACCTCCGTGGATGAATCGCAGGCCGCGTCGGAGGATCGCTCCGCCGACGTCCGGCGGCGGGACGTCACCGCCCTGCCTGAGAGCGAGCCTAACGCTCACCCTGTGGAAGACCTTGTTGATATCTTGTGGAGTTCCGTTCTCCGCTTGTGCACGGAGCGTTCGATTGCCGCGCTGACCTGCGGAGATGCAGGTCACGGGTGCGTTACTGGATTGTTAGTCGCGGCTCACCGATTCCGCAGGTCAAGCCCAGTGCGGGCACAGGATCCGCGGTGCGGCGCAATGGTCCCTGCCCGGTAGAGTCGGTGGCATGAGGCCACTTCCGTTCGCACCCCTCGCGGTGCCCGCGATCATCGCGCCGCTGACGGGCGGCAGCGCCGAGGCCGTGGCCGCGCAGGCCGCCGCAGCCGGGTCGGAGCCCGGCGTGGACGTGCTGGAGTGGCGCGTCGATGCGCTGCTCGAGGCGCAGGATGCGTGGGGTGTGCGGTCATCGCGGGCCGCACGTGCAGTGGTGGAGGGATTCGAGGCCGCCACGCTGCCGGGCCTGCCCGTGCTCGCGACCTTCCGCAGTGAGGCGGAGGGCGGTGAGTGTCCCCTCGAGGTCTACTTCGAGCTCGTGGCGGCGCTCATGGGCGTGGCGGCACCGGACGACCGCGGCGGGATGGTGTCGCCGTCCGCTGTGGACGTGGAGATCGCCCGCGACGGTGCGCTCGAGCTCATCGGCGCGGCACGGGAGACCGGGGTGGCGGTGGTGGCCTCCTCGCACGAGTGGGAGGCCACTCCGCCGGCGGAGGAGATCCAGGCGCGGCTGCACCGGATGGCGGCTGCGGGTGCGGACGTCGCGAAGATCGCGGTGATGCCGCAGACGATGGAGGACGTCTTCGGCCTCATGCAGGCGACCCATGCGGCCTCGGAGGCGCTCGCGATCCCGGTCATCGGGATCGCGATGGGCGAGCGGGGCAGGCTCACCCGCCTCTGCGCGGCGGAGTTCGGCTCAGCGGCGACCTTCGCGACGGTGGGCGCGGCCTCGGCGCCGGGGCAGATGACGGCGGCGCAGGTCGCCGCCGTGCGTCAGGCGCTGGGCCGCTGAGCCCGAAACGCTGAGCCCGGCCCTCCCCGGAGCCCGCGTGCCCGGGCCGCTCTGAGCTGCGGGCGCGCGGAACCCCGTGCGCAGAGGGGCGCCCGGCGGCGGATGAACCGGACCGGAGTCATGGGTGCGGGAACCCCGTGCGCAGAGGCGGCCTCGGGCGATGGCGTGCCGCTGGGGCTGTCAGTCCGGTGCCGGGCGGCTCAGTCCCGCGCGGCCTGGACCAGGCGCATCTTCTTGGGCAGGGCCTCCTCGCCGAACCTGCTGCGGACGGCCTGTGCGGCGAACCGCTGCACCGTCAGCTGGACGACGGCGATGCCCACGCCGGAGACGACGGTCCACGCGATCGCCTCGCCGAGGCCCACCTCGCTGTTCGCGGGGTTGTCCGGCACGGGGCGGTGGGTGGACTTCTCCCACACCGCGCCGAGGGCCTTGCGCGTGGCGATGGCCGCCAGCGCCGCTCCGCCGGTGCCGAGGATCTGCCAAGCGAGCTTGTTCATGGAGTGTCTCCTTACGATGAGGCTGCGGATGCGCGCGGACTCCGCGCGGGTGCTCGTCTCAGCCTAACGTCAGCGGGCGCGGATCCACGCGTGCATGCGTGCGGTGAGTTCGCTCTGCGCGGGCAGGTCCGTGCCGTCGAGGCCGAGGATCGGCACGGCGGTGCGGACGGAGGAGACCATCCACGCGCCGTCGGCGGCGAGGACGTCCTCCACGCTCAGATCCGTGTACCCGGTCTTCCACCCCTCCTCCTGCGCTCCGGCGAAGACGGCGCGCTGGGTGGTGCCGTGCAGCAGGCCCGCGCGCGGATCTGGGGTGAGCAGCGTGTCCCCGCGACGGATGACGAGAGTGGAGTTGGGCCCCTCGAGCACCACGCCGTCGTGGGAGACGAAGAGCGCCTCGTCGGCGCCGCGGGCGCGAGCTTCGCGGGAGGCGGCCTCGTTGACGGCGTAGGAGAGCGTCTTGGCACCCACCAGCAGCCACGGTGCGGACTCGCCGATGTAGGCGGGATAGCCGCGGTCGACGGTCACGGCGCGGATGCCGTCCGCCCGCTGCGCCTTCTGCGCCGCCGTGACGGAGGCGGAGAAGACCCAGCCGTGCGCGCCGGTGGACACCCCCGCCGCCCGCAGCGCCTCCGCGTCCGCGTGGGAGTCGAGGCCGCGGGACATCGCATAGCGCACCGCGAACTCGTCCGCGTCCCCCAGCGTCGCCTCGACCACCGTGCTGATCGCCTTGTCGAAGAGCTCGCGCGGGGGCGCGGGCAGGGCGAGGGCCTGGGCCGAGGCCCGGAACCGTGCGAAGTGCAGATCCGCTCCGTGCACGCGGGGTGCGCCCGAGGCCGGGTCGACGGTGACGAGGGCGGTCTCGAAGATCCCCTCGCCGCGGTGGACGGTGAGGTCCTCGACGGGGAGGTGCGCGGCGGCGAGGTCGTGCGGGACGACCGCGCCGGCGTCGAAGTCGATGAGTGCGAGCGCGTACGGCATGAGCGCAATCCTATTCCCGCGCCGGCGGTGTGCGCGGATGCCGTGGCGGGTCCGCCGATGCCGTGCCAGGTGCGCGGATGCCGTGCCAGGTGTGCGCGGCGTGGACAGCCCGCCCCGCACGCCGCTGCACCTCATGCCCCCGCGCCCGTGTCAGCCGCGCAGCGCCTCACCCGCCCAGGCGCCGATCCCGTCGACGAGGTCCGCGCCCTCACGCAGCACGCCGTCCGCGTGGAGGAACCCGTGCGGCGTCCCGGGGAAGTCCCACTGCGTGACCGGCACGCCCGCCGCGCGGAGCCTGTCCGCCAGTGCCAGGTCCTCGTCGCGCAGCACATCCGCCCCGGCGGTCGCGAGGAGTGTGGGCGGCAGGCCGCCCAGCTCCGCCCGGCCCACGGAGGCCAGCGGCGAGCGGCGCTCCTCGCCCGGTGCGTAGCAGTCCCAGTAGAAGGCCATGCGCTCGGCCGTGAGGCCGCAGCCCGCACCGAAGTCCGCGTAGCTCGCGGTGTCCTGCCCCGCGTCCGTCACCGGGTAGACGAGTGCGAGTGCGGCGGGGGAGGGGGCCTCGGGCGCGGCCCAGCTGAAGGGCGCGTGCGTCCCCGCTGCCGGCGCGGGGATCTCGAACTCCGTCCGGTCGCGGAGCGCCAGTGCGGTGGCGAGTGCGAGGTTGCCGCCGGCGGAGTCGCCCGCCAGTCCCACCCGCAGCGGGTCCAGCCCCAGGCCGGCGGCGTGCTCCGTGACCCAGGCGTAGGCGGCGAGGCAGTCCGTGAGCGGAACGGGGAAGGGGTGCTCCGGCGCCTTCTGCGGGGTGGCGATGACCACGGCGCATCCCGCGGCGTTCGCGATCGCCCGGCTCGCGCTGTCCGCCAGGTCCGCGTTGCCCGTCACCCAGCCCCCGCCCGGCAG
>NZ_JALAHB010000014.1 GCF_022712115.1 Brevibacterium sp. | reverse complement strand
CTCCACTCCGTGGTCGGCGGCGAGCTGAGCCTCGAGCCGGCGGACGCGCGGGATGATCTCCTCACCGAAGTGCGTGAGCTCCTCCTGGAAGTGGAGATAGGCGGTGAGGAGCAGATTCACCCCCTGCTTCTTGAATTCCACGATCCGTGCCGCGATCTGGTCATCGGTGCCGATGAGGCCGGTCTTGAACCCGTCGTTGTACTGCACGAGGTCCTCGAACGAGGAATCGGCCCACATGCCCTTGCCGTCCCCGGTGCTCTGCCCGGCCTGCCGGACGGAGGCGCGGAAGCCCTCGACGGCCGGCCGGTGCGCACGGCCCACGATCTCGCGCAGCTGCGCATGGGCCTCCTCCTCCGTCGCGCGGGCGATGACGAAGCCGTTGATCCCGAACCGCGGCCTCGCCGGCGCTGTGCGCTCACCCGATTCCGCCGCCGCGACGACGCCGGCCACGTTGTCCCGGTAGCCCTCGAGGGAGCGGCCGTTGGAGAAGTACCAGTCCGCCACCCGGCCCGCTGCCGCCTGTGCGGCGGTGGAGTTGCCGCCGAAGAAGACGTCCGGGTGCGGCCGGCCGGGAACGTCGACGGGACCGGGGCGCAGGGTCACGCCGTCGATCGCGTAGTGGCGGCCGAACTGCCTGTAGTCCTCCTCCGTCCACAGGCCGCGGAGGGCGCGGATGAACTCCTCCGTGCGTGCATAGCGTTCGTCGTGCTCCAGCCAGGGGAGACCGAACCCCGTGAACTCGTCCTTGAGCCAGCCCGAGACGATGTTGACCGCCGCCCGGCCGCCGGAGAGCTGATCCGCGGTGTTGATGAACTTCGCGAGCACCCCCGGGTGCCACATGCCCGGGTGCACGGCGGAGATCACCCGGAGCTTCTCCGTGGCGAGGAGGAGGGCGAGGGAGAAGCTCGTCGCCTCGTGCTGCTGGGAGGCGCCGTAGCTCGCCTGATAGCGGGTCTGCGTGAGCGCGTACTCGAAGCCCAGGCGTTCGGCGGTCCTCGCGAGTGTGCGGTTGTAGTCGATCCCCCAGTCCGTGCGCTGTTCCACCTCGGAGATGACGAGGCCGCCGGAGACGTTGGGGACCCAGTAGGCGAATGTCAGCGGAGTGGCGAGATCGGCCCAGGGCGAGACGTCCGAGGTGGGTTCCGGAGCGCCGCCGGGCGGGGAGTGGGTGCCGAGGTGCGGAGCGGGCATGCGAGTGGACCTTCCTGTGTGGGGCGACTGCGCTGTCAGTGTGCGGCAGCGAGGGCGAGCGCTGCGTGGCGATCGTCATATTCACGACAGGGGCCTGAACAGGCGACGCGTGTCCGATGCGCTGATCAGGCCAGCGGCGCCGGCTGCGCCGGTCCGCCCATGGCGGGATCACTGTGCCGGCTGCGGTGGAGGTCGCATCGCCGACACATCCGCAGTGAATATATGTCAAAGTCTCTTGTTCGGCTCGGCTGCTCGATGGAATAATAAAGCTCAGATGCGAATCCGTGACGATGCGGACGGGCGGGGGTGAGGGTGATGGAGACGCTGCGAGCGCCTCCGGCTCGCCGGTGGACCCGGAGGAGGCGCTCCACGCGCTGCAGGAGCAGTCGCGGGCGTATGGGCAGCTGCGGGCGCAGGAGTACGCATCCACGGCCCGGTTCTGGCTGGGCAGGATCCTCGCGCATGAGGACAGCGGGGAGTGCGCGCCTGCGGGCGAGTCCGGTCTTGCGGCGCTGTTCCGCCCTGAGGATCAGGACGGCGCCACTCCGGTGGTGGCAGGACAGCGGGAGAGGACCCTGCAGGCGTTCCCGGCGACGCTGCTGCCGTTCGCGGAGCTGACGGCGGTGGCCGGCGCGCTGAGTTCGACCGTGCCGCTGGTGCGGAAGCAGGCGGCGCAGGCGCTTGTGGTGCTCCTCGGCATGCCTGCCCTGCTGGGGGCAGTCGCTCAGGGGCGCAGGCCGGTGGACCGGCTGGAGCTGATTCTGCCGAAAGTGAGGCGTCTGTCGCTCGCACAGCTGCATGTGGTCGACGAGGCGATCGCGGGCCTGGACGAGCGCCTGTCCCTGGGCAGACATCTGGCGGTGGTGACGCAGGTCGTCGCCGGGCTCGAGCTGGCGGAAGCGAATTCCGCACAGGCGAGGCGGACGCGGCATGTGCGTCTGGAGAAGCTCGAGGGCGCGGAGGGCTGCCTGTCGTTCTACGGGCCCTATCTCGAGCTCGCCGCGTTCCACGCGCGCGGGCAGGCGGTGGCCAGAGCGGTGCTGCGCAACCAGATGGGAGCGCTCACGCTTGCTCCGGCACGCCCCTCGGATGCCGCCGGGGGCCAGGCCGGTGGGAACGGGGGATGCGGCGGCAGTGCTGCTCCGGTGGATCCGCGGAACACGGATCAGTTGGTGTTCGATCTGCTCACCGGTGCTCTCCCGCAGACCGCGACGGTCCTCGAAGACACCACGTCCGGCGGTGTGCCGGGCCGGCGGAAGCGGGTGGCGGTGACCTGCCCGAGCGCGGGATCGTGGCTGCGGAAGCAGGCCGGGGTGAATGTGACGGTGCCCGTGACGACTCTGCTGCGGGTGGACGACCGGCCCGGGCTCGTCGCCGGCAGCACGCCCCTGCCCGCAGACGTTGCCCGTGAGGTCGCCGGGCATGCCACGGTATGGAATCGGATCCTCACCGACCCCGCCACGGGCGTGGTGCTGGACGAGGCGGCACGGATGTATCTGCCGGACAGAGGCACACGGTCGGTGGTGAACACGAAGTGGCAGCTGTGCACCGCGCCTGGATGCAGCGTCCCTGCGCAGGCGTGCGAGTTCGAGCACGGCGTGCCCTTCGACCACGCGGATCCGTCCTCCGGCGGGCCCACACATCCGGTGAACGGTCATCCGATGTGCCGGAAGCACCACGGACTCAAGACCCGCGGCGTGCTGCGGATGCGCAGGGTGAGTGGGGACGAGATCGTGTGGGAGCTGCCTCTGGGGGTGCAGGCATCGACGGTGGCTGCGCCGGTCGACGCCGGTCCGGCGGTGCCCGGTGATGCGGGCGCGGCACCGGCGGGAGAAGATCCTTCAGCTCTGGCTGCCGGCGAGTACGAGCTGTGGCGGGACGCGGTGGTGAGCGGGGAGGACTCTGCCCGGATCGCGGTGGATGCCACCGAGCAGCTTGTGCGGGAACACGTGCGGGAGGAGGAGCGCCGCTGGCAGACGCGGGCTGCCGTGGCAGCGGCGGAGGCCCGACGGAGGGCGGAGATGTCGGCACAGGAGCGGGACCTCGCCGCGCGCGAGGAAGCGCTGCGGGAGGCTCGGCGTGTGCTGCGTGCCGCGCAGGCGAGGGCAGCGGCCGAGGAGGAGCGGCTGGAGCGGCTGAGGCGCGAGTGCGAAGACGAGCGCTCGGTGTGGGAGTTCTGCCGGCAGCGCCACCGGGAACGCGAGGCCCGTATCCGTCGGATCGAGGACGCGTGGTGGCAGAGCCTGCGTACGCATGTCTTCACCCATCCGGCGCCCGACCGCGCCTTCAGCGCTCCTGTCGTGAAGGGTGCTGCTGACGGCGGCGGCGCCGTCGCCCCCTCACCGGAGGAGGACCAGCCGTTGAGCGAGGCGGAGGAACGGCAGATGGCCGGAACACTGGCAGCACACCGTGATGACCCTGGCTTCGCGGAGTTCCTGCTGCGTCATGAGGCGCTGGGTCAGGAGGACTACTGGGAGCATGTGGGCGAGGAGACCGTGCAGGAGGCTGAGAGCCGCGAGGGGGAAGAGGCTCTCGCCCGTGACGAGGCCCGCAGGCGTGCCGAGCGGGAGGACTGGCGGCGCCGGCAGGCCGCTGCACAGGAGGCGTGGGAACGGGAGTATCAGAGGGAAGCCCGCCGGTGGGGGCGCAGGCGTGCCAGGGCTGAGCATGCGGACCTGCTGAGGGAGGCCTGCCCCGCGGAGTGCTGTGTGGAAGCCAGGACTGCCGTGGAGGGTGTCTTCTCTGCCGGCGCGGAGGGCGCTGACGGTGCGGAGGGCGCGGGTGCGGACACCGCAGAGGGCTCCACGGTGCCGCTCTCGGCTGAGGAAGCACAGGCGGAGCTGCAGCGGGAGAGGTGGAGCCGGTGGAGGGGCGTGCCGGCGGGCGCGAACTTCGCCGATGACACGCCTCCGCCGTTCTGACCGCCCCCTGCGATGCGCGGCTCATGCGGGGGCGTACACAGGAAGATCGTCACGCCACATCCCGATCCGTGTGCCAAAGTCCTCGGAGATCCGCTGCAGCGGCACGGTCGGTCGTCCAGGTCCGCTCCACGACGCTGACCAGCCCGGCCACCGCCAACAGGGCCTTCCGGGCCATCCGCACACCGAGGGCCGGATCCGGCGCCGTGCTGCGCCACCGCTGCAGATGCATCGCGAGATCTCCGTTGAAGCCGCGTGCCGCCGCTGCGTCTCCCGGATACTCAGCATCGCCCCGCACACGATCGGGTCCGAGGAGCGGGACGCAGTAGTGGCGCAGGAACACCCTGTTGCGATAGGCCTCGTCACCGGAGCGGAGGTGACCGTCAGCCGTGATCGCAGCGATCTCCACACTGCGGCAGAGGTGCCTGAATCGGTGCGAGAGAGAAGCACTGAGTGTGGCGACCGCGGCTCCGGTCCTGATGAGCCCCTCCGATGTCAGCCCTTCGCGCGGATCCCTCACACGGTGCCGTCCGCGTACTGTGCGGCCTGCAGGGCGGCGTAGCGCCCGTCGGCGGCCATGAGCTCCTCGTGCGTGCCCTGCTCCACGATGGTCCCGGCGTCCATCACCACGATCACGTCCGCGTTCCTGATCGTCGAGAGCCGGTGGGCGATGACGAAGCTGGTGCGGCCGCTGCGCAGCGAGCCCATCGCCTCCTGGACGAGCACCTCCGTGCGCGTGTCCACGGAGGACGTGGCCTCGTCGAGGACGAGGATGCGGGGAGCGGAGACGAACGCGCGGGCGATCGTGATGAGCTGGCGCTCACCGGTGGACACGTTGTCCGCGCTCTCGGTCAGCACCGTGTCGTACCCGTCCGGCAGATGGGAGACGAAGCGGTCCACGTAGGCGCTGCGGGCCGCGGCGAGCACCTCCTCACGGGTGGCGCCCTCCCGTCCGTAGGCGATGTTGTCGTAGATGGTCCCCTCGAACAGCCAGGAGTCCTGGAGCACCATGCCGATGGGTGCCCGCAGCGACTCGCGCGAGACCGTCCTGATGTCCGTGCCGTCGATGAGCACCGCGCCCGCGTCGACGTCGTAGAAGCGCAGGAGGAGGTTGACGAGGGTGGTCTTCCCCGCGCCCGTCTGCCCGACGATCGCCACGGTGCTGCCCGGTTCCGCCACGAGGTTCATCCCCTGGATGAGCGGAGTCTCCGCATCGTAGGAGAAGTCCACGTCCCTGTACTCGACGCGTCCGTGCGTGATCTCCAGCCCGATCTGCGGCGCGGGTTCCTCATCGGCCTCGTCGAGGACCTCGAACACGCGCTCGGCGCTGGCCGCGGCCGACTGCAGCTGCGCGAACATGCCGCCCAGGCCGGCCAGGGGCTGGGAGAACTGCCGCGAGTACTGGAGGAACGCCTGCACCGTGCCCAGCGTCATCGCTCCGGCGGCCACCTGGACCGCACCCACGATCGCGATCCCGACGAACACCAGGTTCGAGGCGAACTGCATCGCCGGACCCATGGACCCGGCCAGTGCCTGGGCGCGGACGGAGGCGCCGTAGACCTCGGCATTGGTCCGCTCGAACTCCGCGGAGACCCGCGTGCGCGCACCGTGGACGCGCAGCAGCTGCTGGGCCGCGATGGACTCCTCGACGTGGGAGTTGAGCGCACCCGTGCGCTCCCACTGGGCGGTGAATGCGCGTTGGGAGCGCGGCCCGATGAGCGCGAGCAGCAGCGCCGTCACGGGGATGACGGCGAGCGCGATGAGCGCCAGACGCCAGGACAGGGCGAACATGAGCGAGAGCGTGCCGATGAGGATGAGCACGTCCGTGAACAGCTGCTGCGCACTCTGGCTCAGGACGTTGGCGAGATTGTCCACGTCGTTGTTGAGGCGGGAGAGCAGATCGCCCTTCTTCGACCTGTCCACCACGGCCAGGGGAAGGCGGTGGAGCTTCCCCTCCACCTGCTCGCGCAGCCGCTGGAGCGTCCGCTGCACGGCTTCGTTGAGCAGCCACCCGCCGGCCCACATGCACACCTGGGCGACCACGTAGACCGCCGCGGCCAGCAGCAGGGCGCGGCCGAGCGCTCCCATGTCCACACCGGCGCCCGGTGTGAAGTCGAGCTGCGCGAGCATCTCGGCCCGATCGTCCTCGCCCCGGGCGCGCAGGTCCGCGATCACGTCCGCGCGGTCCGTGCCGGCCTCCATGCCCTTCGAGAGCCAGCCGGCGAACACGATGTCCGTGGCCCGGGCGATGAGGAGGGGCGCCCACACGGTGCCCGCCGTCGCGAGCACGAGCACCGCGAAGGCGCAGGCGATGCTCAGGGTGTGCGGCCGGAACAGGCCGATGAGCCTCGCCGCGGTGGCGCGGAAGTGGGTGGCCTTCTGCCCCGGAGGCGCTCCGTGCGGAGTGCTCATGCTGCTGCTCCCGTCTGTGAGGCGACGATCTCCGCGTACACACCGGATGCGGCCATGAGGTCCTCGTGCGTGCCGAGGCCCACCGGCCGGCCGGCGTCGAGTACGAGGATCCGGTCCGCGCCCTCGGCGGCGGAGACGCGCTGGGTGATGAGGAGGACCGTCGAGTCGACCTGCCGCAGCGCGCGCCGCACCGCGGCGTCCGTGCGGGTGTCCAGGGCGGAGAGGCTGTCGTCGAGCACGAGCACCGGCGCCTTCCGCACCAGGGCCATCGCGATGGCGATCCGCTGGCGCTGTCCGCCGGAGAGGTCGCGGCCGCCCTGCGTGAGCACGGTGTCCGCGCCCTCGGGCAGCTGCGAGACGAACTCCCACGCCTGCGCGGCGACGAGCGCCTCGCGGATCTCCGCGTCCGTGGCCTCGGGCGCACCCAGGCGCAGGTTGTCCGCGATGCTGCGTCCGAGCACCTGCGGGGTCTGCGGAACGTACGCGAACTGGGATCCGTAGGCGGCCGGGGAGAGCGCGGACACGTCCACGCCGCCCACCTCCACCGTGCCCGAGGTGGGCTCGAGCAGGCGCAGCACCAGCTGTGCCAGCGTGGTCTTGCCCGAGCCGGTCGCACCGATGACCGCGAGCATCTCGCCGGGGGAGACGTGCGCCGTGACGTCCTGCAGCACCGGCTCCTCGGCCCCGGGGTACCGGTAGCCGACCGCGTGCAGGTCGAGGGCGCCGGGACGGGGGACCGCGGACACGGTGCCGGACTCGGAGTCGATCGCGACCTCCTGGTCGAGGACCTCGACGAGACGGCCGGCGGAGACCTCGGCGCGGGGGATCATCATGCCGATGAAGGCCACGAAGGTCACGCCCATGAGGATGAGCATGAGGTACTGGACGAACGCGAGGACCACGCCCACGTCGATGCCGCCGGCGTCCACGCGGATGCCGCCGAATCCGACGACGGCGACGGAGCCCAGTGACACGATCCCCATGACCGCGGGGAAGAGGACCACGAACCAGCGGCCCACGGACAGGGAGGCGGCGGTGAGGCCCCCGTTGACGGCGGTGAAGCGTGCGCGTTCGCGGTGCTCGGCGGTGAAGGCCCGGATCACCCTCAGTCCGCTGAGCTGCTGGGAGACCACGGAGGTCACGGCGTCGATCCGCTCCTGCATCACGGCGAAGGAGGGCACCATGCGCCGGATGATCAGGACCAGGACGACGATGAGCACCGCGACGGTCGCGAGGATGACCAGGGAGAGCCCGAGGTCCTGCGACAGGGCCATGACGAGGCCGCCCAGCGCCATGAACGGCGCCATGACGACCATCGTCAGGGTCATGACGATGAGCATCTGCACCTGGCGGACGTCGTTGGTGGCACGGGTGATGAGACTGGAGGAGCCGAACGCGGAGGTCTCAGCGCTGCCGAAGCCCATGACCGAGTCATAGACGCCGCTGCGCAGGCTCCGTGCGGCGCGCATCGCGACGACCGCTCCCACGATCACGGCGGCGACGTTGGCCGAGACCTGGCCCAGGGTGACGGCCAGCATGAGTCCGCCCAGGCGCCAGACGAGGCCCACGTCCCCGTGCGCGACGCCGTCGTCGATCACCGAGGCGTTGAGGGTGGGCAGCCAGAGGGTGGCGAGGATCTGTGCGATCTGCAGCAGGACGACCGCGATGAGGAGGCCCTTCTGCGGCAGGACGAAGCGGCGGACGAGTTCGAGGAGCATCCTCATGGAGGCGGTCCTTCCTCAGCGGGCGGGAAGCTCAGACGGAGCTCATGGGTGACGCTGCGTCCGTGCGGGGCGCATCCGCCTGAGCGAAGGACGGCCGACGGTACTGGGAGTCGAGCATGGCGGTGGACGCGGCGAGCACGAGGCAGATGCCGACGATGTGGACCGAGACGAGCATCCACGGTACGCCGGTGAAGAACTGAACGTATCCTACGACGCCCTGCGCGAGCACGACCACGATCGTGACCAGGAGGGGAGCGAGGGTGCGCCGAGCCTCTGCGGGATCGTCTGCCGCCTGTCGCCGGTTGAGGACGAGCAGTCCCAGCAGCGCGGCGCAGAGCACGTAGACGGGCGCGGCGGGCAGACGGGCCATGAGGAGGGGGTCGAGGCCGGTGCGCGCGCTGGCCTCGTCGCCTGCGTGG
>NZ_JALAHB010000182.1 GCF_022712115.1 Brevibacterium sp. | reverse complement strand
GTCGCGGACGACCACGTTCCGCAGCTCCAGCGGAGCGCCCACGCGCTCCGCGAGCGCTTCCGCGTCCTCGAGGAGGGTGCGGGCGACCTCGCTGCCGACGACGCCTCCGCCCAGCAGTGCAATGGTCAGCTTCTCCATCTTCGTCCCTTCAGCGATCGCGATCTCCTTGGCCGTGCGCGCCGCAGCGGGCGCGGGCACGGCCGCGGCCGGCTCAGGCGAGCGGACCGCAGTCCCGTGCGAACAGGTCGTCGAGCGTCTCCGGACGCACCATCCACTCCACGGCGGACTCGCGCACGGCGAGCACCCCCGGCCTCGGCGCCATGTTGTAGTTCGAGGACAGCGGCTGGCAGTACGCACCGGTGCCCGGAACCGCCACCAGGTCGCCGGGAGCCACGTCCGCCGGCAGGTACTCGTCGCGGACGACGATGTCACCGCTCTCGCAGTGCCTGCCCACCACGCGGACCACTGCGGGGGCCGCGTCGGAGGTGCGGGAGGCGAGCGTGCACGAGTAGTCCGCGTCGTACAGGGCCGTGCGGACGTTGTCGCTCATGCCGCCGTCCACGGACACGTAGGTGCGCACGCCGTGGTCGGTCTCCACGGGCTTGACGGTGCCCACGCGGTAGAGCGTACACATCGCCGGACCGATGAGGGAGCGACCGGGTTCGAAGGAGACCACGGGAAGGGGGTCCCCGGCGTCCGCGCACTCCTTGGCGACGGCGTCCGCGAGCTTCTCCGCCATCTCCGGCAGCGGCGGGGGCGTGTCCTGCGAGGTGTAGCGCATGCCGAGGCCGCCGCCCAGGTCCAGTTCCTCGAGCTCCACGCCGTGACGCCTGCGGAGCTGGGCGCGGAGCGCCACGATCCTGCGGGCGGCGACCTCGAAGCCGGAGGCGTCGAAGATCTGGGAGCCGATGTGGCTGTGCAGGCCGATGAGGTCGAGGTGGTCCGCGGCGATGACCCTGGCGGCGGCCTCTGCGGCCGCGCCGGACTGCAGGGAGAGGCCGAACTTCTGGTCCTCGTGCGCCGTGGCGATGAAGTCGTGGGTGTGGGCCTCGACGCCCGCGGTGACGCGGATCATCACCCGTGCGCGCACGCCCAGCCGGGCCGCGGCCGCCTCGAGCCGGTCGATCTCCTGCAGGGAGTCGACGACGATCCGGCCGATCCCCCACTGCAGGGCCAGCTCGATCTCCTCGTCGGACTTGCTGTTGCCGTGGAGGCCCACCAGCTGCGGATCCACGCCGGCGCGGCGGGCGAGCAGCAGCTCACCGAGCGAGCAGGTGTCGATGCCCAGCCCCTCCGCCGCCGCCATCTGCGCGACGGCGACGGTGAGGAAGGCCTTGCCGGCGTAGTACGTGCGCGAGGACGTGCCCACCCGCTCGAAGGCGGCTGCGAATGCACCGACCGCCTCGCGGGCGCGGGCGCGGAAGTCCTCGACGTCGAACAGGTAGAGCGGGCTGCCGTACTCGCGGGCGAGATCGGTGACCCGGTGGCCGGCGATCGTGAGCACGCCCTGCGCGTCCTTGGCCGCATGCGCGGACCACAGGCTGGGCATGAGGGCGTTGACGTCCTCCGGGAAGGGTAGCCAGACCGGCGAGGGCCCGGCGTGCATGACGCCGGAGATGTGTGCGGGCATGCGCGCCTCCCCTACATCCGCTCGGGTGCGGAGACGCCCAGGAGATGGAGGCCGTTGGCCAGCACCTGGGCGGTGGCGCGGTTGAGCACGAGGCGCGAGGAGTGGACGGCGCCGATCTCCTCGTCCGCCCGCGGGGTCACCCGGCAGGCGTCGTACCACTTGTGGAAGAGGCCCGCGAGGGATTCGAGGTAGCGGGCGATGCGGTGCGGCTCGCGCAGCTCCGCGGCCTGGGCGACCACGCGCGGGAAGTCCGCGAGGGCGGCGAGCAGCGCCGACTCCGTCTCGTCCGTGAGCGTCGTCGCGTCGAAGCCGGCGGGATCGATGCCGGCCTCGACGGCCTTCCGATCCACGCCCCGGGACCGGGCGTGCGCGTACTGGACGTAGTGGACGGGGTTGTCGTTGCTGGCCGAGCGCAGGACCTCCGGGTCCAGGGTGAGCGGCGAGTCCGCGGGGATGCGCGCCAGCGAGTAGCGGAGGGCGTCGCGGCCCAGCCACTGCACGAGATCGCGGAGCTCGATGATGTTGCCGGCGCGCTTGGACAGCTTGGCGCCGTTGACCTTGATGAGCTGGCCGATGAGGATCTCGATGTTGTGCTCGGGGTCGTCGCCCGCCGCGGCGGCGATCGCCTTGAGGCGGTTCACGTAGCCGTGGTGGTCCGCGCCCAGCAGGTAGACCTTCTCGTCGAAGCCGCGGTCCTTCTTGTCCAGGTAGTAGGCGGCATCCGCGGCGAAGTAGGTGGGAGCGCCGTCCTTCCTGATGAGGACGCGATCCTTGTCGTCGCCGAACTCCGTGGTGCGCAGCCAGACGGCACCCTCGGAGTCGAAGACGTGGCCCTGCTCGCGCAGGCGCGCCACGGAGGACTCCAGCGCGCCGGAGTCGTGGAGGGTCTTCTCGGAGAACCACACGTCGAAGTGGACGTCGAACTCCGCGAGCGTGTCCTTGATGTCCTGCAGCTGGATCGCGTAGGCGCGGGACAGCACCTCCTCGCGGATCGTGTCCTCGCAGGCGTCCGCGAGCGCCGGCTGCTCCTGGGCGATCCGGTCTGCGATGTCCTGGATATAGGCGCCCGGGTAGCCGCCTTCGGGCACCTCACGGCCCTTCATCCGGGCGAGCACCGAGTCCGCGAAGACGAGCATCTGCGAGCCGGCGTCGTTGATGTAGTACTCGCTGGTGACCTGCGCCCCGGCGAAGGCGAGGACGCGGGCGATCGCATCGCCCAGCGCGGCCCAGCGGGTGTGGCCGAGGTGGAGCGGTCCGGTGGGGTTGGCGGAGACGAACTCCATGTTGACGACGTGCCCGGCCAGCGCCTCGCCGCGCCCGTAGTCGCTGCCTGCGGCCACGATCTCCGCCGCCAGCGCCCCGGCGGCGCCGGCGGAGAGGGTGATGTTGAGGAAGCCGGGCCCGGCCACCTCACAGGACTCGATGCCGTCCACGTCCGTGAGGATCGCAGCCAGCCCCTGCGCGAGATCGCGCGGGGCGAGCCCGGCCTTCTTCGCCGTCTGCAGCGCCACGTTGGTGGCCCAGTCGCCGTGGTCGCGGTTCTTGGGACGTTCGACGACGAGCTTGGCGGGCACCTCGATCCCCGTGCCGGTCTGCGTGCTGTATTCCTCAAGTGCGCGGGCGATGGTAGCCCTGAGTTCTTCCGGAGTCACCCGCACAGGATAGTGGGTGGACGGTGCGCGCGGACAATCGGTCTCACGGGAGGCCTCGAACCCGCAGTTCACGGCAAGATGCATGACGAAGGCCCCTCACCTGTTCTCCCAGGTGAGGGGCCTTCCGTGGTGCCCGCGACAGGATTCGAACCTACGACCTTCTGCTCCGGAGGCAGACGCTCTATCCACTGAGCTACGCGGGCTTACCGGTGCAACTCTAGCACCGCCGGCTTCCGCCGTCATATCCGCACCCGCCCGGATGCGGTGGCATATCTCACATACGGCCCTCAGTGGCCCTTGATCGTCTCGCGCGCCGGGACGTACTCCCAGTGCCAGGGCTCGTACTTGCTGGACTTCGCCCAGTCCGGGTTCTCCCAGCCGAAGTCGCCGGCGTTCTCCACCAGCCAGTTCCAGGGGCCGGACTCGCTCTCGACACCGCCGCCGAGGTCGAGGGCGATGCCCCAGCCGTGGAGCGAGGTGCCGGGGCGGGCGGAGAGACCGGGCTTGCGGCCGGCCACGGAGATCTGCCCCTCGAGGCTCCGGTAGGAGTCCGTGATGGAGAACTCCTTGCCGGTGTCAGCCTTGTAGGCGGCATTCATCTTCGCGAACGCCACCGCCGCGTCCGCGCGGAGCTGGTGCTTGCCGATCCCCAGGTCGCACAGCCACTCCTCGGGCAGCTGCCCGTTGCTCACGTTCGCGTCCCAGTCGTGCTCCGCTGAGCAGCCAGGAAGGACCGTCTTGGTGATGGAGCGCCCCGCGGCCTCCGCCTTCCCGCCTTCGGCACTGGGAACGGAGCCCGAGGCCGTGCTGCCCACCGCGACGTCCGCCTCCGCGACGTCCGCGCTCACGGACTCCGCGTCCAGAGCGGTCAGGCGGGGAGCGTCCTCGGCCGGAGCCTCTGCGGCCTGCGCCTGCCCGGTGCCATTGCCGGCCACGAGCACGGCGGCGATCGCCACACCCGCCGCGGACACGGAGGTCAGCGCGGAGACCGTCGCCGCACGGCGGCGGCGCATGGAGCGGACGACGGAGCCGTCCGAACCGCGGAAGGCAACCGTGCCGGCGTTCACCTGGTCCGTCGCCTGCGCGGAGGCGGGCGCCTCCGTCACGGTGCGGAACGTCCGCCGCGTCTCACGGCGGGTGCGTCCCTCCGCCTCGCGGCGGGCACGACGGCTGGTGAACACCTGTTCAGCGGTTCCCTCGGCCATTCACTCACTCCAAAGCTCTCGACAGTGTGCGACCCCGCCCTGCTGAGCGGGGTCTCCGTCCATCTGTCACAACACTATAACGACAACGTTACAAAGACGTCCAGTTGATATATCCGATGCCACATCCCGTGACGTGCACCATGAACGGCGTGCACCATGAACGGCGTGCACCACGAACGGCATGCGTCACGAGCGCTGCGGCCGGAGGAGAGCCCTCCGGCCGCAGCGACAGCGCAGCTGCTCCGCCTCAGCGGAGGCCTCGGGCACGGTGCCGCTGCATGGCATCGTCCACCTCGCCCACGAGCTCCTCGAGCACGTCCTCGAGGAAGACCACGCCCACGGCCTCCCCCGCCGCGTCGAGCACCCGCGCCACGTGGCTGCCCGCACTGCGCATCTCGTCGAGTGCGTCCTCGATCTCCGCGTCCGCGGCGACCGAGGTCATGGAGCGGAAGCGCTTGGACTGCACCGGAGCACGGTAGTCCGCCTCGTTGTCCGCGTAGAGGAGGTCCTTGATGTGGAGATAGGAGCGCGGAGTGCCGGCGGAGTCCGTGACGATGTACCGCGAGTACCCCGTCCGGCCCACCAGTCCCTCGACCTCCTCCGGGGTGGCCTGCTCCGAGACCGTGACGAGATCCGCCCGGGGGACCATGGCCTCGGCCACCGACTTGTCCGAGAACTCCAGGGCGCCCTTGAGCAGCCCCGACTCGTCGCGCAGCAGTCCCTCACGCTGGGACTCGACGACGATCGACTGCACCTCCTCGACGGTGTACGCCGCATTGACCTCGTCCCTGGGGGTGACGCCGAGCAGCCGCAGCACGCCGTTCGCGAAGGAGTTGAGCGGCCGGATCACGAAGCCGAAGACCCGGGCGAGGAACACCAGCGGGGGCGCCAGCATCATCGCGGCCTGCCGGGACAGTGCGATGGCGATGTTCTTGGGGATCATCTCCCCCACCACCACGTGGAGGTAGGTCACGGCGGCCAGCGCCAGGACGAAGGAGATGACGTCGGAGAGACCGGCCGGGATGCCGAGACCGCTGAGAGGACCCACCAGCAGATGGTGGATCGCGGGTTCCGCGACATTGCCCAGCAGCAGCGAGCAGACGGTGATGCCGAGCTGGCAGATCGCCAGCATGACCGAGACGTGGCTCATGGCGTACAGCGTGGTCTGCGCGCGCTTGGAGCCCCCGTCCGCATACGGCTCGATCTGCGAGCGCTTGGCGGAGACGATGCCGAACTCCGCCGCGACGAAGAACGCGTTGCCCAGCAGCAGCACCACGAGCCAGACGAGACCCATCCAGTCACTCATGCGCGCTCACCTCCCCCGGAGTCGCGACGACGAGGTCCGGGATGAGCCGCAGCCTCTCCACCCGGCGCATGTGCATGCGCTCGACGACCAGCCGGGCGGATTCGAGTCGCACCTCGTCCCCCTCCTGCGGCACGCGCCCGAGGCGGAGCATGACGAATCCAGCGATCGTCTCGTACTCGGAGTCCTCCGGGATCTCGATCCCGACCGCCGCCGCCACCTCGTCCGGGCGCAGCCGCCCGGGGACGATCCACGAGCCGTCGCGCGCGGGGCGCACCATGACGCGCATGCGATCGTGCTCGTCGGCCACCTCGCCCACCAGCTCCTCGACCGCGTCCTCGAGGGTCGCCACACCAGCGGTGCCGCCGTACTCGTCGACGACGACCACCATCTGCGTGGAGCGCGCGCGCAGACGCAGCAGCAGGCGGTCGAGCGGCAGCGTCTCCGGCACCTGCTGCACCTCGGTCATGAGGCCGCCGGCATAGGCGTCCTCACGGTTGTCCAGCGGCACGGACATGGCGGACTTGATGTGCACGACGCCCACGACGTCATCGCGGTTCTCGCCGATCACGGGGAATCGCGAGTAGCCGGTCCTGCGGGCGATCTCGACGATGTCCGCCGCGGTCGCATCCCGGGCGACGGAGACCATCCGGGTGCGCGGGGTCATGACGTCCTCCGCGGTGCGTGCGGAGAAGCTGAGCGTCCGCTCGAGAAGATCCGCGGTCTGCTCGGCCATGGTCCCCTCCTCCGCGGAGTGGCGCACGAGGGCGGTGAGCTCCTCCGGCGAGCGACCGGCCGAGCCCTCCTCCTGCGGCTCGATGCCCATGGACACCAGAGCGCGGTTGGCGGTGCCGTTGAGCACGGCGATCACCGGCTTGAACGCCACGGAGAACGCATACTGCAGCGGCACCGCGATCTGCGCGGCGTGCAGGGGCGAGGAGATCGCGAGGTTCTTGGGCACGAGCTCCCCGATGACCATCGAGAGGATCGTGGACACCAGCAGCGCGAGTCCCAGGGACACGGGCGCGGCCGCGGACTCCGGCACGCCCAGCGCGGTGAACACCGGTGTGAGCAGGGCGCCCAGCGACGGCTCCATGAGGTAGCCGGTGAGCAGAGTGGTGATCGTGATGCCCACCTGCGCCGCTGACAGCTGGGTGGACAGGTGGGTGGTGGCCTTCTGGATGGTGCCCGCGAACCGCGAGCCGTCGGCCACCGCCTTCTCGACGGTGTGCTTGTCGAGGGTGAGGAGGGCGAACTCGGCGGCGACGAAGACACCGGTGCCTCCGATGAGGACGAGGGCGAGGCAGAGGAGGAGCCACTCCATCTCAGGCGCTCACCTCGCGGCGGCGGAGGATTCTCCGCCGGGGACGGGGCGGCGCAGCGGGTGCGGTGTGCACCGGCCGCGCGACGGGACGGAAGGAGAACGTGGGGGTGCCGGCTTCACGCCGGCACGGACTGTCACTCGTCATGGAGACATCCTACCGAGGAAGGCGGGGCGAGGGCGTCTCTGCACCGTCCCCGCCCCGCCTTCACGTGGATCTCTCAGCCTCCGCTCCGGACGGAGGCCTCACCAGCCGCTCTGGACCGGCCTGCCCTCTTCGTAGCCGGCCGCGGACTGCACGCCCGCCACCGCGCGGGCGTGGAACTCCTCGAGCGTCCGCGCTCCGGCGTAGGTGCAGGACGAACGCACACCGGAGGTGATCTGGTCGAGCAGGTCCTCCACACCGGGCCGCTGCGGGTCCACCGGCATGCGCCCGGAGGAGATCCCCTCCTCGAAGAGGCCCTTGCGCGCGCGTTCGAAGGCGGACTCCTCCGACTGCGTGCGGGCCGCGACCGCCCGTGCGCTGGCCATGCCGAAGCTCTCCTTGTACTGCCGGCCGCTCGCGTCCGTGAGCAGGTCGCCGGGGCTCTCGAAGGTGCCGGCGAACCAGGAGCCGATCATCACCTGCGAGGCGCCCGCGGCCAGGGCCAGGGCGACATCGCGCGGGTAGCGCACCCCGCCGTCCGCCCACACGTGCGCGCCCAGCTCGCGGGCACGTGCGGAGGCATCCAGGACCGCCGAGAACTGCGGCCTGCCCACGGCCGTCATCATGCGGGTGGTGCACATCGCGCC
>NZ_JALAHB010000181.1 GCF_022712115.1 Brevibacterium sp. | reverse complement strand
GAACACGACGTCGCCGGCGAGGGCGAGGAGACCTCCCAGCGCCAGCAGGCGGTGGCGCCGCAGGTGCGGGAGGAGCATGCGCAGGGTCCGCATGAGCGCCTGGCGGTGCAGGCGGCGCGCACTGCTTTTCATGGCACCGGCACCCCCTCGAGCAGCCCGAGCCACTGCGCGCAGCGCCCGGTCCAGGAGTGCTCCGCCACGGCCGCGGCCCGTGCGGACGCCCCCATGCGCGCCCGCAGCGCCGGATCCGCCGCGAGGATCCGGAGGGAGGAGGCGAGCGCAGCGGGATCACCGGGCGGGACGAGGAGGCCCCGCTCGCCGTCCCCCAGCAGCGCGGGCAGGTCCCCCACGGCCGAGGCGACGACGGGAAGTCCGGCGGCCAGGTACTCGTAGACCTTGAGCGGGGAGAAGTAGTGCGGGCCGGGCGGGTAGGGTGCGACGGCGATGTCCAGGCCGGCGAGCATCTCCGGGACCCTGTGCGGCGGCAGCGCACCACGGAACACCGTCCGCTCGGCGATCCCCAGGGCGTGTGCGCGCTCCCGCAGCGCAGCCAGCTCCGGACCGGCGCCGCAGATGTCGAGCCGCCAGTCGTCCGCGGCGGAGCGGCACGCACGGCCGAAGGCCTCGAGGAGGACCTCGGTGCCGTGCCAGGGCTTGAGCGTGCCCACGAAGCCCACCGTGAAGCGCGCATCACGGCGCAGGGAGGGCTGCGCCGGGCAGATCCGCGTCACGTCCACGCCGTTGGGGACGACGACGGCGCGGCCGGCGGCCTCCGGGCACATCGTGCCCGCCCACCGGGCCACCTGGGCGGAGACGCAGACCAGGACCTCGGCCCGGCGGAACTGGCGGAGTGTCGCGGCGAGCGCGGCCTCCGCGTCGTGCAGCTCCCTGTGGGTGCGCTGCTCCTCGATGAGCGGGGCATTCACCTCCAGCACCAGGGGGATGCCCAGCGCACGGGACGCCTCCTCCCCCGCCGTGCTGAAGAGGGAGTAGCGCTCGTAGACCAGGTCGAAGGAGTCCGGGTGCGCGACTGCGGCGGCCGCGAGCGCCCGTGCCGCCTCCGCGATCCGCACCTCGCGCTCCGCGGCGTCCGCCGCACGCCCCAGCGGGACGCGGACGACCTCGAGATCCTCCAGGTCCGGCGGCACGGACTCGTCGCTGCGCACGCAGAACACCGTCACCTGGTGCCCCAGTGCGATGAGCGCCCGCACCACCTCCTGCACGTGGACGGAGGCCCCCTTCGTCCCGAAGACGCCGATGCCGGGGTCTGCGAGGAGATAGGCGATCCTCATGCCGGGATCCTCTCCTCCGCACCGCGCCGGCCGCTCGGGCCGTCGGTGCCCGCCGGGCGTCCGCGCTCCCCCACGGTCGCAGGTGAGCCCTCCGCCCCGCACGAGCCCTCGGTCACCAGTGCGGCCAGCTCGGCCGCCTGGCGGCGGGAGTCGTAGCGGCGCTCGACGAGCACCCGGGCCCGCTCCGCCTGGGCGAGGCTGGACGGGCCCGCGTGCACGGCCTCGGCGAGAGCGCGGGCGAGCGCAGCCGGATCGCCGCTGGGCACGAGCCAGCCGGTCTCCCCCGTGACGATCACCTCGCTCACCGCGGTCACGTCCGCCGCGACGCAGCGGATGCCCCGGGCCATCGCCTCGAGCAGCACGGTGGGGAGGCCGTCGGTATTGCCGTCGGCACCCACCACGAACGGCGCGGCGAACACGTCGTGACTGCCCAGCAGGCGCACCACCTCCTCCTGCGTCCGCGGTCCCAGCAGCGAGACCGCTCCACCGAGGCCCCGGGCCGCGATGTCCGCCTCGAGCTCCTCCCGCAGCGGGCCGTCGCCCACGATGTCCGCGGTCACCTCCTCGCCCGCGGCGCGGAGGCGGTCCACCGCGTCGATCAGGTGGCGGAAGCCCTTCTTCTCCACGAGCCGGCCCACCGCGAGGACCCGGGCGGGAACGGCGGGAGCCGGCCGGGGCGCGTACTCGAAGCGGTCCAGCTCCAGTCCGTTGCGCACGAGGTGCAGGCGTCCGCACTCGTCCGGGAACCGGGACCGCAGGTGCGCCATGTTGTACTCGCTGATGGTGACGGCGTGGTGCGCGCCGGCGAGCGCGGTCCGCAGCAGCTCCGGGTCCACGTCCTCGTGGAAGATGTCCTTGGCGTGCGCCGTGAAGGAGTACGGGAGGCCCGCGATCAGGCCGGTCAGGCGCGCGACCCGGGTGGCGACGGAGGCGAAGTGCGCGTGGAGGTGGGTGACGCCGTGGGCGCGGGCCAGCGC
Organism: Brevibacterium sp.; assembly: GCF_022712115.1. Classification (GTDB taxonomy): domain Bacteria; phylum Actinomycetota; class Actinomycetes; order Actinomycetales; family Brevibacteriaceae; genus Brevibacterium; species Brevibacterium salitolerans. The sequence continues at coordinate 2,191 of NZ_JALAHB010000181.1, read as the reverse complement.
CGCGAGCGCCACGGCCTGTCCCGCGTCGTCGTGCGCGGCCTCCAGCAGGGCGGGCAGCGCCGTGACCAGACCCGCGGCCGTCGCCGGGTCCGCGCCGGCCGTGCGCCAGGTCTCCCACCATCCGTGGGCGGACGAGGGCCGCGGCACGTGGATCACCGGTGCCTGCACACGGGCCAGCTCGGGGTGGAAGCGCGTGTCCGTGCTGGGCCGCAGGGAGAAGATCACGAGCGATTCCCCGCGCGCCTCGCGGGCGAGGATCTCGGAGACGACGAAGGTCTCGGAGAACCGCGGATACATCTTGAGCACGTAGCCGATGGTGGGACGGCCCGAGGGCGGACCGGCGCCGAGCGGCTGTCCGGACGGCGAGTGGGCCTCGGGCATGCGGACCGCGGGCGGGCGGACCGCAGATGAGCTGCCGGCGGGCAGGTGGTCAGTGCGCATGGGCGAGTGCCTCCAGAGGTGTGGGGACGCGGGCAGGCCGCGAGGCGGCCCGTGCCCGGGGCACGCCCGTCGGATGCGGCGAGTGCATCGGTGCCGCGCGACGGGCGCGGATGAGCTGGGCTGCGAGCTCCGCGGCACGGGAGAGTCCGCCGAGGTCGATGGCGCTCCTGTCCACGGCCGTGCCGACGGCCTTCGCGAACCAGGCGCTCAGCGCCTGGGGTTCGCAGGCCTCGGCGGGGAGCACCTCGACGGCGCCCGCCGCCGCGAGCGCGGCCGCACGGCGCGGCTGCTCGGCACGCCGGGACCGGCGCGGGACCACGAGCGCGGGGGTGGTCGTGGCCATCACCTCGGCCAGGGTGTTGTACCCGCCCATCGTCACCGCCGCAGCGGCGTCCCTGAGGAGTGCGGGCACGTGCGGGACGGAGCGCAGCACGGTGGTCTCCGGGCGCGCGAGCAGCCGGATCGCACGCACCTGCTCCTCGGGCATCTGCGGGCCGGTGACGACCAGGTGCCGGTGCCCGCGCGGCGGAGGTGCGGCTGCGGCGGCGCGCGCCACCGGTGCTCCGTCGGAGCCTCCGCCCACCACCGTGAGGACATAGGAGCCCTCCACCGCGGCACCGGCGTCCTCCGGCCGGCCCTGTGCGAGATAGCCGGTGGACAGGCTGCGCGAGGCGAGCCCGGCAGGCACCTCTCCCGTGGACACCGGGCAGTAGACGCGCCTGTCGCCGTAGATCCAGACGGCGTCGTAGGCATCGGCCACCGCCTCGGCACCGCCGGCGGCCGCCCATTCCGCCTGGACGGCCCACGGGGAGTCCAGCACATCGCGCAGGCCGAGCACGGTGGCGCAGCGATGGCGCTCGCGCAGCAGGGAGAGCACAGGTCTCAGTTCACCGTCCACGCCCAGCGGATGGCGGTCCGCGATGAACAGGTCAGGGCTCAGCGAGTCCATGACGCCTGCCATGGTCGCGCCGCGCACGGCGGCCAGGCGCTCCACCGTCAGCCGCAGCCGGCGCGCGGCATAGCCGTCGTCCGTCCGGTCGAACCCGGGCAGCACCAGCCAGTCCCAGCCGTCCGGGAGGCTGTCCGCGGGCGCGTCCGGGTGCCCCGCGATGAGCAGGCCGCTCACCTCCTCCCCGAGGAGCCCCGGCAGATGCTCTGCCAGAGCGTGCGCGAGGGCGCGATTGCGCCGCGCGTGTCCGAGCCCCACCGAGTCGTGCGAGTAGAGCACCACCGTCGCCGTCATCTGCGGCCTCCCGTCCGTCTGCTGTGTCACCCACCATCCTGGGCAGGCGGTGTGAGGGACCGATGAGACGACGATGAGGAGGTTCTCATCTGGACGCGGGCGGTCCCTCACACCGACGGACGCAGGACTGTGCCGCAGATCACCCGGTTCCGGTTTGGTTCACCCGAGGTTCACCGCGTAGAGTCGTACATGTCGACGCGGGGTGGAGCAGTTCGGTAGCTCGCCGGGCTCATAACCCGGAGGTCAGGGGTTCAAATCCCCTCCCCGCCACGAGAGAAGGGCCCTGATCAGCAGGAATGCTGGTCAGGGCCCTTCGGCATTCCACGCGGCAGTGATAGAGCTGCCCGCCCGCGGAGGGCACAGGAGTCAGGCCGGTGCCCGGACGTGCTGCGTCGTCATCCCGTGCCCGCCCGGGCGATCCTGCACCCGGGGCACTGCCTGACCGCTCCCGCAGTCGTTTTGCGCGGAGGGTCGGGTTGGGGTAGGGTTGCATCTGTTGCCGCGGGG
>NZ_JALAHB010000180.1 GCF_022712115.1 Brevibacterium sp. | reverse complement strand
GTTCTGCGCGGAGTGCCCGGCGACTTGTCCGTGAGCGCCTGGACCTCCACCAGCATGGGGCGCTTGCCCTCCAGCGCGACGGTGAGGCAGGACCCCGGAGCCTTGGTGGCGGTCCGGGTGAGGAACAGCCCGGACGGATCCGGCAGGGACTCGATGCCCTTCTCCGTCATGTCGAAGCAGCCCACCTCGTCCGTGGGGCCGTAGCGGTTCTTCACCGCACGGAGCATGCGCAGGCGCGAGTGGCGCTCGCCCTCGAACGAGCACACCACGTCCACGAGGTGTTCCAGCAGCCGAGGCCCCGCCACGGAGCCGTCCTTCGTCACGTGGCCCACGAGCACGGTGGGGATCGCGTGGTCCTTGGCCGCACGGATCACCGCCGCGGCGACCTCGCGCACCTGGGCGACGCCGCCGGGGGCGCCCGCCACGTCCGCCGAGGCCAGCGTCTGCACGGAGTCGATGATGAGGAGGCTGGGCTTCACCTGGTCGATGGTGCCGAGGACCACGCCCAGATCCGTCTCCGCCGTGAGCAGGAGGGTCTCACTGAGGGCGTCCACGCGCTCAGCGCGCAGCCGCACCTGCGCCGCGGACTCCTCCCCCGTGACGTAGAGGACCTGTGCGCCCTGGCGTGCGGTCCAGGAGCCCACCTCGAGGAGCAGGGTGGACTTGCCCACGCCGGGCTCGCCGGCGAGCAGAACGACCGCGCCGGGGACCAGCCCGCCGCCGAGCACCCGGTCGAACTCCGGGATGTGTGTGGAGCGGGCCTCCGCCAGGGTCCGGTCCACCTCCGTGATGGGGGTGGCCCCGGTGCCCTGTGAGGCGGGTTTGGCCTGTGTGCGCACGGTGCGGTGCGCGGGCACGGACTCCTCGATGGTTCCCCATTCCCGGCACTGCGGACAGCGGCCCAGCCACTTGGCCGTCTTGTACCCGCACGCGGTGCATTCGTACTGCATGGTCGCCAGTCTGGCACGAGGCACGGACACGGCCCGTTCATTAGGCTTGTGCAATGGCAGAGAACAGGAATGAGGAGGTCCCCGAGCGGGTGCGCGCCATCGAGGCGGCCACGGGGCTTCCGTGGCAGGTCATCGTCGATGCGTTCGAGGCCGCGGGCGGTGAAGCGCTCACGCACGGCCGGCTCGCAGAGGCGATCCATCCCGTGATCGCCGAGCGCATCGGCAACGCCGGCTGGTGGGCGCAGGGCGCGACCGTGGCCTACGAGCAGCAGATCGGCCGGCGGGTGGCGGGGCAGTCGAGCCGCGGCGACTTCCAGGGGAGCGCCACCCGGACGCTGCCGGCGGAAACCTCGGACCGGGCAGAGCTGCGCGACCGTGCGGGGGCGGCGGTGCAGGCTGCGGCCGAGGCGGGCAGCGGCCTCGGCGGGCTTCGCCCGGACGGAGAGCCCCGGACCTCCGACACCCCCAAGCGGCTGTACTGGCGGTGCGGGCTCAGCGACGGGGCGAAGATCCAGGTCTCCGTCGAGGAGAAGGCGCCCGGAGGTGCGGCGCGCGGCGGGACCGGTGGAGCAGCCGCCGCGGCCGAGGCCGGGAGTGCGAGAGCTGCAGGCACCTCGCGTGCTCTCCTGGCCCTCACGGTCACGGGACTCGCGACCGCCGCACAGCGGGAGGCCGTCCGGACGGACCTCAAGAGGGTGCTGGCGGAGCTCTGAGGGGCTGCGGCCCCGGCGGTTACCCGGGCGGATGCGAGCGGGTTGCCGGGCGGACATGAGCGGGTTGCAGGGTGGCCCCGGCGGGTACCTGGGCGGATGCGAGCAGGTGCCCGGGCGGGCACCAGCCGGCATCTGGTCCCGCCTGGTGGTCAGCGGTCTGTGCTCCTGCGCCCGCATGGTGCAGAGTGAGAGCCATGAGCTCCGATCCCGCGTCTCCGCTCGTCACGCTGAGCGTGCGCGAGCACATCGCCGTCCTCACGCTGGACAACGGACCCGTCAACGTCATGAGCATCCCGCTGGCGCGGCGGCTGGGCGAGCTCGTGGACGTGTGCGCGGCCGAGCCCGAGATCCGGGCGGTGATCCTCACCGCTGCGGGGGAGAGGGCCTTCTGCGCGGGATCGGACATCACGGAGTTCCCGGAGCTGCAGGCGCCCGGGGCCGCAGTGGAGAGGAAGCTGCGGGTGCAGAACGAGATCCTCTGCACGCTCGCGGAACTGCCCAAGCCCACCGTCGCAGCACTGCAGGGTCTGGCCTACGGCGGCGGGCTGGAGCTGGCCCTGTGCTGTGACCTCATCGTCGCGGAGGAGCAGGTGAGCATCGCGCTGCCGGAGACCAACCTCGGCGTGTTCCCCAGCAGCGGCGGGACGTACCGGACGGCGAGGCGGAGCACGGCGGCGAGGGCGAAGGAGCTCATCTTCCTCGCGGAACCCATATCAGCGCGGACCGCGGCGGAGTGGGGGCTCGTCAACAGAGTCGTACCGCGCGGCGAGGCGCTGAGCACCGCGCTGGAGATGGGGCGGAGGCTCGTGACGAGGCCGCCGCGGGCGCTCGCCCTGGCCAAGCGGCTCGTCGACGAGGCGCACGCCTTCTCCGACCGGGAGATGGTCGCACGCTCGCTGCGCGCCAGTGACGAGGCGTTCAGCTCCGCCGAATGCGCGGAAGGCACGCGTGCCTTCCTCGAGCACCGGTCGCCGCAGTTCCATCCGGAGACGGCACTCGGCGGACCGGCCTCGCAGTCGCCGCCGCAGGACCGTACCGCCGGCGGGGACACACCGCCGTAGAGACCATCCATCGCAGAGACACGCACTGAGACAGGAGCATCATGAGAAGAGCAGCGATCGTCGCGCCCCGGCGCACACCCATCGGCGGCTTCGGGAAGTCGCTGAGGCCCGTGCCGGTGGAGAAGCTCGGCGCCGCAGTGGTCAACGCGGTCCTCGCGGACAGCGGCATGGATCCGGAGCGGGTCGAGGACGTGGTCTTCGCACAGTCCTATGCCAACAGCGAGGTCCCCTGCGTGGGGCGCTGGGTGGCGCTGGAGGCCGGTCTGCCCATCCACGTCGCCGGGATGCAGCTGGACCGCCGCTGCGGCGGCGGGCTGCAGGCCGTCGCGACCGCGGCGATGATGGTGCAGACGGGTGCCGCGGACGCCGTGGTGGCCGGCGGCGTCGAGTCCATGAGCAACGTGGAGTACTACTCCACGGACATGCGCTGGGGCTCCCGCGCGGGCAGCACCACGATGCACGACAGGCTGGAGCGCGGCCGCGAGCGCTCGCAGCCGGAGGAGCGCTTCGGCTACATCTCCGGGATGATCGAGACGGCGGAGAACCTCGCCACCGCCTACGGGATCAGCCGGGAGGAGTCCGACGCCTTCGCCGCCCAGAGCCATGCGCGTGCCGCGCAGGCGTGGGAGCGCGGCGCCTTCGACGAGGAGGTCGTGCCCATCGAGGTGCCGCAGCGCCGGGGCGAGCCGGTCCTGTTCAGCAAGGACGAGGGGATCAGGCCGGACACCACACCGGAATCCCTGGCCAAGCTCCGCCCGCTCATGGACGGCGTGGTCACCGCGGGCAATGCCAGCCAGCAGAACGATGCGGCGGCGGCCTGCCTCGTTGTCGCGGAGGACAAGCTCGAGGAGCTCGGCCTCGAGCCCCTGGGCTACCTGGTGGGCTGGACCGCGGCGGGCTGCGATCCGGCGCAGATGGGGATCGGTCCGGTGCCGGCGGTGGAGAAGCTCTTCGCCCGTACGGGGCTGGGCTTCGACGACATGACCCTCGTGGAGCTCAACGAGGCCTTCGCCCCGCAGGTGCTGGCCGTGCTCAAGGGCTGGGGCTGGTCGGACATGGACCGGCTCAACGTCAACGGCTCCGGCATCTCCCTGGGCCATCCGGTGGGTGCGACGGGTGCGCGCATCATGACGACGCTCCTCCACGAACTCAAGCGGCGCGGCGGGGGCTACGGTCTCGAGACCATGTGCGTGGGCGGCGGTCAGGGCGTGGCCGCGGTGTTCGAGTCCGCCTGAGCGCCGCGGCGGGACCGGCGACACGGTGGGGCGACGGCGTGGCCGGTGCGCGCAGCGAGCATCTGGACCATGCCGCCGTGCCGCATCGGTACGCCGCGTCTCCACACCGCGAAGCGGCTTGGACACCCACGCATATGTGGGTGTCCAAGCCGCTTCGCGGTGTGCGGTTCCGTCACTCGGGCCTCAGCGCCCTCACACCGTGCCCGCCTTCAGCTGGTCCGCGAGGTAGTCGGCCTGGCGCATCGCCAGCGCCACGATCGTGAGCGTGGGATTGGCCGCGGCGCCGGTGGTGAACTGGGAGCCGTCGGAGATAAAGAGGTTGGGCACGTCGTGGGCGCGGCCGAACGCGTCCACGACCCCGTCCTCGGGCCTCTCGCTCATGCGGCAGGTGCCCAGGTTGTGGGTGGAGGGGTAGGGGCGGGTGCGGTGCGTGGACACCGCGCCCACGGCGTTGTAGACGGCCTCGCCGCGGGAGTACGCGTAGCTGCGCATCGCGACGTCGTTGGCGTGGTCGTCGAAGTGGACGTTGGGCACGGGCAGGCCGTTGACGTCCTGCGCGGAGGAGTTGAGCGTGACCCGGTTGGACTCCTGCGGCATGTCCTCGCCCACGATCCACATGCCGGCGGTGCGCGCGTAGGCGTCCAGCTTCTCCGTGAAGGCCCGGCCCCATTCGCCCGGCTCCACGAAGCTCGCGAGGAACGCCGGCCCCAGCGAGATCGTCTCCATGTAGAAGCCGCCGGAGAAGCCGCGCGAGGGATCGTGCACGGACTCGTCCGCGATGAGCCCGGCCATCGTCTCGCCGCGGTACATGCGCACCGGCTGCTCGAACTGCGCGTAGACGGATCCCGTGAGGTGCCGCATGTAGTTGCGACCCACCTGGCCGGAGGAGTTCGCGAGCCCGTGGGGGAACTGCGAGGTGGCGCTCAGCAGCAGGAGGCGCGGCGTCTCGATCGAATTGCCCGCCACACAGACGACGGCAGCCGCCTGACGGTGCATGTTCCCGTCCGCGTCGAGGTAGATGACGCCGTCCGCGCGGCCGTCGCTGCCGTGGGTGATCTGCACCGCCGTGGACTCCGGGCGCAGGTCCAGCAGCCCGGTCTCCAGCGCCCGGGGGATCTCGCGGATCATGGTGGACCACTTGGACCCGTGCTTGTCGCCCTGGAAGTTGAAGCCGTCCTGGATGGAGGCGGGCCTGCCGTCGTAGGGCTCCGCGTTCGTGGCGTAGGGGCCGGTGGCGTAGTGCCGGTAGCCCACCCGTTCAGCGCCGTTGGCGAAGACCTTGTAGTTGTTGTTTGCGGGCAGCGGCGGGCGCCCGTGGCGGTGGGTGGAGCCCATCGCCTTCTCCGCCCTCTCGTAGTACGGCTCCAGGTCTGTGAGCGAGAGCGGCCAGTCGAGCAGATTCGCCCCGTCGATGTGTCCGTAGGTGGACCGCGCCTTGAATTCGTGCGCCTTGAAGCGGGGAGTGGCCCCGGACCAGTGCGTGGTGGTGCCGCCCACGGCCTTGACGATCCAGGCCGGGAGGTTGGGGAAGTCCCGCGCGATCTCCCACGAGCCCGAGGTGGTCCGCGGATCCAGCCAGGCCATCTGGTTGAAGGCCTCCCACTCGAGGTTCATGTAGTCCTCGTTGCGGAGGTAGGGGCCGGCCTCCAGGACGACGACCGGGATGCCCTTCTTCGTGAGTTCGTAGGCGAGTGTCCCGCCTCCGGCGCCGGAGCCGATGACGACGACGCTGGGCTCGGTGTGGTCGATGCTCTTCATGATGATGCTCCTGCCTCAGCGTGCGCTCTGGTCTGCGGACGTGTCAGTCGGGTCTGTCGCACCGATCGCCGGCGCGGCGGCTGCCGTGCCCGCCTCCTCGGCCTCGGCCGCGGCCTCGTGGGCGGTCCCGGACGCCGAGGTGCCCGCCGACCGTCCGGTGCCCGTGTCCGTCCCGGCCGGTGCGGTCAGCCCCACGATGTCCGGCAGGGGCTCCCCGTCGTACTCCTCCACGCGCGGGTCCGGCAGCCAGTCGAGGTCGTCGAAGCCGCGGTCGATGTACCCGCCCTTGTCATAGGAGGGCCCTTCGTATCCCAGCGCCTCCCAGACCTCCTCGTCCTCGTACATCTCCAGGACGGTGGTGCGGCGGATGTAGTCGAAGAAGTCCGTGTGCTGGACCTGCTTGAGCGTGGCGAGGGCGGGGGCGTCGTCGAGCGCCGTGAAATCCCCGCCCGCGGAGGTGTTGAGCGTCTCGACCCCCTGCAACAGGCGGATGCGGAACCAGGTGGCGTCGTCGGCCATCGCGATCAGCTTGTCCGCCATCCGCTCGTACGGGCCGTCCGGCACCGTCTCGTGGGGGAAGGCCACCTTGATGATCCGGACGAGCACCTTCCGCGCGTGCTCGGTGAACTCCATCTGGTTGAGCTGGGGGTACTTGGACGGGAGCGGCCTGAAGTCCGACATCGTCCCTCCTTCGCGTCGTCATCGACAGCGGTCGTCACTGACCGTGCGAGGTCAGGCTAGGGAGGGGAGTGCCGGCGAGGTAAGGGGAGCGTATCGGCCAGTGAGAACGGCGGGGACGCTCAGTCGCGGCCGAGGCGGTAGATGCGTCCGGCCCTGCTCGCGGCCGAACGGACGAGGTGTTCGACGTGCCGTTCCTGCCCGCGGTACGCCGTCACGGGTGCGGAGACGGCCACGGAGCCCAGGAGCGTCCCGGACGCGGAGCTGAAGGAGGCGGCCACGCAGGCCGTCCCGGACTGGAACTCCTCCCGCTCCCAGGCGAGCCCGGCCTCGGCGACGGTCTGCAGCTCCGCTGCCAGTGCGCGCGGATCCGTGAGCGTGTGCGGCGTGAGCGGGCGGAGGGGCAGCGCCTCCAGCGCGTCCTCACGGCCGCCCGCGCAGGCGGCGGCGAGACCGAGCTTACCGAAAGCCGTGGCGTGCGGGTTCTCCCGGAAGCCGAACCGCATGGGCCGCAGCCGGGGCGCCTGCGGTGAGTCGACCACGTGGACGAGGACGAAGTCCGCGCCGCGGTGCAGGGCGAGGTAGGAGGCCATACCGGTCTGGGCGTGGAGGTTGGCGATCTCGCGGCGCACCTGCGGGTCCAGTCCCAGGTCCTCGTGGAGGCGCACGGCCAGCCGGTGGAGCTGATAGCCGAGGGCGAAGCGGCTCTCCTCGCGCAGGTGCACGAGGTACTCGACCTCGCACAGCTCGCGGGTGATCCGGTAGACGGTGGGCAGCGGCAGGCCGGTGGCGGCGGAGATCTCCCGTGCGGTGGAGCTGCCCTCCGCGACGGCGTCGATGACGGCCACGGCCCGCTGGAGGGTGCCCGGTGCGCTCGCCTTCTGTGCATCCGCGGTGGGGGAGGGCCGCTCTGCCGTGTCGTGCATATCGGGATTCTCGCACAGCCCCGCCTTCTCACTGGCCGAGAGGCGGGGAATGACAGGGCGCTCAGGGGTGTGGTGGAGTGGAGGCGTTCAGATCCAGGACGGGGCGGAGAGCTCCGGCCAGGATGCAGAGCGTGTCGTCAGCGTGCTTCTGGGAGGCCCGGTGTCTCCACGATCCGCGCGAATACAGGGAAGGAGCCCCATGTACTTCATCGTCGTCAAGTACCAGGTCAAGCCGGAGTCCGTGGAGAACTGGCCGGAGATCGTCCGCGAGTTCACGGAGGCCACCCGGGCGGAGCCGGGCAACATCTTCTTCGAGTGGTCGAAGAGCCTCGAGGCGGAGGACGAGTACGTCCTCGTCGAGGCCTTCACGGACGAGGGCGCAGAGCCGCACGTCACGAGCGATCACTTCGCCAAGGGCCTCGAAGCGATGCGCCCGCATCTTGTGCACACCCCCAAGATCGTCTCCCGGCAGGTGGACGGCGAGGGCTGGGACGCGATGGGCGAGCTGCAGATCGACTGAGTCCCTTCGCGTCCACCCCGGAAGCACGCTCAGCCACCCACGCATATGTGGGTGGCTGAGCGTGCTTCCGGGGTGCTCCACGTCGCAGCCCGGTGACGCACTCTGCCGCCCACGAAGACGTGGGCGGCAGAGTGCGTTCGCGGTGGGTGACAGGAGCGGCACGTGGCCGAGTGCCGCGGCAGAGATGCCGCCGTCCCACACCCCGCATCACCCCAGCAGCGCCGCGGCCTCCGGATCCTCACGCAGCCGCCGGCGCACCGCGAGCGGTGTGAGCGAGAACCACCGGCGGCAGCTGCGGGTGAGCACGCTCTGCTCCGCGTAGCCCAGCTGCTGGGCGATCACGCCGATGGGCAGCTCCGGACTGCGGAGAAGCTGCAGGGCCGCGTCCTTCCGCACAGCGTCCACCAGCGCCGCGAACGTCGTGTGCGACTCCGCCAGACGGCGCTGCAGGGCGCGGGGATGCAGGCCCAGTGACTGCGCCACGCGTGCGAGCGTGGGCGAACCCTGCGGCAGGAGCCGGGAGATCTGGGTGGAGACGACCGCCGCATAGGAGCCGGTGAGGGTGCTCATCCGCATGTACTCGATGGCGAGTCCTGCTGCGGAGCGGTCTGCGCTGTGCAGGCGGCGTTCGAGCAGCTGGGTGGGGAACACGAGGGAGTCCTCGGCGCAGTCGAGTCCCACCGGGCAGTCGAATGCTGCGCTGTACTGCGCAGCAGGCAGTCTGTGCGCGTGGCTGAAGGTGACCTCCAGCGGCCGGAACCCGCGGCCGGCGATCATCCTGAACTTGCTGAGGATGATGCGCAGCCCCAGCTCGGCGATCTGCGCGCGGTGCGGCAGACCGGGGACGAGGGTGCGGAACACGTAGGCGGTCCTGCCGTCGCCGTGGTCCTGCAGTGCGGTGCCGAGGGCCGGACTGTAGTGGTGGACGAAGTCGATGTTGTTGCGCAGCGCCTCACCCACGGTCGCCGAGTGCCGGATGGCGACCGCGAGCGGCCCGAGCACGTCCGTGCCCTGCTTGGCGGCCAGGCGCAGTCCGAAGTCCGGTGTGTCCAGCTCCGCGGCGCACTCGCCCACCACCCTGCACAGCAGGGAGAAGGGAATGAACCGGCTCTCGCGGTTCACGGTCTCCGGCGCGATCCCGCAGCGGCCCAGCAGGGTGTGAGGATTCCCTCCCAGCTCTGTGATGAGCTCCGGTGCCCAATGCAGCGACGTCGCCCGTACGAGATCGGCAGTCATGGTCTGAATAGTCAATTCTGCGGTGTGTGATGTCAATTCTGCACACCGGGAAACGGCGATCCTCATCGAGGAGCTGCTCACAGGGGAGACGCTCACGGGAGAGAAGAGACCACCATGAAGACGAAGAAGTCGATCACCGCGGTCTCCGCGACGGCCCTCGGAGCACTGGTGCTCAGCGGGTGCGCAGGCGGAGCCGGCGGCGGCCAGGACACAGCGGCGGGCGAGGGCGTGGAGCCGCGTGCGGACTTCAGCGCCTATCAGGAGGCGCTGGCGGACATGCCGGAGACCACGCTCGTGTACCAGGCCTCGGCACAGTCGCCGGAGGGCCCCGACGCACTCCGGTCGGAGGAGTTCAAGAAGAACGTGGAGGAGGCCTCGGGCGGGAGGATCGAGGTCGAGCTGGTGCACGGCCAGGCCATCGCCGCCTACGGTGAGGTGCCGGCGGCGCTGGAGGACGGGCGCATCGACATCGCCTACATGCTCAACATCTACGATCCGGCCAACTTCCCCGTCACCAGCGCGTTCTCCGCGGGCACCACGCTGGCGGGCGGGTCTCCGCGGGCGGCGGAGATGGCGGCCAACGCCGCGTTCCTCGAGGTGGGCTGGGACTCGCCGGCGCTCATGGCGGAGTACGAGGAGCACAGCATGGTGCCGCTCGTACCCGTGCACGCGATGGGCGGCATCCACGCCGTCTGCGCGGAGCCCGTGGACACGCTGGCTGACTGGAAGGGCAAGCAGCTGCGGGTGGGCACCGCCGGCATGGTCCCGCAGGCGGAGTCGCTGGGCGCCACCCCCGTGTCCCTGTCCTACCTCGAGGCGTACGAGGGCCTGCAGCGCGGGACGGTGGACTGCATGGCCACGAGCCCCGTGGGCGCGGCCGCCGGCGGCGTCGTGGAGGTGGCACCCCACCTGCGGCTGGCGGAGGAGGCGAACTTCGCCCGCGGGATCGGCGCCATCGCCGCCGGTCCGTCGTTCGAGACGCTCCCGCTGGCGGCGCAGCAGCTCGTCTTCGACCAGCTGACGGAGGTCTTCAACAACTCGCTGCGCTCCGACCTGGAGTCGAACATCGGGGTGGCGGAGACGGCGCTGGCCAACGGCGGTTCCATCGCACCGATGGACGCGGAGACGGAGGCGAAGATCAAGGAGTCCTCCGCCGCGCTCATCCAGGAGCAGGTGGACAAGGGGCTGGTTCCGGAGGACTTCGCAGACACCATCACGGAGCGCCTGGACTACTGGACCGGCGTGACGGAGGAGATGGGCTACGGCGACGAGGGCGACTTCGAGACGCTCTCCGAATGGCATGACACGGACCCCGAGTTCCTCATGCCGTTCTCCGAGCGCGTCTTCGACGAGGTGATCTCCCAGCACCGGCCGGAGTGAGCCGGCCCGGGATGAAAGACAGAGAACAGAGGAGAACACGCATGTTGCAGTACGCAGTGAAGGGTCCGGGAGAGCGGGCCGAGGCCGTGGAGAAGCCCGCCCCGGAGCTCACCGGGCGGGAGGTGCTGGTCCGGGTGGAGCGCTCCGGCGTGTGCCATTCGGACGTGCACTGCCAGGACGGCTACTTCGACATGGGCAGCGCGGGCCGGCGTGCGCTGAGCTCCGAGTGGCCGGCCGTGTTCGGCCACGAGATCGTGGGTGAGGTCGTCGCGACCGGGCCCGAGGCCTCGGCGGAGATCCTGGGGCGCTCGTTCATCGTGTTCCCCTGGATCGGCTGCGGAGCGTGCGCGCACTGTCTGGAGGGGCGTGAGAACTACTGTCCCAGGGGCACCATCATTTCCGGCTCCCTGGACGGCGGCTTCGCCGACCACGTGTACGTCCCGGATGAGAAGTACCTCGTGGACTATGCCGGCATCGAGCCCTCCCGGGCGGCCACCCTCGCCTGCTCCGGCGTGACGGCCTTCTCCGCGGTGGCGAAGGTGCTTCCCGCCGGGCCGGAGGATCCCATCGTGGTGATCGGCGCAGGCGGCCTGGGGCTCAACGCCGTCGCGATCCTCGCAGCCCGCGGGCACGGCAACATCGTGGCGGTCGACCGCAGGGCGGAGAGCCTCGAGTTCGCCCGGAAGGCAGGCGCGCACCGGACCCTGGAGTTTCGCGAGGACCAGCCGGCCACCCAGATCGCGGAGGCGCTGGGCGAGGACCGCGCCCACGGCGTCGTCGACTTCGTCAACAGCGGTGAGACGGCCAAGGCCGCGTTCCTCTCCCTGCGCAAGGGCGGGACGATGGTGCCGGTGGGGCTGTTCGGCGGAGAGGTCACGCTGCCCACCGTGGCGCTGCCCTTCGGCTGCCAGACGATCTCCGGCAGCTTCGTGGGCAGCCAGCCGGAGCTCGAGGCCCTTGTGGAGCTGGTGCGTGAGGGCACGCTGCCGGAGGTGCCGCTCAACGAGCAGCCCATGAGCGAGGACACCCTCAACGATGCTCTTGAGGCCCTGCGCGCAGGCACGGCCCGCGGCCGGACCGTGCTCGTCGCCTGAGCGTCCTCGCGTCCACCCCGGAAGTGCGCTCAGCCGCCCACATATGCGTGGGTGGCCGCGCGGTTTCCCGGGGTGTGGGCGCGCGTGGTCCACTTCGCAGCCCGGCGAGTCGCTCTGCCGCCCACATATGCGTGGGTGGCTGAGCACGTTCCCGGGGTGCGTGCGGCACGGAGAACGGCTCCTCACGTGAGGATGAGCCGCCACGTGCCCGCGGCCACCGCCGCGCCCACCGCTGCCGCGCTGAACGCGAACGCGCAGAGCACCAGCCACGCATCCCGTGCGTGGAAGCGGGAGATGCGCGACCACGTGCGTGACTGGGTGCCGAAGCCGCGCCCCTCCATCGCCATCGCCAGCCGTGTGCCGCGGCGGATGGCCTGCACGAGGAGCGCGAATGCGAGCGGGACCAGAGCCACCACGCGCGCCCACGGCGAATCCGCGCCGGAGCCGCGGGTGCGGCGGGCGAGGACGAGGGTCTTCCACTCCTCGACGAACAGCGTCACCAGCCGTGCTGCGGCCAGGGCGGAGAGGACGAATCGCTCCGGCATGCGGAGGTGCTGGACGAGGGCGTCCGCAAGGTCCGTGGGGTCCGTCGTCGCCGCGACGCAGATGCCCGGCAGTGCGAGCGCGAGCGCACGCATGGAGATCGCCGCGCCGGCGGCCAGGGAGTCCGTGGTGACGAGATACGGTCCCAGGTCCAGGAGCACCGCTCCGGTCTTCTCCGCCATGATCGCCGTCGCCCAGCCCGCGAGCAGTGCGGCGACCGGCAGGAACCACAGCCGGCGCAGCATGGCCCCGGCGTCCAGCCCGCTGAGAGGCAGGGCGATCACCAGCAGCAGTGCCAGCATGACGCCGGCGGAGACGAGGTCGATGCTCAGCAGCACGCCCAGCATGAGGACGAGGACCGCGGCGAGCTTGGCGACGGGGTTCGCGCGGGAGACGGCAGTGTGCCGGCGCAGCGGGATGAGGAGATCCTGTGTGGTCCCGCCTGCGGGTGCCGCGAGGCTCTGTGCCTCAGCCACGGGCGTCCTCCTGTTCCTGTGCGGCACCCGCCCTGGCGACGGTCCCACCTGCAGCACTCGCAACGGCCCCGGCACCAGCCGCATCTGCGGCAGGCCCGAACTCCAGCCGGTCCGCACCCAGGGCACGGACGAAGGGCTCGTCGTGGGTGACGGCGACGACCGCGCGCCCCTCGTCCAGCTGCTCCGCGAACATCGCCGCGAGCTCCTTCCACGTCACTGCGTCCTGACCGAACGTGGGTTCGTCCACCACCAGCACCCGCGGTGCGGCGCTCAGCATGCACGCCACGGACAGCCGCCGCTTCTCACCGCCGGAGAGCGTCTGCGGGTGCGCCTGCGCCAGGGAGGTGAGCCGCAGCCGCTCGAGCATCGCGTCGACCCGTGCGGTGGTCTGCGCCTGCGACAGTCCCGCACGGCGGGGTCCCCACGCGAGCTCGTCCGCGACGGTGTGGCGCAGGAACTGGTGCTCGGCCTCCTGGAAGACCATGCCCACGCGGGACACGAGCGCGCGCGACCTCCAGCGCGAGGGCTGCGCGGAACGGGGGCGGTGCGGGCCCGCCAGCAGGGACTCGGAGGCGCGGACCGCTCCCGAGGCCTCGGGCACCAGGCCTGCCAGCGTGAGCGCTGCCGTGGACTTGCCTGCACCGTTGGGCCCGGTGAGTGCGAGTGCGCGCCCGGGGTGCACCTCGGCGGAGATGACCGCAGCGGGGTGTGCGCCGGGGCGGGCGACGGCGACCTGCTCAGCGGTGAGCACTGCCTCGCCGGCGGGCCGGGGCACGTAGGCCGGGTCAGGGACGGCACCCGGCAGCCAGAGCCCCGCCGCTTCCAGGGAGGACCGCAAGCGTGCGTCCTGCAGCACGGCCTCGGGCGTGCCGTCGGCGACGAGGCCGTGGGGACCCATCACGCGGACGCGGTCCACGTGATCGACCCAGATCTCCAGGCGGTGCTCCACCACCACGAGGGTCGCCTCGGAACGCTCCTGGGCGGCGAGCACGGCATCGCGCACGGAGGGCACGGCGGCGGGGTCCAGGTTGGCGGTGGGCTCGTCGAGCACGATGACGCCGGGATCCATCGCCAGCACCCCGGCGATCGCGAGCCGCTGCTTCTGCCCGCCGGAGAGTGCGCGGGTGGGATGGTCGAGGCCCACCGGCAGCCCCACCGTCTCCAGCGCCTCCCGCGCGCGGGGTGACGGGGCTGGTGCTCCAGGACCCGGACTCGCAGGTGAACCTCGCCCGGGTGGGCGACGACGTGGCCTTCGGCATGGAGAACCTGGGCGTCCCCGCGGCACGGATACCGGCCCGCGCGCGGGCG
>NZ_JALAHB010000179.1 GCF_022712115.1 Brevibacterium sp. | reverse complement strand
GCGGCGAGCTCGCCGAAGGTATCGGCACGCTCCGTGCCGGGCAGATGGACGAGCAGATCTGTCTTCTTGCGCATTGGTCTCCTTGGGGCGGAACGGATCAGGCGGGATCCGACTGACGAATGAGGCCGACCGGCGAGGGAGGGCGGCACCTCCGTGGGTCGGGGCAGCCGAACGGGTCAGTGAACGGAAGTCACAAAGAAGTAGACGAGGAACGGGGCCATGATCCACATACCCACGCTCACCTCCCGCAGCCGCCAGGCAAAGATCTTCACCAGCACGTAGCTCAGGAGGCCTGCGGCAATGCCCGTGCCGAAGTTGCCCCACAACAGCGTGCACACGACTACGAGCGTCGCCGGAACTGCTTCGGTGAGATCGGAGACATCCACGCGGACGAAACCGGTGAGCATCTTCAGGCCGACGAACATGAGGACCGGCGCGGTCGCAGCCGCGGGGATCGCCGCGGCGAACGGTGCGAACACGAGAAGCAGCGCGAAGCAGGCCGCTGTCCACAGCGAAGTGAGCCCCGTACGACCGCCGGACTCGGACCCGGCAGTGGACTCCGCGTAGGTCGTCACGCTGGGGGCTGCGAGGAGGGACCCCGCGATGATCGCGGTGGAGTCCACGATGAAGGGCTTGCGCATCTGAGAATCAGGCAGGCCGACCTTCTCTGAAACTGCCATGACGATGCCGGTGGCGGAGAAGAACTCCGCAGCGAAGAAGGCGAAGAGATAGGGAAGATAGTGCGGAGCCAGTGCACCCATGACGTCGATGTCCAGAATCAGCGGGCCCACACCTTCCGGCGGCTGGAGCAGGTCGCCGGTGATCTCCGTGAGCCCCAGTGGGATGCCCACCAGGGTCAGCCCCACGATCACGATGACGAACGATCCGGGCACCTTCCGCGACTGCATTCCCACGAGCGCCACGAGCCCCACAAGAGCGACCACAGCCGAGGCGCCGCCCAGATCGCCCAGCTCGAGGGAATCCTCACCTGCAACCACGAGACCCGCTGAACGGAACCCGATGAACGCAATGAACAGGCCGATGCCGGAGCCGATCGCCAGCCGGATGTTCGTAGGGATCATCTGCGTGATGAGGCCGCGGATTCCGAAGAGAGTGAGAAGTAGGAAGGCCACACCAGACCAGAAGACCATTCCCATCGCAACCGGGTACGGGACGCCTTCGCCCAACACGAGGGTGTACGCAACGAGGGCAACACCGCCGAGGCCGGGCGCCAGCACAAACGGCATGTTCGCGTACAGGCCCATGAGGGCGGTGGCGAGCACCACGACGATGAGGACCGCGGTCGTCGCGGCTCCGCGGGGGAGACCTGCATCCGCCAGCATACCCGGAATGACGACTGCGGAGTACGCCGATGCGAGGAACATGCTGATGCCGGCGGTGAACTCCCGCCAGCCAGTCGAGCCCCGGGAACGCAGCCGGAAGATGCGCTCACCCCAGCCTGCATTTTCAGAAAGAGCGGAGCGGTCGTCCTCCGCACCGCCCGCCACGCCGGTTGCATCTGCAGAGTTGCGGACGGGCTCAGCGCCGCCGGCGAATTGCGATGTCACGTATCTTCGTCCCCTCAGCTCCCCGCGACAGCCCTGCGCTGTTCGCCCCTCTGCGTCAGCAGTCAGGTCTCCGGACCGCTGATGCAAGCGCTTGCAGACCATGGTTCACTCCCCCGCACAGCAATGTCAAGACTTCGGCTACTGTGACGGACAACGACGGCCACACGGAGAGGAGAAGGGGTGGTTACCCTCGACGACGTTGCGCGCCTGGCCGGTGTCTCCTCCGCCACGGTCTCGCGCACTCTCTCCCGCCCGCAGATGGTCGCGGCCTCCACGCGTGAGGCCGTCCGCTCCGCCGCGGAGCGTCTTGGCTACCAGCACAACGCCTCGGCGCGGGCATTGGCCACAGGGCGTACCATGCTGATCGGGTTCTCCGTCCCCTCACTGGCGAGTTCGTACTTCCCACCTCTCATCGCTGGTGCACAGAACCGCGCCGAAGCTGCCGGCTATGACCTCGTGGTAGCGGATTCACGCTCGGACCCGCAGCGGGAAGCCTCACAGCTCGCACGTCTGCGAGGGCGTGTCGATGCCGTGCTGCTCGCCGGGACACGCCTGGCCGACCCCCACCTCGCCGAGCTCGCGGACGCGATCCCCGTCGTTACCTTCAACCGCGTCGTACCCGATGTTCCCTCCGTCGCCATCGACACAGCTCCCGCCTTCGCAGAGCTGGGCCGGCGGCTGCGTGAGGGCGGACACTTGCGCGTCGCGTACGTGGGCGGACCTGCAGGCTCGGCCGCAGATGGAGCCCGGCTGTCCTCGCTCACAGCTGGGTTCGGCCAGGCGGTGGAGGTATTCGGGCCGGTCGAACCGACCTTTGGCGCCGGAGTCGAGGTGGCCGATCTCCTCGCACCGACCGGTGTCACCGCCGCGGTGGCCTACAACGGACTCCTTGCTCTAGGCCTCATGCACGGACTGGGGACCCGAGGGCGGAGAATCCCCGAGGACTTCACAGTGGCAGCGGGTGACGACCTCATCGGCTCTGCACAGGCTCTCAACTCACTGATGACCGTGCTTCAACCGGTCGAGGAAGCCGGGCGGGACATGGTCGACATCGTCCTCGCCCAGCTGGATTCAACCGCTCCGGAGTCCGCCGCGACACCCCGGCGGACACTGACTGCGCGAGCAGACATGTCCCGCGACCCGGAGCGCGAAGATCCGAGCTGAGGAGGTCTCCGTCTCCCTCGGGCACCGCGGCTACCGGTCGAACCGACTAAGAGCGAAGGCCGGGAGTCTCGCCGCCTCACCCGAGAGCACCTGAGCAGCGTGCTCGCCGAGCGCGCAGCACATCTTGAAGCCCTTGCCGGAGAAGCCAGTGGCCGCGAAGATCCGCGTGTGCCGATCCGCCCAGTCGAGAATGAAGCCTCTGTCCGCGGAGTAGAGGTCCGGATACACGGCCGAGCGCACAGGTACGGGGTGTAGACCCGCGAACGAGGCGGCGACCGCCGCCTCACAGGTGCGCAGTTCCTCCTGCTTCGGTCCCTGCCCGTAGTCATAGCCGCCAGCCTCGAACTCAAGCGGCTGATGGGAGACGATCCCCGATACCTTCACATGCCGTCCGTCCAGGGCTGGAGCACCGTACATGTGATGGTCTCCGGTCTCGCGAGTGAAGACGGGGAAGGACCTCGGCGCATAGGCAACAGGTTCCTGCGCCTGGAACCAGGTCATGAGCAGGCGCCGAGGCTCGGTGTGGCGGCGCACGGCCTCCAAGAGCATGCCGGACCGAGCTCCAGCCGCGACGACGACCTTCTCGACCTGCCAGGTGCCCGCCGCAGTCACCACCTGCGCCCCTGCCTCTGTCGACTCGACCGAGAGCACCTGTTCCTCCACCACTTCCGCGCCCGCGGTGCGGGCGTCCTCGACCGCTTGCCTGACGACGACGTCCGTGCGCACGAATCCGCCGGAAAGGTCGAGGAAGCCGATCTCACTCGGGCCGCAGAGATGCTGTGGATATTCCCGTCTGAGCTCATCCCCGTCGAGCCTGCGGTAGGGGATGCCGAAACGCTCCCCGTACCTCGACAGCGTGTCCGCGGCCTCACTTGCGGCCTCCACAATGCTCAGCGCCCCACACTGGACGAACGAGTCCGGGCTGGTCCGGTTCGCGTCCCCCCAGAGCTCCAGGGCACGTTCGAGGAGGTCGTGGTATTCAGGCCCCTCGAGGTAGAGACGCCGGTAGAGGCGGGTGTCGCCGCCTACCGCGGACCGGTCGTTGGCCACGCCACCGGCCTCGAAACCCACGACGCTGTGGCCGGCCCGCGCCAGGGAGCGCAGAGCGAAGGAACCGGCGGAGCCCAGCCCCACTACGGCGTATGTCACGTGTCCGCTCATCGCTCTCACGCCCTTCGCAGCTCGGAGAAGAACTTCCTGGCGCGCTCGCTCTGCGCGTGCTCGACCACCCGGACGGGCGGGCCCTCCTCTACGATCACTCCCCCGTCCATGAAGACGACGCGATCGGCGACGTCAAGGGCGAACTGCACCTGGTGCGTGACGACGAGCATCGTCATGCCCTCCGCAGCCAGCTGCTTGATGACGCTGAGGACCTCGCCCACCAGCTCGGGATCCAAGGCTGAAGTCGGCTCATCGAAGAGCATGATCCGCGGCTGCATCGCGAGAGCCCGTGCGATCGCCACCCGCTGCTGTTGGCCGCCGGAGAGCTGAGAGGGATAGAACTCGGCCCTGTCTGAGAGCCCCACCCGCTTCAGCTGGGCACGCGCAGCTTCGGCCGCCTCCACCTTTGGCATGCGGCGGACCTGCACCGGCGCTTCCATGACGTTCTCGAGCGCGGTCATGTGTGGGAAGAGATTGAAGCGCTGGAACACCATGCCGATCTCGCGGCGAGACTCCGCGAGCCTCTCCGGCGATGTCACCCGGAGCGTGCCGGGCGCAACCTCCTCATAGCCCACCCGCTTGCCGAAGACGAGCACATCCCCAGTGGTGACGACCTCGAGCTGGTTGATGCAGCGCAGGAGGGTCGACTTGCCGGAGCCCGAGGGCCCGAGCAGGCAGACGACTTCCCCCTCTCGTACGTCGAAGCTGATGTCGGTGAGAACCTCATTGTTCCCGAACCGTTTGGAAACATGGGTGATGTCCACCGCGTTGCCACTCATCGGTTCACTCTCCTCACTTGGATGTGACGACATGCGTACTCCGGCTGAAGTACCGCTCAACCCGCCCCTGGACAAGGGTGAGCACCGTGACCATCACCAGGTACCAGATGGAGGCGACAAGCAGCAGCGGGATCACCTGGTAGTTGGACGAGTAGATGATCTGTGCGGAGTAGAGCAGGTCGTTGAGCGCGATGACGCTCACCAGCGATGTGGTCTTGAGCATCGAAATGACCTGGTTCCCCGTGGGCGGGACGATCACCCGCATCGCCTGCGGGAGGATGATCCGCCGCATGATCTGCCCGGGCCTCATGGCCAGCGCCTCGGCGGCCTCGGTCTGACCCCGGTCGATCGAGAGGATGCCGGAGCGGATGATCTCCGCCATATAAGCCGATTCGTGGAGTGCGAGCGCGAGGAACCCTGCCATGAACGGGCTGATGAGCTCGTTCGCGTTGAGCTCCAGGAAGGCCCCGGTTCCCGGCACCCCGATGCCCAGCGTGGGGAACAGCGCCGCGAGGTTGAACCAGAACAGCAGTTGCACCAGCAGCGGAATCCCTCGGAACAGCCAGATGTAGCCCTCAGCGACGACGTGCAGCTGAGTGGCCTTGGACAGCTTCATGAGGGCCAGTACCGTCCCGATCACGGTGCCCGCGACCATGGAGAGCACCGTGAGGAGGAGGGTGTTGGCAATGCCCACGAAGATGTTGGGATCGAAGAGGAAGCCGCCCACTGTCGCCCAGCGGAAGTTGGGATTGGTCGCGACGACCGCGGTGAGGACCACCACCAGCGCGAGCACCCCATAGCCGAAGATCCGTGTTCCGGTCTTCCTGGGCGGGAGAATCTCCGTGGTCACGGTCGCTTGGGCATCACTGCTCATCTCTCCACCTTCGCTTCGTCGATGCCGAGTTCGCGCATCCCGTACTTGTCCAGCAGCCTCTCGTAGACCCCGTTGTCCATGAGCTCCTGCACCGCAGCCGACATCGCCTCGGCCATGCCCGTATCCTTGGGCACGCCGATCCCTACATTGGAGCCCTCGGTCATCCGCGCCCCCTCCTCGATCCGGGGCTCCTGCGCCGAGGCGAAGGCCAGCACGGGCCCGTCCATCGATGTCGCATCGACCCGACCACTCAGCAGGGCGAGCGCGGCCTTCTGCTGGTCAGGAAAGGCAGAGACGTCCACCGGCGGGAGCCCCTCGGAGCGGCACTCCTCGGAGAGGTCTGGGAGCACCTTCGTCATCTGGAATGACCCGGTCGCCACACCCACTGTCTTCCCGCAGAGACGCTCGGGATCCACCCCTGCCGGGTTGCCCGCGAGGACTCCCAGCCCGGTCGAGGAGAAGTAGTACTGCACGAAGTCCAGCACTTCGAGCCGCTCCGGTTCGATGCTCATATTGGAGAACGTGGTCTCGTAGCGACCGGCCTCGATGCCGGGGATGATCTGGTCGAGGGTCACGGCGTGGATGTCCACCTCCAGGCCCAGCACTGCCCCCACCTGTCGAGCGAGGTCGGGATTGAACCCTTCGACCTCGCCAGTTGCCGTGTCAGGAACGTTGAGGGGTGCCATTCCGTCACTCGTCACCACAGTGAGGGCACCATCCTCGGCGACGTCCTCGGGCACCATCTGTGCGATCGCGGCGATTTCGCCCGTGAGCGGGACATCGTCACCCACGGCGAGCGCGCCCGTGGTCTCCGTCTTCACGGGAGTGCAGCCGGCGACCGCGCACATGAGAGCGGCGACCGCGATCGCGGTTCCGGCGGCTCGGCGCATCAGACAACACCGCCCTTCTGCCTGACGACGACCCAGTGGATCCGCGCCGGGGAGTCCGAGGTGTTGGAGAACTCGTGTTCGACCTCCGAGGGGAAGTGGATGCTGTCTCCCGCTTCCAACACGGCGGAGGAATGGTCGAGTCGCACCGTAACCTCGCCTTCCAAGACGTAGATCAGTTCCGAGCAGCCCGGGTGTCTGTTGTCTCCTCCCGTGGACCCGCCAGGACGGAGGTCGACCTCGTAGATGTCGACGGCCTGCCCGGTCTCCTTGAGGATGGCCTTCTTCGTAACGCACTCATCAGCACGCAGGACCTCCCGCTCTCTACCCCTCACCGGAGTGAGAGGGGGCGGCTCGGGGGCGAAGAGGTCCCCGACCGTGATCCCGAGCGCCCTGCAGAGGCCGCTGATAGTGGCCACCGAGGCATTGGCCTTGCCACTCTCAATGCCGCTGAGATGCCCCACGCTGATCTCCGCTTCCCTCGCCAGCTCGCGCATGGAGCGGCGCTGCATGAGACGCGCGGTGCGCAGCCGGGCACCGAGCAGATCGACACCGGTGTCTGATCGCATAGACAGTCCTTCACGTAGTGCTCGGCCTGCCGAACACAAGGGAGAAAGTGTTCATTCAACCTAGACTGTGATTTCCATCACCGTCAAGACCCACCGACAGACGCGTGCCGCGTCATCACCTCGGCAGTCTCAGAATCGGCGCCACCGCGCACTTCGCAGCACCGTCATGTATAAACTTCCGGAACTATGCATGAAACTACGGACAAGCCGTCCAGCAAGCGCGGCGGGACGGGCTTCCTGTCCAAGCCGAGGATCCCGCACACCTACGCCCTCATCTTCTCCGTCGTGGTGCTGGTGGGCATCGCCTCGTACCTCATCCCCTCCGGCGCCTTCGAGCGCATCGAGCAGGACGGCCGCGAGATGGTCGTGCCGGGCTCCTTCACCACGGTGGAGAAGACCCACATCGGCTTCTTCGACATCTTCACCGCCGTTCCCCGCGGCCTCGCGGAGGCCTCACAGATCGTCTTCTACATCTTCCTCGTGGGCGGCGCCTTCGGCATCATCAAGGCGACCGGAGCCATCGACGCCGGGATCAATGCGCTGGTCACGCGGATCGGCCGCAGCGAGCGTCTCATCATCCCGCTCGTCATGCTCACCTTCTCCGTACTCGGCTTCACGGTGGGCCTCTCCGAGGAGTGCATCATCTTCGTGCCCATCGGAGTGGGCATCGCCCTCTCCCTGGGATACGACGCGATCGTCGGAACGGCGATGGTCTCGATGGGTGCCGCGGCCGGATTCATCGGTGGCATGATGAATCTGTTCACCGTGGGTATCGCCCAGGGGATCGCGGAAGTTCCCCTGTTCTCCGGCCTCTGGTTCCGCGCCGCCGTCTATGTCGTCATCCTCGCCGTGGGCATCTTCTATGTCATGCGCTACGCGGACAAGGTCAAGCGCGACCCGCGCAACTCGATCCTCTACGGGCGGATCGGCGGACCCGGATCCACCGCCTACGCCGTCAGCGAGGAGATCCCGGAGCTCACCCCGCGCCGCGCAGTCGTCCTGATCGCACTCGCCGGCGGAATCGTCGTGAACATGGTGGGCGTCTTCCAGTGGGGCTGGTTCCTCGACGAACTCGCCGCCAGCTTCTTCGTGGTGGGCCTGCTCTGCGGTCTCATCGGCGGTATGGGCGTGAACGGTTCGTTCGCCGGCCTCGTCGACGGCATGCGGGAGGTGGTCTTCGGCGCGCTGATCGTGGGGTTCGCCCGGGCGATCCTCGTCGTCATGCAGGACGGCCAGACCCTCGACACGATCATCAACGCCATCGCGGAGGGGATCTCGCACTGGCCTTCCGTGCTCACCGTGCTGGGCATGTTCGTCTTCCAGTCGATCCTGAACTTCTTCATCCCCTCCGGCAGCGGCATGGCCGCCACCACCATGCCGCTCATGGTGCCGCTCTCGGACCTCCTGGGCATCGACCGGCAGGTCGCTGTCCTGGCCTACCAGTACGGCGACGCGATCACGAACTCGATCATCCCCACCTCCGGCGCCCTCATGGGCTACCTCGCCGTCGCCCGCATCCCCTACGAGCTGTGGGTGAAGTTCATCTGGCGGCTCATCATCCTCTGGAGCGTCATCGCCGCCGTCGCTCTGGTGATCGGCGCGACCTTCGGCGTGCCCGCTTGAGAAGCACCTCCCTCAGCCGCAGACGGAAGCGGCGCAGAGTCCCGTTCTCTGCGCCGCTTCGTGCTGAGCAGCCCGGCCCGGCGGGCCCGCCCCGCAGGCCTCAGCCCACCGTCGCCGCAGCCTCGGCGAGCCCGCGTCTGCGCATGAGCTCCGCCTCCTTGCGCCGCACCGGCCCCGCACAGCTCACGGCCACGAGCGAGAGCACGGCGAGCCCGATGAGATAGGCGGCGATCGGCCACCACGCGCCTTCGAACTCCGAGAGCATCCAGGTGGCGATGAGCGGTGCGGTCCCGCCGAACACCGCCGCGCCGATCTGATACCCCAGCGTCACGCCGGTGTAGCGGACGCGAGTGCTGAAGATCTCCGAGGTGAAGGTGCCCAGCGTCGCGGTGACCGGCGGCCAGACGATCCCGAGGCCGATCACGACCGCCGCGTAGATCGCCCAGTCCATCCGCAGGTCGAGGAGGAGGAAGAACGGCACCGCGAAGATCCCCACCAGTATGGTGCCGCCGAGGAACATGGCCTGGCGTCCGGTCCTGTCCGAGAGCCGCCCCATGAGCAGGATGACGATCGTGCTGACGAAGGCTCCCGCGCTCACCGCATTGAGCGCCGTCGACCGCTCGAAGTCCAGGATGCCGGTGGCATAGCTGACGACGAAGGTCGCGAAGACGTAGAACGGGCCGGTCTCCACGACCTTGGCACCCACTGCCACGAGGACGGAGCGCCAGTGGTCCCGCAGGGTGTCCTTGATGGGCAGCTTCGAGACGTTGCCGGAGGCCTGGTTCTCCCGGAACGCCGGCGTGTCCGCCAGGCCGTTGCGGATCCAGAGCCCCACGATCACGAGGATGATGCTCGCGAGGAAGGGCAGGCGCCACCCCCATGCCTCGAACTGCCCGTCCGGCAGCGAGCTCACCAGCGAGAAGGCGAGGGTGGAGAGCAGCATGCCGATGGTGATGCCGGTCTGCGGCACGGAGCCGAAGAACCCGCGACGATGCTCCGGCGCGTACTCGAACGCCAGCAGGAGCGCGCCACCCCACTCACCGCCGATCGCCATGCCCTGGATGATGCGGCAGAGGATGAGCAGCAGCGGCGCGAGGATGCCGACCTGGTCGTAGGTGGGCAGCAGGCCGATCGCCACGGTGGCCCCGCCCATGAGCGAGAGCGTGATGACGAGGGTCTTCTTCCTGCCGATCCGGTCGCCGATGTGCGAGAAGATCACTCCGCCCACGGGCCGGATGAAGAAGGTGAGGGAGAGCGTGAGGTAGGCGAGCATCTGCGAGATCAGAGGATCGTCGGAGGGGAAGAACTGCTTGTCGAAGATGATCGCCGCGGCGGTGGCGTAGAGGAAGAAGTCGAACCACTCGATCGCGCTGCCGCTGAGGCTGCCGATCAGCACCCTCCTGTTGGTCGCCGGCGAGTTCGCCGCCGGTGCCTGCTGGGTCATCGGGTCTCCCGTATTCGCCTGGATCGCTCCAGTGGTGTGGCTGGTCAGCGTTCGATAGTGGCAAACCTCACGCATGTTGTCCAGCCGGTTCACAGTCCGCACCAAGGCAGCATGGAGGTCGAGCTCCGCAGCCCACCCCTCCGCATGGCGGGCAGCCGAGAGCAATCCGGTCAGAGCTGACTATTCTGGCTTCCGTGGAGATCATCGGCATAGGACTCGTCATCCTCGCGGCCTCGTGCCTGCAGGGCGCCATCGGCTTCGGCCTCGGCATGATGGCCGCTCCCGTCCTCGCGATCGTCCGGCCGGACCTCCTCCCCGCCACGCTCATCCTGCTGACGGTGGCGCTGTCCGTCGCGATGTTCCTGCGCGAGCGCACGAGCGTGGACTGGCGGATCGTGATGTGGGCGCTCATCGGGCGGATTCCGGGTGTGGTGCTGGGCGCGCTGGCCGTCGCGCTCCTGCCCAGCACCGCGCTCTCACTCATCCTGGCAGCAGCGGTTCTGGGCGGCGTGGCCTTCAGCCTGGTCGGCTGGAAGCCCGCGCCCACCACGGGAAACGTGATGATCGCAGGAGCGGCCTCCGGACTCTTCGGCACCTCCACGAGCATCGGCGGACCGCCCATCGCCCTGGTGATGCGCAGCCTCGCGCCCTCGCAGATCCGCGCGACGATCAACGCCTACTTCACCTTCGGCACCGCGATGTCGCTGACCGGTCTGGCCCTGGGCGGCGCGCTCACGCTCCACCACGTCCTCGCCGCCGCCTGGCTGGCCCCCTTCATGGTCGTGGGCCTCCTGCTGTCCTCACTCGTGCTCACGCGCATCAGCAGCAGAGCGCTCTTCCTCATCGGTGTGATCGCGTCCGTGCTGGGCGCGGCCATCGTGATCGTGCAGGCGGTGGGGGCGCTCACCGCCGGCTGAGCGCCCCTATCACAGGCATGCCTCAGCCGGCCAGCTCCGCTGCGTCCTCGCGCAGCCTGTGCTTGAGCATCTTGCCGGAGGGATTGCGCGGCAGCGCCTCCCGCAGCACCACCTCACGCGGGATCTTGTACCGGGCCAGCCGCGGCTCCAGGAACGTGCGCAGTGATTCCGCAGTCACCTCGGCCCCCTCCACCGGGGTGATGAACGCGACGAGCTGCTGGCCCCACTCCGGGTCCGGCCTGCCCACCACGGCGACGTCCGCAACCTCCGGGTGGAGCGCGATCGCCTCCTCGACCTCGAGTGAGAAGACGTTCTCCCCGCCCACGATCACCACGTCCTTCATCCGGTCCACCACGTACAGGTAACCGTCCTCGTCCACCCGCGCGATGTCCCCGGTCTTGTACCAGCGCCCCTCGAACGCGGCGGCGGTGGCCTCCGGATTGCCCAGGTACTCCTTCATGGTGGTGTCCGCGAGGAACCAGATCTCCCCGGACTCCCCCGGAACTGCGTCCTCCCCCGCGGCGGTGACCACGCGCATCTGCACGCCCAGCATCGCGGCACGGCCGATGCTGCCGGGCTTGCGCAGCTGCTCCTCCGGCCTGAGCACGGAGCCGCTGGGCCCGGTCTCGGACATCCCGAAGAGCTGGTAGTGCCCGCCCGGCTGATAGCTGCTGACGATCTTCTCCGTCGCCGCTGCATCGATGGGCGCGCCGCCGAACGTCCAGCGCCGCACGGTCGAGAAGTCGAAGTCCGCGAAGTCCCGCCCCGCCGCCTGGCAGGCGCGGAAGGGCGCCAGGTACGCCACCGTGGGGCCGAAGAAGGTCGTGATCGACTCCTGCGCGATCATCTCCAGCGAGCCGATGGGGTGGTACTCCCGCTGCAGGACCACGGTGCCGCCCATGAAGAGGACCGGCAGCGTGCAGACGTTGAGCGGTGCTGAGTGCCAGATGGGCATCGCCACGAGGATGCGCTCGTCGCTCTCGTAGCCCAGGTTCAGGGAGAGCTGAGTGGCGAGCTGCACCAGCGTGCGGTGGAGGTGCACGCACCCCTTGGGCGCACTCGTGGTGCCCGAGGTGTAGAGGACCTGGGCGGGTGCCTCGTCATCGTCGTGGGTCTCCTCCCACGGCTCCGCCTCCGCGATGAGCGCGGAGAGCTCCGCGGTGGTGAGCCATCCGATGTCCGGCCCGCCCCTCCGGGCGATCTCCGCCAGCTCCCCGCTCACCACTCCCAGCACTGTGCCCGAATGCCGCACGGTGTACTCCACCTCCGGCGCCTGCATCTTGTGGTTCACCGGCACGAACGTGGCACCCAGGATCCAGGAGCCGAAGGCGGTGAGCAGGAACTCCGGCTCGTTGAAGGACATCGCCGCCACGGTGTCCCCGGGCTTCACGCCGCGGTCCGCGAGCACACGGGCGGCCTTCTCCGCGTCCTCCAGCAGCGCGCGATAGGTCCACCGTCGCTCACCGCTGACCAGTGCTTCTCCCTCCGGAACGCGCCTCACGGTCGTCCGCAGCATCGTGCTGAGCTTCATTGCCCACTCCCTGTGCTAGGTGTCACAATGCGTCTATTGAACCACGATTCAATTCTTGCCGGAAAGGAGCGCAGCACCCTGTACAGATCCACCCCGCGCACGCGGCAGAACGCGGCGGACCGCGCCGCCTCCATCGCGGAGGCCGCCCGCGCGCTCCTCACGGAATCCGGCTTCGCAAGCGCGACGGTGAAGTCCGTCGCCGCCCGTGCCGGCTGCTCCCCCGGCTTGCTCTACACGTACTTCCCGGACCGGGCAGCGCTCCTGCGCGGCGCCTTCGCCCACGCCGCGGGGCACGAGCTCGCGGCCGTGACCCGCGCGCTGGAGGAGGCGGAGACCATCGCCGAGGCCGCCTCGGGCCTCGTCTCCACCTTCATCTCCCGCGCACTGGCCGGCGCACGCCTGGCCGACGCCCTCCTCTTCGAGGCCCTGCCCGCGGACGTCGAGACCGAGCGGCTCTCCTTCCGCACCAGCTATGCCGCGGCGATCGCCGCCCGTCTGCAGGCCGGCGTGGACGCCGGCGAGATCCCGGAGCAGGACACCGGCCTCACGGCACGCGCGCTGTCCGGGGCCCTGAGCGGCTGCCTGCAGGAGCCCATCCACGATTCCGGACGCAGCGAGTTCAGCGAGGCGGAGGCCGCAGCGCTCATCGCGGACATGACCGTCTTCACCCATCGAGCCATAGGAGTCTCACCATGACCACGCACACCGTAGAGAACCAGGCGGCACCGCGCACGGAGGTCGACGAATTCGCCGCGAACACCGCACTCGTCGAGGCCGTGCGCACGTACGCGCCCGCGGCAGATCTCGCAGAGCTCTCACGGATCGGCATGCTCGTGGGCAGCGCTTCGTTCCAGCACGACGCCGCCCTCGTCCACGAGAGCACGCCCCGGCACTCCAGCCACGACCGCTGGGGCCACCGCGTGGACCATGTGGAGTTCCACCCCGGCTACCATCGGATCATCGGCGAGGCGCTCGCAGCGGGTGCCCACTCCGCCGCCTGGCAGGCCACCGGGCCCGGTGCGAACGCGGAACGCGCGGCGCGATTCATGCTGTTCAGCCAGGTGGAGCCGGGGCACGGCTGCCCGGTGTCGATGACGCATTCGGCCGTCGCCACCCTGCAGGGCACCCCGCACGCGGACTTCTGGGTGCCGCGCCTGCTCTCCCGGGAGTACGACCCCCGCCTCGTCGACGCCGCGGAGAAGGACGCCGTGACCTTCGGCATGGCGATGACGGAGAAGCAGGGCGGCTCCGACGTCCGGGCCAACACCACCCGCGCTGTGCCGTACGAGGGCGCCCCACAGGGATTCGGCGGCGTCACGGAGGGGCACTTCCTGCTCACGGGCCACAAGTGGTTCTGCTCCGCGCCGCAGTCGGACGCCTTCCTCGTGCTCGCACAGCTGGAGGAAGGGGTCAGCTGCTTCCTGGTGCCCCGGATCCTGCCCGGCGGAGAACGCAATCCGCTCTGCATCCAGCGCCTCAAGGACAAGCTGGGCAACAAGTCCAACGCCTCGAGCGAGATCGAGCTGGACGCCGCGCACGGCTGGCTCGTGGGAGAGCCAGGCCGCGGCGTGCGCACCATCATCGAGATGGTCAGCCGGACGCGCCTGGACTGCATCCTCGGCTCCGCGGCGGGAATGCGGCAGGCCGTCGCGGAGGCCGCCTGGCACGTCTCGCACCGCTCCGCGTTCGGCGCGCGGCTCATCGACCAGCCGCTCATGCGCGCTGTCATCGCAGACCTCCAGCTCGAGGCCGAGGCCGCCACCTGGACCGCACTCCACATCGCCTCGGCGCACGACGCCGTGGGCGCGGGCGCACACGCAGGTCAGGACACCGCCTCCGGCACACGCGCTCCCGCGGGCACCGGCGCCACCGCAGAATCCGGTGACGCCGCGGAGTTCCGCCGGATCGCCACTGCCGTCGCCAAGTACTGGGTGTGCAAGCGCGGGCCAGAGCACGCCTACGAGGCGCTCGAGTGCCTGGGCGGCAACGGCTACACGGAGTCCTTCCCGCTGGCCATGCGCTACCGGGAGCAGCCTGTGATGGCGGTCTGGGAGGGCTCCGGCAATGTCATCGTCCTCGACGTCATCCGCGCGCTCTCCCGCAGCCCGCAGAGTGCCAAGGCGTTCCTCGCCTACCTGGAGTCCGGGCTGGGGCGGTACGCGGACTTCGATGCGGCCTACGAACGCCTCGCCGCTGATCTCACCCGGGCCGCGACGGTGATCGAGGGCGGTGACGCGGGTGCGATGGCACAGCTCCAGCAGGGCGGCCGCGTGCTTGTGGAACGGATGGCGCTGCTCCTGCAGGCCGCCGTGCTGCAGGAGTCCGCGCCCGAGGCCGTGGCCGAGTCGTTCGTGCTTGCGCGCCTGGGCGCGGACCGGGGCCGCGAGTACGGCGCACTGCCTCCCGGCGTGGCGATCGACCTGCTGGTGGAGCGCTCCACGGGCACCTCACTCAGGTGAGAGGTGCGCTGTGCGGAGTGGACTGCGGTCCGGCGAAGGTACGGTGCCGGGCGAACCAGGCCGAGGCGCGCGGCAGGAACGCACACACCACGCTCGCGGTGCCGAGCAGCAGGAAGCAGGTCATGAGGATCGGACTGAGGGGTGTGACCAGGAAGAACGCCAGCACCAGCGCGGCGAGCGCGATCCAGCGCGCGCGGCCTCGGCCGGCGAGGACCCGCCACGCGTAGAGCGCGAAGGCGGCGATCACCACGACGCCCATCGTGATGCCCACTGCCAGAATCACCTGGGCGAGCCCGGAGGAGACCTCGCCGGCGGTGGTGAGCGCCTCGGCCTCCGTCGTGCTCCCCGCGCTCTGCAGCAGGAATCCGAGCATGCGCAGCGTCCGTCCGCTCGTGGTCGCCATCATGATGATCGCCGCGACCACGAACAGCGGCGCGACGAGCCCCAGGATTGCAGCAGCACGCACCTCCCACGGGCGCAGCGGCCGGCCCTGTGCGTCGACGGGTACGGAGCTCGCGGCCCGGTACGCCTCCTGGCTCCGCTCCCAGGCCGCGGTGGAATGCGCGGCGGCGGTGTCGACGACCTGCTGTCCGCGTGCGGCCGCCGCTGAGGAGTGCTCGGCCGCTCTGGTGAAGACCGCATCCGCCGCCGAGGCCCCCGAGTCCGTCCAGCGACGGGCACGGTCCGCGGCGTTCTCGCGGATCGCGTCTCGCTGCTGCCAGCCCTCCCGCGCTGCGCCGGCGGCCTTTGCGGCAGCGCCCTGCAGGTGCTGCGCGCCCCCGGCGGCGGCTGTCCGGCCGCGATCCACCAGTGCTGCGCCGCGCTCACGCCACCCACCGGAGGCCGACGGCTGTGCGTCCGGTCCGCGCGGCTGCTGCGAGCCTGCATGAGGCGGCTCCGGCTGGGGCCGCTGCGCTTGGGGCTGGGGCTGAGCCTGAGGCCACTGCGCTTGCTGCTGGGGTCCCTGCTCCTGCGGCTGGGGCCATTGAGCACCCTGCGGCTGCGCCCCTGCTCCCTGCGGGGACGGGTCGTGCATGGGCTCCGGCATGGGACACCTCGGCGATCGTCTGTGCCTGCCGCGCTGGCCTGCGGGCAGATCGTCCTGCTGACACGATCCTCCACGGCACTCCGCGAGAAGGCAAGGCGAACACTCCCGGCAGGTCCGAGACACTGGCTCCGCACAGCGCGAGCATCCGTGCGTCGACTCACCGCGCGGCGGCAGGCAGCAGGCAGCCGCCCAGGGCACGCAGCTCAGATGTGGGAGAGCATCTTCCCCGGGTTGAGGATCCCGTGCGGGTCGAGGGCGTCCTTGACGGCCCGCTGGGCCCACCGGGATCCCTCGTCCAGCTCCTTCGCCAGCCAGCTCGCCTTGAGGTGCCCCACCCCGTGCTCGCCCGTGATCGTGCCGCCCAGCTCCAGGCCGATCCCCATGATCTCCCCGAACACGGACTGGGCCTTCTCCGTCTCCGCGGGATCGTTCGCGTCGAAGAACACGGACGGGTGCGTGTTGCCGTCACCGGCATGCGCCACCAGGGCGATCGTGAGGTCGGACCGCTGCCGCAGCTGCGTGAGCCGCTCGCAGAACTCCGGCATGGCCGCACGCGGAATGCACACGTCGTCGAGCAGCTGTCCGCCGCCGTGGGCGTGCGCGAACTTCTCGTACGCGGGCTGGATCATCCTGCGCGCGGCGATGAGTGCGGCGGAGTCCGCGGGATCATCGGAGACGGCCACGTCGAGCGCGCCCGCGGCCTCGGCGACGGCCTGGAACTGCTCCAGCATGGCCGCGGCCTCGGCCGGCGTCTGATCGAACTGCACCAGCAGCATCGAGCCGGCTTCCTCGTCCAGACCGAAGTCCCCGTAGGCGGTGAGCATCCGGATGCTCGTGCCGTCGAGGAACTCGAAGAGGCTGGGCTGCCCGCCGGCTGCCATGAAGTCCGCGACCGTCTGCAGGCCGGAGCGCTCGTCCGGGAAGATGCCGATCGCGGTGACGGGCTCCGGCATCAGCGGGATCAGCCGCAGTGTGGCCTCGACGACGACGCCCAGTGTGCCCTCGGAGCCGATGAACAGCCCACGCATGTCCAGACCGGCCACACCCTTCGCCGTCTGCGGGCCGAAGGTGGTGCGCGTGCCGTCTGCGAGCACCACGTCGATGCTGCGGACGTAGTCCCTGGTGACGCCGTACTTCACACAGCACAGCCCGCCGGCGTTGGTGGCGATGTTGCCGCCGATCGAGGAGATCGCCACCGAGCCCGGGTCCGGCGGGTAGGACAGCCCGAACGGCACCAGGTGGTCCTTGAGGTCCTGGTTGATGATGCCCGGCTGCACCCGCACGGTGCGTTCGGCGGTGTTGACCTCCAGGACCGCGTTCATCGCGGAGACGTTGAGGAGGATCGCACCCTCGCTCGCATTCGCGCCGCCGGAGATGCCGGTGCGCGCGCCCTGGGGCACCACGGGGACGCGGTGCGCGTGGGCGAATCGCAGAGTCTCCTGCACGTCCTCCGGAGTCTTCGCCCGCACCAGCGCCACCGCGCCGTCGTGCGGGCAGAACAGGGCCTCGTCCTTGGAGTGTGCGCTGATGACGTCCGGGTCGACCACCAGGACGCCGTCGCCGAGGCGGGGGCCGAGCTGTTCGGCGATCTGCGCCGGCCCCATCCGCACGGCGCTCGCCCGAGCTGTGTCCGTCCGTGCCGTGTCCATCCGCGCGCTGTCCATGGGACGAGGTCTCCTTCACGTGTGGGGGCGGGTGCCGGCGCCCATCCACGGTGCCGGACCCGGTAAGGCTACTCCTGCACTCACTCCGCCGGGACGGTCTTCTGCACCGGCGCGCCGCCGCGCAGCGCCAGGACGATGATGCCGGCGACCACCATGGCGCCGCCCACCGCCCACATGCCCGCGTTCGAGGTGCCGGTGAGGTCCGTGAGCCAGCCCGTGACGTAGGGGGCGAGGAAACCCGCGGAGTTGCCGATCGTGTTGATGAGCGCGATGCCGGCTGCCGCGGCCGCGCCCGTGAGGAACGCCTGCGGCAGCGGCCAGAAGCACGGCAGCGCGCAGCAGATCGCCACGCAGGCGACGGTGACGGCGATCATGGTGGTGAACGGCGAGGTCAGGTAGAGGGCCACGGAGATCGCCACGGCGCCCACGAACAGCGGCAGTGCGGCGTGCCAGACGCGCTCCCCCGTGCGGTCGCCGTGACGCGACCAGAGGAACATCGCCACCGCGCCGAACGCGTAGGGGATGGCGGTGATGAGACCCACCTGGACCAGGCTGAACTCCGTGCCGAACCGCTCGGAGAACCCGGTGATGATCGTGGGCAGGAAGAAGCTGAGGGCATAGAGGCCGTAGACGGAGCCGAAGTACACGAAGCCCAGCGCCCACACGCGCACATTGCCCAGGGAGGCCTTCACACCGGTGTGGTGGGAGGCGGCGGTGGCATCGGCCTCGGCGTCCATGCGGCCCTGCAGCCAGGTGCGCTCGTCCGCCGTCAGCCACTTCGCGTCCTTGGGGCGGTCCGTGAGGTAGAAGATGCACATGATGCCCAGCGCCACGGCGGGCAGGCCCTCGATGAAGAGCATGAAGCGCCAGCCGGAGAAGTCGAAGAGGGAGTTGCCCACCTCGATGAGCCAGGTGGAGAACGGCGCACCCACGACGTTGGACAGCGGGATGGCAAGCATGAAGAGGGCGGTCGCCCGGGCACGCACGCTGTTGGGGAACCAGTAGGTGAGGTACAGGACGATGCCCGGGAAGAAGCCGGCCTCGGCCACGCCCAGGAAGAACCGCACCACGTACAGCCAGCCGGCGTTGGGCACGAACGCCATGACGGAGGCGAGGATGCCCCAGCTGATGAGGATGCGGGCCAGCCAGACGCGCGCGCCGAACTTGTGGAGAGCGAGGTTCGACGGCACCTCGAGGAGGAGGTAGCCGAAGAAGAAGACGCCGGCGGCGAAGCCGAACTGCGTGGCTGTCAGCCCCAGCTCCTCGTTCATGCCGCCCGGACCCGCGATGCTGAGGTTCGTCCGGTCGAGGTAGTTGATGAAGTACATCGCGATGATGAACGGGATGAGGCGGAGCGTGACCTTGCGCAGGATGCGCTTCTCCGTCACGGCGTCCTGCTGGGCGGCTGCGCTGCCGCCGGGAGCGCCTGCCGGCGCGCTGCTGTCGTGTGGCATGAAGGGATCATATAGGCGCTGGGCGCTTCCGCGAGCACCTCAAGGGCTTCCGTGAGACCGACCCTCGTCGCAGACCGCAGCGACGTCGATCTAGCGGGCCAGGCTCTCCCGCTTTCGAGGCAGGGCAGGTTCTCGAGGACCAGCGCCGCTCGCCTCGACCGCCGTTTGCGCGTGCAGACGGACCCGCGGGGAGCTGATCACCACGTCCCCACCCGCGAACAGTGGCCGCAACGCAGAGACGCCGTGTTCCATCGCGGTGACCTGCGCGGTACCTTCGACATATGTCGAACAGAGACACGATCATGGATGTGATCGAAAGGCTCGCCCATCGCATCCGCCGCAGCGTCGCCGTGGACGACGAGGATCTCAACTACATCGGGCACAGCTCTCACCAGTTCGGTGACGAGGACATGATCCGCCTTCGCACCCTGGTCGAACGGCAGACTCCGGGGCCTGTGCGCGAATACGTCTTCTCCCATGGTCTGCGCACGTGGACGGAACCGTATCTGCTGCCGGCAATGCACAGATTCGGGTTCGAGAACGACCGGCTCATCTATCCGCTGCGCGCGGGAACCGAACTGCTCGGGCTCATGTGGATCATCCACGACGACGCCTTTTCCGAGAGCGACTATGCCGCATGCCGGGAGGCGGAGGAGGAACTCGTGGAACTGATGCTGGATCGTGCGGTCCGCCGGGTGGAGACGGATGAGGAGATAGGCGAAGCACTGCGTTCTCTCCTCTCCGAGGAATCCACTTGTCGCACCGCTGCCCTGGACACGCTGCGCGCCCGCGGTCTCTTCGGCACTGGTCGGCATGCTGTCGCCGTGGTCATCGGCTCCGCTCCGGGAGCACAGGCAGCGGCGACGGATCCCGACGTCCTCTCCACTCTGCGGCGCGCATGGAGTCAGAGCACCTCAGCCCGGGACTGCCAATCGCTCACCCTCGTGGGAGACCACGTGTTCGCGCTCCTCGACACCGTCGAGGCCGACGGAGGCGCCGCCCGCATCGTCACCGATTCTCTGCTCCGGCGTCTTGAGGCCCTGCGCCCCGATGCCGCAACCGGCACCCGCATCGGAATCGGAGGGCCTGTGGTTCCCGAAGATGCCCGTGTCTCCTACGACCAGGCCCGAGCTGCCCTCACATTCACGGAGGCACAGACCGACCGGCGCATCTTCTGGGACGATCATCCTCTCTGGGGTCTCCTGCACTGCGCGGTGCCTGCGCAGATCCCGTCCGCCGGTCTGCCTGCACTTCTGCGCAGCGCGGTGGACGCGCAGCCTGCCGAGTCGCTCGCGACTGTGCGGTCCTTTCTGGACGCCGGAGGGAACGCCGCCGCGACGGCACTGGAGATGCACCTCCACCGGACGACCGTCTACTACCGACTCCGACAGTTCGAGGAGGCGACCGGAACGGATCTCAGCTCCGGACACGATCGGCTCATGCTCCATCTCTGGCTCGTGCTCCGCGACCGTGTCCGGTGATCAGCCGTGTCCCCCGCCGGTGCGGTTCCTGACTCACACCCGATAGTCGAGGAAGGGGAGCACCGGGAACCGCTCAGGCAGATAGGCGGCGAGGTCTGCGTGGGACTCACCATGCATGAGGTAGTCCGCAGCAGCGGATCCCGTCGCCGGACTCATCTTGAATCCGTGCCCGGCCATTCCCAGCGCCAGCACGACCCGAGGGTCACGCCCACTCGGGCCGAGCAGGAATCCTCGGTCCGAGACATGTGCATCCATACCCACCGCATGGCGCACACTGTGCGGAAGGAGCCCAGGCAGCCATCGGCGCACATAAGCGTCGGTGAGCTCGACTACCGAGGCAGCGATTTCCTGGTGCATGTCCGCAGCGTGCGCAAGCCGATCGACAGGGGCAGCGAAGCCCACCTTTGCGGTCAGTCCGTCGACAGAGGGCCAGCTCCCGAAGATGTGCTCAGCACCCTGGCGTTCCAGAATCGGCTCACGCGCGCTTCCTCGCTCATGCGCAGGAGCAAGCGGATACCAGGACACGAGGAAGCGTTCGACCTCCAGGTGTGGAATGTGATCCGGGAGCAGGT
Source organism: Brevibacterium sp. (assembly GCF_022712115.1). GTDB lineage: Bacteria > Actinomycetota > Actinomycetes > Actinomycetales > Brevibacteriaceae > Brevibacterium > Brevibacterium salitolerans. The sequence continues at coordinate 5,096 of NZ_JALAHB010000179.1, read as the reverse complement.
CGCGGCCCCAAGGCCCAGTGGCCATCAGAACCTTGTCGAAGCACCAGTCCTCGCCCGCAGCTCGGACGACAACGCCGTCTGCCGTCAGGTCCACCGCCTCGACGCGGGTGCGGCTGAGCAGACGCGCCCCGCGCCGCTGGGCAGCACCGGCGGCCGCAGCGACTGCAAGGCTCGCATGCACCTGCCCTGCCGCCTCTTCGAAGATGCCCACCTCGTCGTCGACGACGGCGAACTGCGTGAACCGCCGACGCATCTCCCCTGCGGTGAGGACCTCATGCGCGAGCGAGAACTCCTGACAGTTCTGCGCCACGCCTCGGATGAAGGACGAGTCCGCGCGACCCACGTACAGGCCTCCGCACAGATCGAGGAGCCGCTGCCCCGTCTCCTCCTCGAGTTCCCGCCAGAGCGGGATGGCGCGTTGCATGAGAGGCACGCAGCCTGCTTCTTCGGAAGCCGTGCGCACCCACCGTGTATCGCCCGCGGCTGCACCCCTCTGGTGGCCGGGCCAGTGCTGCTCGAAGCCGACGACCTCCCGTCCGCTCCGGGCAAGGTGCCACAGCGCCATGGCACCCAGAGTGCCGGTTCCGATGACGCCGAACTCGGCTCGCTGCATGTCTGCTCCGTTCTCGCCCGCGCCGATCCACGGTCGGTCGCGCGTGCGCTCAGTAATCGAGGATCATCTGTGGCAGCCAGAGCGAGAGCTCCGGGATGTACGTCGTGGCAATGAGGGTGGGAATCCAGGCGCAGAAGATCATGACCAGCGTGGGCTTCATCATCTCGTTGATGGGTGCGTTGCCCAGCTGACTGCCGAAGTACAGCAGCGGGGCCGTGGGCGGAGTGATGTTCGCCATGCCGAGGTTGACCCCCAGGATCGCCGCGAAGTGGATGGGGTCCACTCCGATCCCCACCGCAACTGGCAGCAGGATGGGCGTGATGAGCAGCGTGCCGCTCACATCGTCGATGAGCATGCCCAGGATGATGATGAAGACATTGATCATGATGAGGATGACGACGGGGCTCTCCGAGATCGCGAAGAGGAAGTCCCCCACTGCCGTAGGCAGGTTCTCCATCGTGAAGACCCGGCTGAGGATCATCATCGCGTAGGCCATCACCATCACCACGCCGGTGGTGCCCGCCGCCTCGATGAGCACCTCCCTGAGCTCGAAGACGCGCAGGCGGCGGTACACCCACAGACCCACCGGAATCGCATACAGCGCAGCCACCACAGCGGCTTCGACGGTAGTGAAGACACCACCGTAGATTCCGCCCAGAATGATGACCGGGAGGACGAGTGCAGGAATCCCCTTCACCGTCTTCGCCCCGAACGCCTTCGCCTGCGTTCCGAACGGCATCCGCTCCGGGACCTGCGGGGAGACCGGCGTCTCTCCCATCCTGCCCATCGCCCCCGCCTTCGCTCCCACCGAGACCCCACGACGCATCCTGCCTCGCATGAAGATCAGATTGATCGCACTCAGCAGGACCAGGAGGATGATCCCCGGCAGCAGTGTCGAGAGGAACGCGGCCAGTACGGAGACGTTGGCGATCCAGGCGTAAAGGATCATGATGCCGCTGGGAGGGATGAGCAGGCCCAGGATGGAGGCGTTCGCCACCAGTGCCGCCGCGAACCCTCGCGGATACCCCGCGCGGTGCAGCTTGGAGAACATGATCGAGCCGATGGTGGAGAGAGCGGCGAGTGCGCTGCCGGAAATGGAACCGAAGATAGCGCACGCGACGACGGTCGTGACTCCCAGACCACCTCTGATACGCCCCAGCAAGACCTCCGTCCACTCGACGATGACATCGCCCAACCCTCCGCGCTCAATCAGCTTCCCTGCGATGATGAACAGAGGGATCGCAAGGAGCAGAGGCGAGTTCAGCTGACTGTAGCCGTAGGGCAGGAGGAAGATCGGGTCGTAGTCGAGGCTCACCACGAGGAAGATCGCCACACCGAGGAACGTCCAGAAGACTGGCACTCCCACCACCAGCATGACGATGAGCAGGAGCAGTCCGATGAGAATCTCCATGGTCAGTCCTCTCCTTCTTCCCGTGCGAGCGCACGGTCTTCCCCTGCATCGCGCACCTCGCGCGCCGCTCTGAGGACTTCGGTGAGCGCGTACAGGGTCATGAGCACGAATCCGCAGGTGACGGCGCTCTGCGAGAGCAGCAGCGGCAGCCCGAACACGCTAGTGGTCCCTCCTCGCTCCGCACTGCTGACGAGGTAGAGCACACCCCACCAGGTGAACACGAGGGCCAGACCCAGGCTGATGACCGCGATCACCAGCCTGAGCACCGCCCGCGCCCGCTCCCCGCGCAGGTACACCTGCAGCACGTTCGCAGAGATGTGGCTGCCCTGATGGGAGGCATACGACGCACCGATGAAGTACATCCAGAGGGCGGGGATGACGATGAGCTCGTTCATCCCCAGGATGCTCGTCCCGAAGGCGTACCTGAGCACGACCTCGCTGAAGAGCCCCACGATGATGAGCGCGCAGGACAGGAACATGATCCATCGCTGCACTGCGAGGAGCCCTCGCGCGCCTGCTGCCAATGCAGTCTTCATATGCACCACCTCCAACCGCTCGGGGTCAGCTCTCAGTAGTCCAGGCCCATGGACTCAGCGACCTTCTCCAAAAGCTCCACCTGCTGCGGGTCGTCGAGGGCCGGCCACGACTGGGTGCGCGAATGCTCGGCGAGGGAGCGCAGCTCCTCCTCGCTGAACTCGACGACCTCGGTGCCCTCGTCTGCGAGCTTTCCGCGGTACTCCTCCTCCATCGACTCCGCGATCTCGTAGCTGTTCTCGGTCAGCTGCAGACCGGCCTCGCGCATGACCTCCTGGTCCTCGACGGACAGCCCTTCGAAGGTCTCCTGGTTGATGAGGACATGTGTCGTCTCGAAGAAGTTGTTGTACTGGTAGTAGTGGTCGATGACATCCCGGAACTGAAGGTAGTTCACCAGCGGATGGCCCCCGGTCCAGCCCTCGACCGCGCCGGTCTGCAGCCCCTGGTAGACATCGGCGTATGCCATGGAGACAGTGCTGAACCCGAGGTCCTGCGTGTTCTTCGCGGTGATGGCGATCTCCGGGACCCGCAGTTGCACGCCCTTGTCGACGGTGGGGTCGGCCGGGTCTGCCGCCGGTTTGTTCGTCGCTATCCCCCCGAAGCCCTCCGCGAAGAGCCCCAGCAGCTCGATGCCCTGATCCTGGTGAATCTCCCGCATCGACTGCCCGAGGACGGAGTCGAGGGTGTAGTGCTCGTGCACGTCCTCGTACGTGGTGACCAGATAGGGCAGGAACTGGATCTCCAGTCTGCTGTCCAGGTGGGTGGGCGTGGAGATGAGCCCCATGTCCACCGTTCCCTGACTGATCTCCTCGTACATGAGGGTGTAGTCACCCAGCTGATTGTTCGGGTAGATCTCCATCGTCACCCGACCGTCGGTCCCCTCCGCCACGGCCTCGGCCATCGCCTCGAGCTCCGTGGTGTTGGGGTGTTCCTCGTTGTTCTGCCCAGCCACCCGCAGGGTGATGCCTCCTCCACCGCCATCGGTGCTGCCGCAGCCGGCTGCGGCGATGCCCAGGGCCAACGCTGCTGCGACGCCCGCGGCACGTGTGTACATGGTCGTTCTCATGACTCCTCGATTCCTCGGGGGCGATCCCCGCATTCGCTGGACGAGCACACCACTCAGGACAGATAGCGCCCCGGTGCCAGGTGATCGATGCCGTGCGCTGTGGATCCGGTGAGGACGAGATCCTTCCCGATCTCCCCCATGACTGGTGCGAGCTTGAAGCCGTGGCCGGAGTAGCCGCCCATGACGAACAGCCGTTCGCTGCCGGGGACCGCACCCACCACTGCGTGCTCGTCCGTCGTGTACCCGTCCATGTGCACCGAGATTCGTGCGGGATCTGGTCGCAGGCCGTTCATGCAGCGCTCCACCTCGCCGTTGATGTGGCGAAGCTCTGCGAGCTCGACATCGCGGTGGAGAGCGCCCGGGTCGGGCACGTCGCCGAAGGTGTCGACGCTGCCGATCTTCGTCATCGTCCCCTCCAGCGCGGGCACACCGAAGATGTCGATGGGACCGCCCACCCTGCCGAAGACCGGGAAGCTCTCGGAGGCGAACCGCGCCGGCTCGGAGGAGAGATACCAGGTCATGACGATCTTGCGCGGGACGAGGTTCTCCTCCAGTGCCGGGAAGAACCGCGCCGTCCACGGTCCGGCCGTGACGATCACGCGATCGAACTCGTGGCTGCGCCCTCCGGCGCTCACCCTCACGCCCGCGGCCGTCTCCTCGATCGCCTCCACCTCAGTGTGCCGGTGGATGACCGCGCCCAGGGTCTCTGCCCGCTCCGCGGCTGCGAAGACTGCCAGCTCCGGGCGCATGAAGCCCGCCTCCCGGTCCAGGACCGCGATCTCACCCTCGCCGAGCCGGTGCTGCGGGTACCGGCGCATCGTCTCCTCCGCTTCGAGGATCTCGTGGTCGATCGCGAACTCGCGCACCGAGCGGATGACATTGGCGATCCTGGGGTGATCGCGCGGCCCGATCATGAGTCCGCCGCAGAGGGTGAGAAGCTCGAGGCCCGTCTCCTCCCCCAGCTCCTCCCAGAGCTTCCGCGAGGCCTTGAGGAGCGGGACGTAGTCGGCGCCCTCCATGTAAGCCGTCCTGAACATGCGGGACTCTCCGCCCGCCGCGGAGCGGTCGTGGCCGATCCCGAACTGCTCGAAGCCGACAGCCTCGACTCCCGCCTTCGCCAGCTGCCACAGGACCATGCTGCCCATGGACCCCACGCCGATGACACCGATTCTGGGCTTCGTCATGTGTCTGAGACTCCTCATTCGCACTGACCGCGTGACCTCCGACACACGGTGCTCTCATGCAATCAGACCCCGCTCGCGCGGTCTTCAGTCAGGAGTCAAAACGCGAGCCGCGTGGGTTAGACAACGGGGGGACGCACGCGGGGCGCGGGGGGGCGGCGCGCCAGGCAGCCGGGGCGCCGGGCCCAGGGGCGCAGGGCGCACGGAGCTCGCGATGAGCGTGTTCGGCCAGACGTACGGCCGTGGCGCCACCGGCAAGGTGTTCGTCCGCGGCCGTGAGGTGGACACCTC
>NZ_JALAHB010000178.1 GCF_022712115.1 Brevibacterium sp. | reverse complement strand
CGGCGGGGCAGGCGGGTTCGGCGTGGTCTCCACCGCGAGCTACGAGGCGCGCGAGTACGGCGTGCACGCGGCGATGCCCATCGGGCGCGCGGAGGCGCTGTGCCCCCGCGCGGTCTTCATCCCGCCCTCGCGCGGGCTCTACAGCGCCTACTCCGCACGGGTCTTCGACCTCGTCGCGGAGGTGACCGAGGACTTCGCCCAGGTGAGCGTCGACGAGGGCTACCTGGACGTCTCCTCGGCGCTGCGCCGGCTGGGCTCTCCGGCGGTCATCGCCGCCGGTCTGCGCGAGCGCATCGAGGCGGAGACCGGACTCACCGCCTCGGTGGGGGTGGCCTCGACGAAGGTCGTCGCGAAGCTGGCCTCGGCCCGGGCGAAGCCGGACGGGCTGCTGGTGGTGCCGCAGGCGCAGGTCGACGACTTCCTCCGCCCCATGCCGGTGGAGGCGCTGCCCGGAGTGGGGGCGGCCACGCTGCAGACCCTGTCCCGCTACGGCATCGCGACGATCGGGGAGCTCGCGGACGCCGAGAGGGCGTGGGCGGGCCGCGTGCTCGGCTCCCACGGGCTCATGCTCCACGACTTCTCCCACGGGATCGACCGGCGTCCCCTGCGCCACGAGGCCAAGGACCACTCCGTGAGCGCCGAACACACCTTCCCCGCGGACGTGTGGCGGATCGAGGAGCTCGAGACGGAGCTGCTCCGGCTCGCGGACACCGTCGCCGGCCGCCTGCGGGCGGACGGCTGGGCGGCGCGCGGCGCGGGGCTCAAGTACCGGCTCGGCGACTTCACCACCTTCTCCCGGTCCGTCACGCTGCCGGTGCCCACGGATCTCGCCGCGGACCTCCACCGGGCCCTACGCCCGGCGCTGCGCTCCCTGCGCGAGCAGCACTCCTCCGGCGTGCGCCTCCTCGGACTGCGCACGCACGACCTCATACCCCTCGCGGAGTCCGGCAGGCAGGGCTCCCTCTTCGACCCCGAGGCGGCCGCGCCGGAGGACGGGGGAGAGGCCTCCGCGCCCGTGGCCGGACAGGACGCGGAGCGGCGGGAGGCGCAGCTGGCCCTCGACGAGGTCCGCCGGAGGTTCGGGAAGACGGCGCTCACCCCCGCCTCGCTCCTGCGCCGGTCGCAGGAGCCGGAGTGAGGAGGACGCACCTGCGCGAGCACCTGGGGAACGCTCCGGCCGAGGCCGTTCGGAGGGAATAGACGGCCCGCCGCCGGCGTTGCTGGGGGCAGCGTGTGAAGGCGCTTCTCAGCCGGTGGGAGGTGGGCGTCCACGTGCGCACCGGGTGGGCGCGGACCCGCCCGGGCGACTATGATGGAAGCTGCCGGGAACAGCGGACGGACAAGGAGAACGCGATGGCTCTCTCAGACCATGAGCAGCAGCTTCTGGAGCAGCTCGAGAAGCAGCTGCGCAGTGAGGACCCGAGGTTCGCGAGCAGCATCGCCGACGCGCCGTCCGCCGGTGTGGGCGGCGGCCTCTCCGCCTCACGCGTGGTCGTGGGGGTCCTGGGTGTGGTGGTCGGGATCGCAGTGGCTCTCGGCGGCATCTGGGCGGGCATCTGGCCGCTGGGCATCGTGGGCTTCGTCATCATGGTGGCAGGCGGTTTCTGGGCGCTGAAGACGGACCCCGCCGCCGGTTCCGCGAAGGACGGCGGCAAGGACGACGGCCCCGGGGGTGCCCCCCGCACCCCGCCGCGGGGCAGCGCGCCCGCGGGCGGCGGCTTCATGGACCGCATGGAGGACCGCTGGGAGCGCCGCCGCCGCGGCGAGTGAGGAACTCCCGCCCCTGAAGCTGTTCGGCCCTCCGCGCACGGCGCGGAGGGCCTTTCCCATGTGGCAGCAGCAGACGGGAGCGGCCCGCAGAATCGTTCCCGTCTGCGGATCGGCCCCTCTGCAGCGCAGGAGGCGGCGAATCAGCAGACGGGAACGGCACCGGTGCCGCTCCCGTCTGCGCGGCTCACGGCCGCGGCCGCTTCCAGAGGCTGCGGGGGAGGAGCACGGCGCGGAGGCCGGCGGCGCGTCCCTGGCTGCGGCCCAGGCCGCGGCGGATCTCCCGCACCAGTGCGGACAGTTCCGCGGCGTCCGGCAGCCGTCGCGCACGGCGTGAGCCGGGAGACGCATCTGCCTCAGGAGCACCGCTCGCCTCGGCACCTGCTGCCGTGCCCACCAGCACCGGTGCCGCCGCACCGGCGTAGCGTGCGGCCTCGAGCGTGCCGACGACCTGTGCGAGGCGCTGCCGGGATTCCGCGTCCAGATCCGTGGCCAGCCGCTCCTCCTGCGCGCGCAGGGTGAGCGCACGGTCCCAGCGGAGACCGTGGTCCACCGTGAGGGCGGCGAGCTCCGTCCACGTGCCCTCGGCACGTGCGAGGTCCCCGTCCTCGCCCCCTGCACCGCTGTGCGCGCGGGAGGACTTGCCCGCGCGCCCGGTCAGCCGGAGTCTGCGCTGGACCAGCCGCAGGAGCGCCGGCACGGCCAGGAGCAGGAGAAGCACCACGACGCCCCCTGCCGCCAGCAGGCCCTGGAGCGCGGCGGGGGACAGGGCGTCCTCCTGCGCGGACTCGGCAGCTCCCTGGTCCTGGGCCTCCTCCTCGGCGGGTGCAGGCGTCTCGGCGGGAGCCTCGGTCTCCTCGTCGGCGGGGGCCTCGGTGGGTTCGGCCGTCTCCTCCGCCTCCTCGTCCTCCTGGCTCCCCTCGGACATCGCCCAGGGCGGCGGATCGCCCGCCGGTCCGCCGGGGGTGGGCTCGAAGCGGACCCAGCCCGCGCCCTCGAAGTACAGCTCCGGCCAGGCGTGGGCCTCCTGCAGGGACACGGAGTACGCGCCGTCGCCCTGCGGCGTCCCGGCGGTGAAGCCCACGCCGATCCGGGCGGGGATGCCGAGCGAGCGCGCCATCGCCGTCATCGCCCCGGAGAACTGCACGCAGTAGCCGCGGCGGTCGGCGAGGAAGTCCTCGAGCGCGTCGCCGGAGGCCTCGGCGGGGGCGTCGAGGGAGTACTCGAACTCGCCGCTGCGGAACCAGTCCTGCAGGGCGACCGCCGCCTCCCACTGGTTCGCCGCTCCTGCGGTCACCTCGTCGGCGGTGTCCGTCACGACCGCGGGGAGATCGTCCGGCAGCGCCAGTTCGGTCTCGAAGTCCTCGACGTCCACGGGAGCCGCCGCCGCGAGCTGCTCCGCGGTGGGTTCGGCGGAGAGGTAGTCCACCTCGTACTCCGCGTCCGTCGTGAGGACGCCGTTGCCCACGACGGTGAGCGTCTTCGGATCGTAGATCCAGCGGCGCTCCAGCCCGCTCACGGACGCCGGGGCGTAGGGGGCGGGGAGGTGCTGGCCGTCGAGGCCCACCACCCGCACCTGCGCCGTGCGCTCCTGAGTGGGGGTGTCCGAAGCCAGCCCCGGCGGTCGCGGCAGGCCGTCCGCGGCCACGGCGAACGGGTCGATGTCGAACGGCTCCGGGGCCCAGGTGCTGCCGTCGAACACGCTCACGCTCGTGAGCCGCACCGGCGGGGCGAGCGGATCGTCCGTGGTGTACTCGAGGACGGGACCCTCCTCCGTCTGGGAGAGGTCGTTGCGCAGGTCGAGGAACGGATTCACGACGCTGATGTCCTGCGACTGGCTGAGCGGGCGGTCCGGCCGGTGCGCCACCGGCGGCAGCACCAGCGGCAGCGCCGCACCCAGTGCGAGTGCGAGCGCGCCTGCGATCACGGAGTAGGCGGCGGCGCGGCGTACGGACGTGCTGAGGTACCGCGAGAGCATGAGGAGCAGGAACGCCGCGGCGACGGAGGCGAAGTGGTACCAGCGCAGCTGGGCGTCCGCCAGCAGCACGGGGATGATCCAGACGAGGAGCAGGAGGATGCCGCCCACCTTGGGCGCACGCAGATCGCTCACGAGTCCGTCGACGAGGATCGTGATGAGCCCGAAGCCCACCACGAGGATCGCGGTGAAGCCGGGCGTGGACGGTGCGGGTGCGGTCGTCGCGTAGATGTCGTCGACGCCCTGCCCCAGCTGTCCGAACAGCTCCATGACGGCGGCCGGTGTGGGGACGCTGAACGGCATCGCGGCCGGGACCGCCAGGTACAGGGAAAGGACCCCGGCGAGCAGGAACTGCACCAGGACGGCGGAGCCGGTGGCCCGGATGGCGGAGACGGAGCGCAGCAGCGCACCGGCCACGGCGATCACGACGATCATGACGGCGGTGGGGACGAGCCAGCTCCAGTCCGCGAAGACGGCGCTGAGGCTCAGCGCCGCGAGCAGCATGGCGGCCGTGGTGCAGCCGGCGAGCACCCACGGCGAGGGTTCGGCATCCTGCGCGTGCGCCGGTGGGCCGGTGGTGGGGGCGGAGGCGCCGGCCGTGGTCCGGGGAGGGGTCTGCGTGCTCATCGGATCGCTCCGTTCCTCCACTGGGCGGGGAGAGTGAGCTCTCCGCCGAACAGTGCGGTCTCCAGGCTCACCGGGATCTCGCCGAGCTCCTCGACGACGAACAGTGAGCGCGGCATGTTCCCGGGCAGCTCGCCGGCCAGCGCCTCCGCGCGCGCCGAGCTCAGTGTGCAGATCGAGGCGTGGCGCGTGTCCGGGGGCAGCACGGGCACGCCCGGCACCTCCGCGCCGGCCGGGTGGTGTGCGGACGCGAGCCGCACCGAATCCCGCCCTCTGGCCCCCTCGGCCCGGACGAGGGCGGGGCCGGAGGCCAGCAGCACGGCCACGCCGTCGCCGAGGTGGTGGAGTGCGACCGCGGCGGCGGCGGTCACTGCGATGTCCGCTCCGTGCCCGCTGGGATCGGCCCCCAGCGTGTCGAGGAGGACCAGGGCGGAGGGATGCTCCTCATGGGCGTGCTCGCGGATCATGAGGGTGCCGTAGCGGGCGGTCGAGGCCCAGTGGATGTGGCGCACGTCGTCGCCGGGGGAGTACTCCCGCGTGTGGAAGTCGAGGGTCGAGGTGCCCCGGTGCAGCCGGTCGGAGTCGGACTGGTCCGCGCTGGTCCGGGTGCGTGAGCGGACGGGCAGGTGCTGATCCGGCACGGCCACCGCGACGGGGAGCGCCGCACGCGCATCGCGCGTGAGCGCGACGAGGCCGAAGGGTCCCTCCAGCCTCAGCCGGGTGCCGGCGATCCCGCTCGTGCCGCGACGGGTGGGCACCGCCGTCACCGGCAGCACGACGTCCGCGCGGGCGGCCAGTCCGGGGACCGTGAGCGTGCGCGCGGGTCCGAACCCGTCCTCGGGGGTGAGCTGGAGCGAGAAGGAGCCCACCGGCAGCGGTGTGCGATTGGACACGTGCGCGTCGAAGCGCGCCTGTGCGCCCACCGCCGTGAGGTTCTCTCCCTCGACGCGGCGCATGCGCGGCACGAGCTCGACGCCGAGACGCGCGGCGGTGAGCCCGGCGATGAGGCCGGAGACCACGACGAGGCCCACGAGCAGGATCGCCACGGGCAGCATTCCGGGCAGCGCGAAGCGGTAGGCGGCGACGGCGAGCGCGGCGCCCAGCAGGAGGAAGACGAGGCCGGAGGCGGTGGGACGCATCAGCGTCCCGCGACCGGCACCCGGCGCAGCACGTCCGCCGCGAGAGAGGCGGCCAGCTGGGGATCGTCGCCCTCGCGGGGGACGATCCGGTGGCTGAGCACGTCCACGGCGAGCTGCTGCACGTCGTCCGGTGTGACGTAGGCGCGGCCGGCCAGGACCGCGAGGACCTTGGAGGTGCGGAGGAGGTGGACGCCCGCACGCGGGGACGCCCCCAGGGCGATCGAGGGGTCCTTCCGGGTCGCGTCCATGAGAGCGACGATGTAGTCGCGCAGCTCCCGCGTGGCCTCCACGTGCCGGATGAGGTCGCGCGCGTGGGTGACCTCCTGCAGCGTGGTGACGGCCGGCGTGGAGGCGAGCGGGTCGGACTCGACGTGGTGGTCGAGCATCGCCGCCTCCGCCTCCGCCGAGGGGTAGCCGAGGGAGATGCGGGCCGTGAAGCGGTCCCGCTGCGCCTCCGGCAGGGCGTAGGTGCCCTCCATGTCCACGGGGTTCTGCGTCGCGACGACCATGAACGGCTGCGGCATGCGGTAGGTCGTGCCGTCCACGCTCACCTGGTTCTCCGCCATGCACTCGAGCATGGCGGACTGGGTCTTGGGGGAGGCGCGGTTGATCTCGTCCGCGATGACGACGTTGGCGAAGACGGGTCCGGGCCGGAACTCGAACGCCTGCTTCTCCTGGTTGAACATGTTCACACCCACCACGTCGGAGGGCAGCAGGTCCGGTGTGAACTGCACGCGGCGCACGCTGCCGCCCACGGCGCGGCCCAGCGCCTTGGCGAGCAGGGTCTTGCCCACGCCCGGCACGTCCTCGAGCAGCAGGTGCCCGCCGGAGAAGAGGGTGAGGAGCGCGGTGCGGACTGCGTGGTCCTTGCCGTCGAGCACCTTGTTCATGGCGGTGCGCGCCTGCTGGGCGATGGACTGGATGTGCGTGATGTGTTCACTGCCGAGCGCGGTCATGCGCCCCATTGTCGCGCACTCGACCGATGCGCTCCACCTG
>NZ_JALAHB010000013.1 GCF_022712115.1 Brevibacterium sp. | reverse complement strand
TCTCCGCCCCCTGCGCATCGTCGTCGCCGCGGAGACGTACCCGCCGGAGATCAACGGGGCGGCGACCTTCGCCACCCGTCTGGCCGGCGGTCTCGCGGCCCGGGGGCACGAGGTGCACGTCATCGCCCCCTCGGCCTCCGGCTTCCCCAGCACCCGCGACGAGGACAGCGTGCGCGTGCACCGGGTGCGATCGCATCACTGGCCGCTGCACCCCACGTGGATGATCTGCCTGCCCTGGGAGACCCGGCCCGAGCTGGCGCGCCTGCTGGACGTCATCGACCCGGACGTGGTGCACACACAGGCGCATTTCGTGCTGGGGCGCTTCGCCTTCTCCCTCGCGGAGGAGCGGAACATCCCCGTGGTCGCGACCAACCACTTCATGCCGGACAACGTCCGCCCGTACGTCCGCGCTCCCAGGCCCGTCCTCGACGGCGCCACCGCGCTGGCCTGGAAGGACCTGCGGGCCCGCTTCCAGCGTGCGGACCGCATCACCGTGCCCACACAGCTGGCCAGCGATCTCCTCACCCAGAACGGCTTCGACCGTCCGATCGAGGCGGTGAGCTGCGGGATCGACCTCGAGGCCTTCGACCAGGCCCATGCGCAGGCGCGGGCGCGGGCGGAGGAGGCCGAGGCGTCCGGCCGTGCACCGGCCGAGCCCTCCGTGCTGTTCGTGGGCAGGCTCTCGCAGGAGAAGCATCCGGAGACCATCGTCGAGGCGCTCGCGCTCATGGACCCGGGGCTGAGGCTGCACGCGCGGATCGTGGGCGAAGGGGACCAGGCGGAGCCGCTCGCGGAGCTCGCCCGTGCCCGAGGTGTGGGAGACAGGGTGCACGTGCTCGGGAAGGTGGACGATGCGCAGCTGCGGCGTGAGTTCGCCGAGGCGACGTGCTTCTGCATGCCCTCGACGGCCGAGCTCCAGTCCATCGCCACCCTGGAGGCGCTGGCCTCCGGACTGCCCGTGGTGCTCGCCGACGCCGTCGCCCTGCCGCACCTGGTGCGCGACGGGGTCAACGGCCATCTGTTCCGGCCGCTGGACGCGGCGGATCTGGCGGCGAAGCTCACGGCTGTGGTCGCGGCGCCTCCGGAGGAGTACGCCCTCATGCAGGAGGCCTCCCGCGAACTGGTGAAGGCGCACGACATCCGCCGCACCATCACCCGGTTCGAGGAGATCTACCGCGAGGTCATCGCCGAGCGCTCCGCGAGCTGAGCCTCAGTCCACGGTGCTCCGCGGTGCGCCTGCCCGGGTGCGCTCCTGCACAACAGAAAGAGGTGTGCTCCTGCTCGCCCCTCCGTGAGGAAGGGGAGAGCAGGAGCACACCTCTTTCGCGCAGCTGCGCAGGGCGTGAGCGGCTCAGGCGGTCTTGAACGCCACCACCGCGTTGTGCCCGCCGAACCCGAAGGAGTTCGACAGTGCGGCGAGGTCACCGGCCGGGAGCTCCGCAGGGGTGTCCCGGACGATGTTGAGGTTGACCTTGGGGTCCACCTCACTGATGTTGATCGTCGGGGGAGCGAGGCGGTTGTGGAGGGCGAGGATCGTGAAGATCGCCTCCACGGCCCCGGCACCGCCCAGCAGGTGGCCGGTCATTGACTTGGTGCCGGAGACCAGCGCGGAGTCCACGTGGCCGCCCAGCAGCTGGTTGATCGCGATCGACTCGGGAATGTCTCCCACCGGGGTGGAGGTCGCATGCGCATTCACGTGGGCGAGGTCGCCGGGTTCGAGGCCGCCCTGCTGGAGGGCGAGCCGCATGGCGCGCAGAGCGTGCACGCCCGCGGGCTCGTTCGCGGTGATGTGGTGCGAGTCGTTCGACAGGCCCCAGCCGGCCAGCTGCGCGTAGACGCGCGCGCCGCGGGCCCGGGCGTGCTCCTCGGACTCGAGGACGACGGCTCCGGAGCCCTCACCCATGACGAAGCCGTCGCGGTCCACGTCGTAGGGGCGGGAAGCCGTCTCCGGGGAGTCGGTGCGGCGCGAGAGCGCGCGCATCGAGGAGAACGCGGCCAGGGTGATGGGATGGATCGCGGATTCGGAGCCGCCTGCGACCACGACGTCCGCGCGGCCGGAGGAGATCATCTCGTAGGCCTGCCCCAGGCTCTCGGTGGACGAGGCGCAGGCGGAGACCACCGTCTGGACGCCGGCGCGCGCCGCGATGTCCATGCCGATCGCCGCGGCGGGGCCGTTGGGCATGAGCATGGGCACGGTGAGCGGCATGACGCGGCGCGAGCCCTCCTCACGGAGGGTGTCCCAGGCGTCGAGCAGCGTCCAGACTCCGCCGATCCCGGTCGCCCAGGAGACGGAGGTGCGCTCCGGATCGAGGTCCGAGGTGCCGTCCTCGCTGCGGAGGCCGGCGTCCGCGAGCGCCTCACGGGCGCTGACGAGTGCGAAGCGGCTGGAGGGGTCTAGGCGCTTGGCCTCGACCTTCTTCAGCTTGTCGGCGGTGAATTCGGCCGGAACGGTCGCAGCGAAGTCGACGGGGATCTCGTACTTCTCTGCCCAGTCGTTGTCGAGGGTGTGCGCGCCGGGGGTGCCGGCAAGCGCTGCCTGCCAGGTCTCTGCGGCAGTAGCGCCGAGGGGCGTCACGGCGCCGAGGCCTGTGACGACGACAGTGGAACTCATGGTGTGAAACCTCGTCGAATCGAAGGGGGTGTCCGCAGCGGGGCCGAGGGTCGCCCGACCCCGCCGACGGTCGGGAGCTCAGGCCTGCTGTGCCTTGACGATGTAGTCGACGGCGTCCTGGACGGTGACGAGGTCCTTGACGTCGTCGTCCGGGATCTTCACGCCGAACTTCTTCTCGGCGTTGACGACGATGGTCATCATGGAGATCGAGTCGATGTCCAGGTCGTCGGTGAACGACTTGGAGCCCTCGACGGCCGAGGTCTCCAGGCCGGTCTCCTCGTTGACGATCTCTGCGAGTCCTGCGAGGACGTCAGCTTCGCTGTGTGCCATGTGTCTTTCCTTCTCTCATAGTGTCCGCCGGGCAGGCGGCCCCGCAGTGCGGAGCGCGCACGCCCGAGTGGGCAGGAAACGTGATTCGACGACGATCCCGCGCTGATCTTACGTCATCGCGTGCGCGTCGTCAGGGAAGCTCAGGGGAGGACGACGACCTGTGCGCCGTAGACCAGCCCTGCGCCGAACCCGATCTGGAGGGCCAGCTTGCCGTGCAGCTCCGGATTCTCACGGAGCAGGCGCTCGGTGGCGAGCGGGATGGAAGCGGCCGAGGTGTTGCCGTTGTCCGCGATGTCACGCCCGATCTGCACCGACTCCGGGAGCTTCAGCTGCTTGGCGAGCTCGTCGATGATCCGCATGTTGGCCTGGTGCGGAATGAACGCGGACAGATCCGCGGCGGTGATGCCGGCGGCGTCGAGGGCCTGCTGGGCGACCTCCGCCATCTCCCACACGGCCCACCGGAACACGGACGGACCGTCCTGGCGGAGGGTGGGGAACGGCGCCTCGGGGTCGTCCTTCATCTCGATGAAGGAGTTGGTGAGGCGGATGGTCTCCCAGTTCTCGCCCTTGGAGCCCCACACGCTCGCAGCGATGCCGGGGGTGTCCGAGGCGGAGACGACGACCGCGCCGGCTCCGTCGCCGAGGAGGAACGAGATGGAGCGGTCCGTGGGGTCGACGAAGTCGGAGAGCTTCTCCGCGCCGATCACGAGGATGTTGTCCATCGTGCCGGAGCGCACGAGCGCGTCCGCCTGCGCGATGCCGTAGCAGTAGCCGGCGCAGGCCGCGGAGATGTCCCAGGCCGGCACCGGGCCGGTGCCCAGCTTCTCCGTGAGCAGCGCGGCCGCGGACGGCGTCGGGATGCCGGTGGTGACCGTGGCGAGCAGGATGCCGCCGATGTCCGAGGGCTTGAGGCCGGCGTTCGCGATCGCCTCGACCGCGGCCTCCTCGGCCATGTCGGCGACGCTCACGTCCGCACCCGCCCGGTGCCGGGTGATGATGCCCGTCCTCTGCCTGATCCACTCGTCGGACGAGTCGATCGGGCCCACGAGGGCCTCGTTGGGGACCGCGTGCTCGGACCGGCAGCCGCCGATCCCCGTGATGCGGGAGAAGCGTCCGGCCTCGGGTGTCTTCAGTGTGGTCATGGGATTTCCTCTCGGATGATGCCTGGGAGCCCGGCGTGCGGTGGGCTCAGGCGCTCGTGTGTGCCCGGACGAACTCGCGTGCGCCCTCGACGTCCGCTGCGCTCTTCACGGCGAAGACCTCCACGCCCTTCATGGCGCGCTTGGCGAGGCCGGTGAGCGTGCCGCCGGGCACGAGCTCGAGGATGCCGGTGACGCCGGCCTCCAGCAGAGTGGCCTGGCAGAGGTCCCAGCGGACCGGGCTGGTCACCTGGCTCACGAGGAGGTCCAGGTACGCCTGCCCCGATTCCACGCGCGTGCCGTCGGAGTTGGTGAGGATGGGGAGGGAGGGGTCCGCGGGCGTGATCGAGGCCGCGGCCTCGGAGACCGCCTGCGTGGCGGAGCCCATGTACGAGGTGTGGAAGGCGCCTGCGACCTTGAGCGGGATCACCCGGGCACGCTCCGGCGGGTTCTCCGCGAACGCCGCGATCGCGTCCTTGGAGCCGGCGGCCACGGTCTGGCCCCCGCCGTTGACGTTGGCCGGCTCCAGGCCGGCCTCGGCGATGGCGGCGAGCACCTGCTCGGGATCCCCGCCGACCACGGCGGCCATGCCGGAGGGCTCCGCGGCAGCGGCCGCGGCCATCGCCGCACCGCGCACCTGCACGAGGGCCATCGCGTCAGTGGGGGAGAGGATGCCGGCGATCTGCGCGGCGCCGATCTCGCCCACACTGTGCCCGGCGACGAGGTCCGTGGCCAGACCGGCCTCGATGAAGATCTCACGGTAGGAGGCGATCGCCGCCGCCACGAGCAGCGGCTGTGCGAGAGCGGTGTCGGTGATCGTGGCGTCGTCGGAGACGGTGCCGTGGGTCACGAGGTCGATGCCGGAGGCCTCTGCGAGCTCCCCGAGGGCGGAGGCGAAGCCGGGCAGTTCCAGCCAGGAGCTGAGGAACCCGGCCTTCTGGGCGCCCTGTCCAGGGCATGCTGTCACGAGCACGAGTATGTCTTCCCATCAGTCGATTCGGTTGTGCACACTACGACAGCTGTCAGCTGCCGGGGGTCTGTTTGTGGCCGCTCGATAACTGACCGACAGCTGACAGTCGGCCGAACACCAAGGCTATGCGTATCACGAACGACGGCCGGGGCTGCGTGGGATCGAGGCCCACGAGCTCCGTGATCTTCTTCAGCCGGTACCGGACAGTGTTGGGGTGGACCTGCAGCGCCCGGCCCGTCGCCTCGAGCGATCCGCCGTGGTCCAGGTAGGAGGCGACCGTCTCGAGCAGATTGCCGCTGCCCGCGGCGAGCGGTGCGTGGTACCGGTCGATGAGCGCGTCCACCGCGGCCTCGTCGCCGGCGATCGCGCGCTCCGGCAGCAGCGCGTCCGCGTGGACGGGCCGCGGCGTGGACTGCCAGGCGGAGGCGGTGCGCAGCGCCCAGAGCGCGGAGGCGGCGGAGGTGCCGGCCTCGGCGAGCGAGGCGACGACCGGTCCGACCACCACGTGGGAGGGTCCGTAGAAGTGGGAGAGGGCCTCTGCGGCCTGGTCCACGTCCTCGGCACCGCCCAGCACGATGAGCAGGCGGTCGTCGTGGATGCCCACGAGCACGTCCTCGGCCCACTTCCGCGCGGCACGGCGGATCTCGTCGATGCTCTTGTGCGCCGAGCGGCGCGGCGCCCGCCCCAGCACCACGGCCACCTGCCCCTGGGACTGCCAGCCGAAGGCAGCGGAGCGGCTGGCGAGCTCGTCGACCGAGTCGCCGCGGACGAGGGCGTCGACCACCATCGCCTCCAGACGGGCGTCCCAGCTGCCGCGGGCCTCGGCCGCCCGGGCGTAGACGTCCGCCGCGGCGAAGGCGATCTCCCGGGAGTAGACGAGGACCGCGTCCTTGAGCTCGGCCTGCTCCGGGGCGCGCGCCAGGTCCGGGACGCGCTCCTCGACCACCTGCACCACCACGCGCAGCAGCTGGAGGGTCTGCTGGAGCGAGACGGCGCGCACGAGTTCGCGGGGTGCGGAGCGGAAGATGTCGAGGACCATGCGCAGAGGAGTCTGCGGGTCCCGGTACCAGTCCACGAAGGAGGAGATGCCGGAGGTGGCCACCACGGAGACCCACTGCCGGTCCGCGGGCTCCATGCTGCGGTACCAGGGCAGCTGCGCGTCCAGCTGCTGGACGGTGAGCTTGGCGAGCTGCGCCTGGCCGGCCTTGAGCCTGCGGACGGTCTCGGCCCGTCCGCGGAGCTCTGCGGCGGGTGCGGGGGCGGTCTGCTGCTGCGACATAGCGCTCACCCTACCGTCCGGAGCACGAGGATCTTGTAGCGACACGACAACTATTGGTGAGACCGCACAGTCGAAGTGGCGATGCAGACGCAGACCGGGCCCGAGGCCGCGGCGGCCTCCGTGGGGAGGTCACCGCGGTCTCGGGCCCGGCGGGGGTGCGCTGCCGCTCAGGCCGCGCCGCCCTCCAGCGAACCGGAGGTGCCGGCCGTGGGGTCGTCGAGCTGGTAGCGCTCGGCGGCCTCGGCGGCCTTCGAGATGTCGATCGCGCCGGTGTCCGCCAGGCTGATGAGCGCCTGGACGGTCATGGAGGCGCCGTCGATGAGGAACTTGCGGCGCGCGGCCGGACGAGTGTCCGAGATCGCGTAGCCGTCGGCGCCCAGCGAGGTGAAGTGGCCGGGCACGTACTGCCGGATCTGGTCCTGGACGGCGCGCATGTAGTCGCTCGTCGCCACGACCGGCCCCTCGGCCTCACCGAGGACCTGGGTGATGTACGGCTGACGGGCGTCTCCATTGGGATCGAGCAGGCGCTCCTCGTCCGCGGCGAGACCGTCGCGGCGGAGCTCCGACCAGGAGGTGACGGACCAGACGTCCGCGCTCACGCCCCAGTCCTCGTCCAGCATCCGCTGGGCCTCGAGCGCCCAGGCGACCGCCACACCGGAGGCGAGGAGCTGGACCTTGGGCCCGCCGTTGTCCGGGCCGTCGGCCAGCTTGTAGATGCCGCGCAGCAGACCGTCGACGTCCAGGTCCTCCGGCTCCGCCGGCTGCGACATGGGCTCGTTGTACAGGGTGATGTAGTAGAGCACATTGGGGTCGAGCGCCGGGTTCTCCGGGTCCTGGCCGTACATCCGCTCGATGCCGGCGCGCACGATGTGGCCGACCTCGTAGACGTAGGCGGGGTCGTAGGAGACCACCGAGGGGTAGGTCGAGGCGAGCAGCGGGGAATGGCCGTCGCCGTGCTGCAGCCCCTCGCCGGTGAGCGTGGTGCGACCGGCGGTGGCGCCCATGACGAAGCCGCGGGCCATCTGGTCGCCGGCTGCCCAGAAGGCGTCGCCGGTGCGCTGGAACCCGAACATCGAGTAGAAGATGTAGAACGGGATCATCGGCTCGCCGTGGGTGGCGTAGGACGTGCCCACCGCCGTGAGGGCGGAGGTGGCGCCGGCCTCGTTGATGCCCACATGGAGCAGCTGGCCCTGCGGGGACTCCTTGTACGCGAGAAAGAGGTCGCGGTCCACGGAGATGTAGTTCTGTCCGTGCGGGTTGTAGATCTTCGCGGTGGGGAAGAACGAGTCCATGCCGAAGGTGCGGGCCTCGTCCGGGATGATCGGCACGATCCGCTTGCCGAACTCCTTGTCCCGCATGAGGTCCTTGAGCACGCGCACGAAGCCCATCGTCGTGGCGATCTCCTGGTGGCCCGAGCCGCGCTTGGCGACGGCGTAGGCCTTGTCGCCGGGCAGGGAGATCTGCGTGTACTTCGACCGGCGCTCCGGCACGTACCCGCCCAGCTTGGCGCGGCGCTCCTGCAGGTACTGGATCGCCGGGTCGTCCTCGCCGGGGTGGTAGTACGGCGGCTTCTTCGGGTTCTCCTCGAGCTGCTTGTCCGTGATCGGGATGGAGAAGTGGTCGCGGGCCAGCTTGAGGTCCTCGAGCGTCATCTTCTTCATCTGGTGCGTGGCGTTGCGGGCCTCGAACGTGGGGCCGAGCGAGTAGCCCTTCACGGTCTTCACGAGCACCACGGTGGGCTGGCCGGTGTGGGCCATGGCCGCGCGGTAGGCGGCGTAGACCTTGCGGTAGTCGTGGCCGCCGCGCTTGAGGTTCCAGATCTGCTCGTCCGTGTAGTCCTCCACCAGGGCCTTGGTGCGGGGGTCACGGCCGAAGAAGTTGTCGCGGACGAAGCCGCCGTTCTCCGCCTTGTAGGTCTGGTAGTCGCCGTCCGGCGTCTGGTTCATGAGGTTGATCAGTGCGCCGTCGCGGTCCTTGGCCAGGAGGGCGTCCCACTCGCGGCCCCAGACCACCTTGATGACGTTCCAGCCGGCGCCCCGGAAGAACGCCTCGAGCTCCTGGATGATCTTGCCGTTGCCGCGCACCGGGCCGTCGAGACGCTGCAGATTGCAGTTGATGACGAAGGTGAGGTTGTCGAGCTCCTCGTTCGCCGCGACGTGCAGCATGCCGCGGCTCTCCGGCTCGTCCAGCTCGCCGTCGCCGAGGAAGGCCCAGGTGTGCTGCTGCGAGGTGTCCTTGATGCCGCGGTTGTGGAGGTACTTGTCGAACTGCGCCTGCGCGATCGCGTTCATGGGGCCGAGGCCCATGGAGACGGTGGGGTGCTCCCAGAAGTCCGGCATCTGGCGGGGGTGCGGGTACGAGGGCATACCCAGGTTCTTCCCGTTGACCACGTGGCTGGCCTGCTGCCGGAAGCCGTCGAGCTGGTCCTCGCTCAGCCGGCCCTCGAGATAGGCGCGGGCGTACATGCCGGGGGAGGCGTGGCCTTGGAAGAAGACGTGGTCGCCGCCGCCCGGGTGGTCCTTGCCGCGGAAGAAGTGGTTGAGGCCCACCTCGTACAGTGTGGCGGCACCGGCGTAGGTGGAGATGTGGCCGCCCACCTCGATGCCGGGCCGCTGCGAGCGGTGCACGAGCATCGCGGCGTTCCAGCGGTTCCAGCGGCGGTAGGTGCGCTCGACGGCCTCATCGCCGGGGAACCAGGGCTCCGCCTCGGGGCTGATGGTGTTGATGTAGTCGGTCGCGGTCAGGCTGGGCACGCCCACATTGGACATGCGGGCCTTCTCCAGGAGGCTGAGCATGACATAGCGGGCGCGGGCAGGTCCTGCCTCGGCGATGAGGGAGTCGAGGGACTCCAACCATTCCTGCGTCTCTTCCGGATCGATGTCCGGAACCTGGCTCGGAAGCCCGTTGAGGATGGGTCCTCTGGGGTTGTCGGGCACGGCAGTCCTCCTCACGAAGTTTCACGTGCTGCTCTTGGGTCTTCAGCACATGCGGACCGGCCGGCGCGCATGAATGTGGACGCCGCCCGCTCCGCGTACGGATGGTTCCAGCATATGGGCTCCGGCCGGTCCCCGCGGGAACGGGGAGTGATCGGCCGATGTGTTCTTCGACTCGCGGTGCAATGTGCGGGACTGCGCGGGAACGGCGCGCCGGATTTCCGCGCGTCGTTTGCCCGGCGGTGCCAAGCGTGTGGAGAATGGTTGCATGAGCACTTCTGCCTCAGAGAGGAATACACGGGACTCCGCTGCCTCCGCCGCTGCCGCGCTCGACTTCAAGCCGGGCCAGTACGTCCAGGAGATCGGTTACGACGAGGACGTCGACTTCGATCTGCGCGAGTCCATCGAGGCGGTGATCGGCGAGGAGATGGCCGACGAGGACGTGGATGAGGTGTTCGACGCGATCCTCATGTGGTGGAGGGCCGACGACCCGGACCTCACCGATGCCATCGTCGACGCCCAGACGACCCTGGCGGACGGAGGCTTCATCTGGCTCCTCACGCCCAAGGCGAACCGTCCTGGTCACATCCGTCCCGTCGACATCTCCGATGCCGCGCCCACGGCCGGCATGCACGTCACCCGCACCGTGAGCACCGTGCCGGACTGGTCCGCGTGCCTCCTGCTGGGGAGGAAGAACTACGACTGACCTCGGGCGCAGCGGTGCGGGCGGCGGATCTGATGCCGCTGCCCGCACCGCGCATGCCGATGCACCGCGCCCTGACCTTCTGGGTCGCACCGTCCCCCGCCTCGTCCTCCCCGCACACACCGGGGAGGACGTTCCGCTTCTGTCCCCGGCGGGGACCGGGGAGGCCGACCGGGCGGACGGGGCAGAGG
>NZ_JALAHB010000177.1 GCF_022712115.1 Brevibacterium sp. | reverse complement strand
GACCGGGACCGCCCCACCCTGCTGCTGGCACCCAGCGCGCATCCGCTCGATGCGGCGGCGCGGCAGGCGCTGGCCGCACCGCTGCAGCTCCTGGTGCCGCGTGAGGATGCCCCGGAGTTCCTCACGGAGTACGTTCCACGCCTGCTGCGCACTCTCCGGCTGGACAGCCCGGACGGTTCCGTGGAGGTGCCCGCGCCCCGGCCGCCCCGCCTGCGGCTGCGGGTGGTGCACGGGCAGGGGGACGCCGTGGTTCTGCACTGGTCGTGGGACGTGGTGGAATTCGACGAGGACGTCCCCGTGGTGCCCGCTCCGGCGCTTCCCCGGCACCCGGAGCTGGAGCGGACGGTCCTTGAGGACGTGCGCTCCGCATGGCCCGGCGCGGCCACGTCTCCGGTCCACTCCCTGCACGGCGTGCCGGCCGCGCGCTTCTGCACGGAGGCGCTGCCGCGGATCGAGGAGCTGGACGGGGTGCGCGTCGAAGTCTCCGGCCAGGTGCGGGACTTCCGGAAGCTGGAGGGCGAGGCAGCGATCGATCTCCAGGTGAACCAGGCGGAGCAGCCTGACTGGTTCAGTCTGGATTTCCAGGTGGCCGTGGCGGGCCAGCGCATTCCGTTCAAGGAGCTCTTCGCCGCACTCGCCGTCGGAGAGGAATGGCTGCTCCTGCCGGATGGAAACCTGCTCGCCCTGGCGACGCCGGAGTTCGAGGAGCTGCGTGTGCTGATCCGCGAGGGTCTCGCAGTGGCGGACTGGGAGGCCGGCGGACAGCAGGTCTCGAAGATGCAGCTGGGGATGCTCTCCGACCTCGCTGAACTGGCAGACACCGTGAAGGCCCCACCGGAGTGGCAGGCGGGCGTGGACCGGCTGCGTGCCCTGGACTCCTTCACGCCTCCGCCGGTGCCGGAGGGCTTCCGCGCGGAGCTGCGCGACTATCAGCAGGAGGGCTACGCGTGGCTGAGCATGCTCCATGCCACTGGACTCGGCGGGATCCTCGCCGATGACATGGGGCTGGGGAAGACGGTGCAGACCCTGGCGCTCATCGCCCATGCCCGGCAGCAGGACCCGCAGGCTCCGCCGTTCCTCGTCATCGCGCCGTCGTCCGTCGTGGGGGTGTGGGTGCAGGAGGCACAGCGCTTCGCTCCGGACCTGGACGTCCGGGCGCTGCGCACCGCACCCGGCAGGAAGGACGCACCTTCCTGGGGCGAGTGCCGGCAGGCGGACATCGTCGTCACCTCCTATGCGATCGCTCGCATGAACTCCGAGGAGTTCCAGGCGGCGGAGTGGGACGGCCTCATCATGGACGAGGCGCAGTTCGTGAAGAACCCCGTCTCCAAGGGGAACCGGGCCATCGCGAAGATGCGTGCTCCCTTCCGGCTGGCCATCACCGGCACCCCCGTGGAGAACTCGCTGCGGGACCTCTGGGCGCTGCTCTCACTCACGGCCGGCGGACTCTTCCCCTCACCCACGAGCTTCTCGGAACGGTTCGTCGCCGCCATCGAGAAGAACGCGGAGGGCCCGGACGTGGCGGCAGAGCGGCTGGGACTGCTGCGGCGCAGGCTGCGCCCGTTCATGCTGCGGCGCACCAAGGACCAGGTGGCGTCCGCTCTTCCGCCCAAGCAGGACCAGGTGGCGCGGATCCCGCTCACCGGTGCCCATCGGAAGCTCTACGACGCCGTGCTGCAGAAGGAACGGCTCAAGGTGATGGGGATGCTGGACGAGGGGATCGAGGGCAACCGCTTCGCCGTGCTGCGCTCGCTCACGCTGCTGCGGATGCTCGCGCTCGAACCCTCGCTGGTGGATGAGGCGCATGCGCACGTGCGCGGGTCCAAGCTCACGGCGCTCATGGAGAACCTCGGCCCTGTGCTGGAGGGCGGGAGCAAGGTGCTGGTGTTCAGCCAGTTCACCACCTTCCTCACGCGTGTGGGAGTGCAGCTGGAGGCGAGGGGCGTCTCTTCCGTGCAGCTGGACGGCTCCACGCGTGACCGCGATGCGGTGATCCGGGAGTTCCGTGAGGGCGAGGCACAGGTGTTCCTCATCAGCCTCAAGGCGGGCGGCTTCGGGCTCACCCTCACGGAGGCGGACTACGTGTTCCTCCTGGACCCGTGGTGGAACCCGGCGGCGGAGGCGCAGGCCGTGGACAGGGTGCACCGAATCGGTCAGACGAAGAGGGTGATGGTGTACCGGATGGTTGCGGAGGACACGATCGAGGAGAAGGTGCTGGCGCTGCAGGAGCGGAAGGCTCAGCTGTTCTCCTCACTCGTGGGCGAGGGGGAGGACCTCGCGTTCTCGGATGCGCTCTCCGCCGCAGACGTCCATGAGCTGCTGAGCGGTGAGTGAACGCGTCCCGCGGGGCGCAGCGCTTCCCTGTCCTGTGGGCTGCTCGGGTGGTTGATCGCCGGCCCGCCGCACCGAGCCCTGTGCGGTAGCGGCGCCCCGTCCGCGGGCCGAGCAGGGGAGTCCCGCGCCATTCTTCCCTTCTACGGACCGTAGAAGGGGGAGTAGCATGGGTACTGACGAGGATGGACTCGAACGGGGGCGCCATCGTCGTCTTCACCGCGAGTCCCCGTGAGAGGACGAGCCATGAACAGCGGAGCTCACTCTGACTCACACCTGATCCCCTTCGACCCCGCCGCACGTGAGCTGGGCGTCATCGTCGGCTACGACGGATCCGAGAACGCCACACGAGCGCTCCACTACGCCGCGCGGGCCGCCGGCCGGCGCGGGGCCGTGCTCAACGTGATCACGGTCTACCGGGTGCCGACCGCCATCTACACGACCTATGCGGCACTCCCGCAGGTTCCGGAGGACGAGGCCAAGAAGGCAGAGGCGCAGACTCTGCTGAATGCGGCTGCGGAGTTCCTCAAGGACTATCCCGGTGAGGTCTACTACCGCGCCGTCGAGGGCGACTCCGTGGGGGCGCTCGCGGAACTCACCTCCCAGGCCCAGCTCGCCGTCGTGGGTGCGCGGGGCCGCGGCGGGTTCCTCGGACGCATCCTCGGCTCCGTGGCCTCGGCGCTGCCCTCGCACACGCAGTGCCCCACCGTCGTCGTCCCGCATGACTACGGGAAGGGCGAGTCCCTCGAGAGCCCCGACTTCACTCCCGTGCGCTCCGATGCACCGGTCGTCGTGGGTGTGGACCAGTCGAACCTCAGCCGGGTGGCGGCGCTCTATGCGGCGGCCGCCGCGCAGGAACGCGATACGACGCTCGTCATGCTCATGGCGCTGCCGCCGCTGGACACCAACATGGCCTGGTATCCGGAGCTGGCCTCGGACGTCGACCGCGTCACTACGCAGCGGACCGAGGAGCTCCGCGCGCACCTCGACGAGGAGGTGGCCTGGCTGAAGGGCCATTTCCCCTCGGTGGAGATCCGCGGAACGGTGGAGGTGGGGGAGCCCTCCGTGCTGCTCAAGCAGATGACGAGCCAGGCGCAGCTCACGGTGCTGGGTTCACGCGGCCGCGGCGCGTTCGTGAGCGCTCTGCTCGGCTCCACCTCCCGCGGCGTCCTCTACAAGGCGGAGGGGCCGGTCCTGGTGGTTCCCGCGCTCGACGATCCTCGCCTGCCGGAGCGGGAGGCCGCGGACGCGGAGTGACGGGCGCGCGGAGCGGATGCCGGCCGGCATCCGCTCCGCACCCGTGAGGGTTCAGCCCGCCGGTTCACCTCTGCGGAGGGAGGACGGTCAGCACGATCGAGGCCGGGCGCCCTCATCACCGCAGCATCTCCGTGCCGGTGTCGGTGAAGTCCGGCTCCCGCTTCTCGAGATACGCGGCCTTGCCCTCGGCGTAGTTCGGATTGCCGTACGTGCCGGCGAGGAGGAACTCCTCCAGTTGGCAGGATCGTTCGGTGGCCGCCGGCCCGCTCGCCGTCCCCGCATGCTTGACGGCGCGGACGGCCGGTGCGGCCGCAGTGGAGAGGTACTCCGCGATCTCCCGTATCCAGCCCTCGCGCTGCTCCTCTTCACCGATGTGGTTGACCACACCGAGGTCGTACAGCCTTCGCGCATCGAGCCGGCGCCCGCCCAGGACCATCTCGTTCGCGACCCGGTGCGGGACGCCGGATTCCGCGATGAGTGCGCCTGCCGCGATGCCGAGGCGGGCGAACGGTGCGGCCACCTTCGTCGTCGGCTCGGCCGTGATGAGGTCGGCAGCGAGTGCGACGAGGAGGCCTGCGCCGATGGCGAATCCGTGCAGGTTCGCGATGACCGGCTTCCTGCATCTGCGGATGCACCTCACGACGGCCACGTAGCCTTTGCCGCCGCGCACGAAGGGGTCGCTCGGCAGGGGATGCTCCTCGGTGCCCATGCCCCGGATGTCATCGCCCGCACAGAATCCTGTGCCTGCTCCTCGGATCTCGATGAGGCGGATACGGGGACGGGCATCGGCTGCCTCCACTGCGGCGCAGAGCTGTTCGACCAGATCGAAGTTCAGGGCGTTCTTCCGCTCGGGCCGTTCGAGGCGGACGGTGCACATGTTTCCGGAATCGATGACGCTGACGAGTGACATGGGGTCCTCCTATCGCAGGCGGGCATCGGCCTCGGCCCGCAGGCCCTTGCCGCCGGGCGGGTCTTTCACGAGGTCGCCGGATGGGGGCGACGGCGGGGCCGTGGGTGCCTCAGCCTCGGCCCATGCTGTGGAACTCGGGGTTGGGGCGCATCCCCGTGACGTTCGCCAGGCGGTTGGAGAGGCCGAAGAACGCGGAGATCCCGGCGATGTCCCAGACGTCCTCGTCCGTGAAGCCGTGCGCATGCAGCGCCGCGTAGTCGGATTCGTCCACGGCGTACGCCTCCTGCGAGACCTTCACTGCGAAGTCGAGCATGGCCCGCTGGCGGTCCGTGATGTCCGCCTTGCGGTAGTTGGTCGCGAGCTGGTCGCTGATGAGGGGATCCTTCGCCCGGATGCGGAGGATGGCGCCGTGGGCCACCACGCAGTACTGGCACTGGTTGAGGCCCGAGGTGGCGACGACGATCATCTCCCGCTCCGCCTTCGTGAGGTTGGCGGGCTTCTCCATGAGCGCGTCGTGGTAGGCGAAGAATGCGCGGAACTCCTCCGGGCGGTGCGCGAGCGCCAGGAAGACGTTGGGGACGAAGCCGGACTTCTCCTGGACGGCGAGGATCCGCTCGCGGATGTCCTCGGGGAGCTCGGCGAGCTCGGGGACGGGGAAGCGGCTGATGGGATGCGCGGGTGCGGTCTGTTCGGTCATGGCGTGACTCCTTGCGCTGATTCGGTGGGTGAGTCCCGGTGTGTGCGGACTGCGGGTGGAGGCCCGGTGCAGGTCGATCGGGCAGGAGGCCGAGGCGGCTCAGGCCGGGTGCTGGTCAGGCCGGGTGCAGATCAGTCGCCCGCGATCGGCACGATCACGCGGCCGCGCACCCGGCCTGCCAGCAGCTTCTCCGCCGTGGAGGCGCACTCGTCGAGGAAGATCGCCTCGGTCATCGGCTCCAGCACGGCGGGATCGAGGTCCTGGGCGAGCCGGCGCCACGCCTCCCGGCGGTCCTCCTGCGGGCACATGACGCTGTCGATCCCGGCCAGGGTGACGCCGCGGAGGATGAAGGGGGCCACGGTGGCGGGGAGGTCCATGCCGGCGGCGAGACCGCAGGCGGCCACCGTCCCCCGGTACCTGGTCGAGGCACAGACGTTGGCCAGCACATGACCGCCCGCGACGTCGACGGCACCGGCCCACTGCTCCTTGGCCAGCGGCCTGCCGGGTCCTTCGAAATCGGAGCGCGGGAGGATCCGGGAAGCGCCCAGTCCGGTGAGGTACTCCTCTTCCTCCGGCCTGCCCGTGACGGCGACGACCGTGTACCCGAGCTTCGCGAGCACGGCGACGGCGATGCTGCCCACACCGCCCGAGGCTCCCGTGACGAGCACCTCGCCGCTGTCCGGGGTGACGCCGTGGCGTTCGAGGGCCATGACGCACAGCATCGCGGTGTACCCGGCGGTGCCGATGCTCATCGCCTGCTGCGGGGTGAACGCGGATTCCAGGGGCACCAGCCAGTCCGCGCTCACCCGCGCACGCTCGGCCAGTCCGCCCCAGTGGCGCTCGCCCACGCCCCAGCCGTTGAGGACGACGCGATCACCCGGTGCGTAGTCCGGGCTGGAGGATTCCGTCACGGTGCCGGCGAAGTCGATGCCGGGGACCATCGGGAAGCTCCGGACGATCTTGCCGCTGCCGGTGAGGGCGAGGGCGTCCTTGTAGTTGAGGGTCGAGCACTCCACCGCCACGGTGACGTCCCCTGCCGGCAGCCGGTCTACGGGGACGTCCGCGACCTCGACCCGCTGGCCTCCCTCGTCCTCGCTGATCAGCACTGCCCTGAAGCTGTCGCTCATGCTCCGTCCTCCTTCTCTGCGGCGTCGTCGCCGCGCTGTGTGGGTTGCGGTGTGCTCAACGCCGTCTCCGCGCCGATCATGGTCAGAAAGCCCTCCTCGAACGCGCGCAGGGCATCGGGGCGGCTTTCGAGCTTGGCGCGGAGCACCGCGCCCTCCCAGCCGACCCAGAAGATGTGGGCGAGCTGCCGGCAGTCCGCGCCCGCGCGGATCTGGCCTGCGGCCTCGGCGGCTCGCAGGCAGGCAGCGGTCCGCTCCTCCCAGTCCTCCAGAGCGGCGATGATCCGCGTGCGGAAGGAGGCGGGCAATGCGCCCATCTCCTGGCCCAGGTTCCCCACCAGGCAGCCCCGCCGGTAGTCGTACTTCGCCATGCCGGCGGTGGCGTCTGCGATGAAGCCGCGCAGCCGCTCCAGCGGGCTGAGCGAGGCATCTGTGAACCAGCGGTCCAGCTTGGCGGCGAAGTACTCCGCATAGGAGTCCACGGCGGCGAGGCCGAAGGCCTCCTTGCTGGGGAAGTAGTGGTAGAAGGAGCCCTTGGGAACGCCTGCGGCGGTGAGGATCTCTTCGATCCCCACGGTGCTCAGGCCCTTCTCCGTGAGGATCGCCGTCCCGGCGCGCAGCATTCTCTGGCGTGGGGCACCGGGCAGGCTCTGGTCCTTGGGCGGACGGCCGCGCTTCCGGCGAACAGTGCTGTTCTCCTGCGGGAGCACGGCGGACGACGATGTCATACCCTTTTTCTAGACTGTTCGACTCGTTAAATCAAGAGCCGGGTGCCGCTCGCGAGATGCGGCTCGGGCCGGTCCCGCTGATGCGGAACCGGCCCCGAACCGAGTGCGCTGCTGTCGCGGCCTGATCAGCTGCGGCTCATCCCCAGCCCCTCACCCCACGTGTGCGTCCGCTTCGTTCAGCGCGCGGTCGATGACGTCGAGGCCCGTGTGCAGGTCCGCATCGGCGATGTTGAGCGGCGGGACCACGTGGATGCGGTTGAAGTTGGCGAAGGGCAGCACGCCCCCGGCCCTGATCGCACCCAGCACGGCGTTCATCGCGTCCGAGCTCCCGCCGTAGGGGGCCAGCGGCTCGCGGGTCTCCCTGTCCTTCACCAGCTCGATCGCCCAGAAGCAGCCCAGCCCGCGCACATCGCCCACCGAGGGGTGCGCGGCCTTCATCGCCTCCAGCCGCGGGCCGATCACCTCGCGGCCCAGTCGCGCTGCGTTCTCGATCATGCCCTCTTCGCGCATCGCGGTGATGGTCGCGACCGCGGCGGCGCAGGCGAGCGGATGCCCGGAGTAGGTGAGGCCGCCGGGGTACTGCCGGTCCACGAAGGTCTCGTAGACCGGCTCGGAGATCACCACACCGCCCAGCGGCACGTATCCGGAGTTCACTCCCTTGGCGAAGGTGAGGAGGTCCGGGGCGACGTCCCAGTGGTCCACTGCGAACCATGCCCCGGTCCGCCCGAAGCCGGCCATCACCTCGTCCGCGATGTACATGATCCCGTGCTTCCGGGTCAGCTCGCGGACTCCGGCGAGGTATCCCGGCGGCGGCCCGTAGATCCCCGCCGTGCCGGGCACGGTCTCGAGGATGACCGCGGCGATGTTCGCCGGGCCCTCCAGCGTGATCATGTCCTCGAGGTGGCGCAGCGCGCGCGTGGTCTCCTCGGCCTCGGTCTCCGAGCCGAAGTGCGAGCGGTAGGTGTAGGCGGGCATGAAGTGCACGACGCCCTCGCCGGGGGAGTCGTTGGGGAATCGCCGCGGATCCCCCGTGACATTCACGGCCAGCTGCGTCCCGCCGTGGTAGCTGCGGTAGGCGGAGAGCACCTTCTGCCTGCCGGTGTGCAGCCGCGCCATGCGGATCGCGTGCTCATTGGCGTCCGCGCCGCCGTTGGTGAAGAACACGCGGTCCAGGCCCTCGGGCGCCAGCTCCGCGATGAGGCGGGCGGCCTCGGAGCGGGCGTCGTTGACGTGCTGCGGGGCGATCGTGCAGATGTCCGCGGCCTGGTCCTGGATGGCCTTCACCACGGCGGGGTGCTGGTGGCCGATGTTCGTGTTCACGAGCTGGCAGGAGAGGTCGAGCAGCTCGCGGCCCTCACCGTCCCACACCCTGGAGCCGGCCGTGCGCGTGATCGTCATGGGGTCGAACGGCCCCTGCGCCTGCCAGGAGTGGAAGACGTGCTTCCGGTCCAGCTCGTAGGCGCGCCGGCCCCGGGCGAGTGCCTCCTGTGTGACTGTCATGTCGCCTCCTCGGGCGTGTGCGGTGGGCAGGGGCGGTTCAGGCGTTGGTGGGGAAGCCGAGGTTGAGGCCGCCGTGGCTGGGATCCAGCCAGCGCTTGGTGACCACCTTGCCCCGGGTGAAGAAGTGCACGCCCTCCGTGCCGTGGGCGTGGGTGTCGCCGAACAGCGAGTTCTTCCAGCCGCCGAAGCTGTAGTAGGCCATCGGTACGGGGATCGGCACGTTCACGCCGACCATGCCCACCTGCACCTCGTTCTCGAAGCGGCGGGCCGCACCTCCGTCGTTGGTGAAGATCGCGGTGCCGTTGCCGTAGGGGTTGGCGTTGATGAGCGCGAGACCCTCGTCGTAGCTGTCCACGCGGACCACGCAGAGCACGGGGCCGACGATCTCGTCCGTTTAGATCGACATGTCCGGGGTGACGCGGTCGAACAGGGTGGGGTTGAGGAAGGCGCGCTCGCTGTCCGCGTCGACGCTCACCTGACGACCGTCGAGCACGAGCTTCGCCCCGGCCTCGACGCCCGCGTCGATGTAGCCGGCCACCTTGTCCCGGTGCGCGGCGGTGATGAGGGGACCCATGTCCGTGCCGCGCGTGCCGTCGCCCACCTTGAGGGTGCGCGTGCGCTCGGCGATCTTGTCCACGAGCTCATCGGCGATGGAATCCACCGCCACGACGACGGAGATCGCCATGCAGCGCTCGCCCGCGGCCCCGTAGCCGGCGTTGACCGCGGAGTCCGCGGCGAGGTCGAGGTCCGAGTCGGGCAGTACGAGCATGTGGTTCTTGGCGCCGCCGAGCGCCTGGACCCGCTTGCCGTGAGCCGCAGCCGTCTCATAGACGTGCTGCGCGATGGGAGTGGAGCCTACGAAGGAGACGGAGGAGACCTGGGGATCCGTGAGGAGGGCGTCGACGGCCTCCTTGTCGCCGTGGACCACCGTGAAGACGCCCTCCGGCAGGCCGGCCTCGCGCCAGAGCTCGGCCATCCAGTTGGCGGCGGAGGGGTCCTTCTCGCTGGGCTTGAGGACGACGGTGTTGCCGGCGGCGATCGCGACGGGGAAGAACCACATGGGCACCATCGCGGGGAAGTTGAAGGGAGAGATGATGACGGAGACTCCCAGCGGCTGGCGGACCGAGTGCACGTCCACGCCCGTCGAGGCGTTCTCGGTGTGCCCGCCCTTGAGGAGGTGGGGCATACCGCAGGCGAACTCGACGACCTCCTGGCCGCGGCTGATCTCCCCGAGCGCGTCGGGGAGGACCTTGCCGTGCTCTGCGGTGAGGATGGCGGCGAGTTCCTCCTTGCGCTCGTTGAGGAGCTCGCGGAAGCGGAAGACGATCTGGGTGCGCCTGGACAGCGAGGTGTCGCGCCAGCCGGGGAAGGCGGCGGCTGCGGAGGCGACGGCCTTGCGGGTGAGCTCCGCGCTCGCCAGCGGCACCTGGCCGGAGACGACTCCGGTGGCGGGGTTGACGATGTCCGCGAGGCGCGAATCTGCAGGTGCGGGGGCGGGTGCTCCGTCGATCCAGTGGCTGAGGACGGTCACGGGTTCTCCCTTCCGGGGTCTTCGAGGGTGGGGTGCTGCGCTCAGTGTGACCGTCCCCACTGAGGCCCGGAAGTGACGGACTGTAACTTTCACCAGCGTTGCGCTGACACTCTGTAGCATCCGAGGTATGGCAGACACACCAGCGACGGTGGCCCCGGTGACGGTGCAGGCGGTGCTCGACCTCGAGGAGGTGCGCCGCGGGCGTCCCGAGGTGCTCACCGGTGCCCGGAGGCTGAGCGAGGCCGTCAGCTGGGTGCACATCGCGGAGACGGAGGAGGTCGCCTCGCTGCTGGAGGGCGGCGAGGTCATCCTCTCCAGCAGTGAGATGTTCCGGTCCTCGCCGGCGCGTACGCGGACCTTCCTGCGCAGGCTCGCCGCCGCCGGTGCAGCGGCCTTCGTCATCGAGGTGGTGGACGCGGAGGGCCGGCCGGACATGGAGGCCCGGGGCGTCGTCGCCGCGGCTGCCGAGGGGGTCGCCCTGCCGGTCATCGTCCTCACCGCGCGCACCCGCTTCGTGCGGATCACTCAGGCCGCCCATCGTCTGCTGATCGGGGCGCAGCTGGCGCGGGTGGAGTTCGCCCACCGCATCCACGAGGTGTTCACCTCGCTCTCCCTGGACGGTGCGGACGAGCAGCGCATCGTGGCGGTGACGGCGGAACTGGCGGACACGCCGGTGGTGCTCGAGGATGCGCGGCGTCGCGTGCTCGCCTTCGACGGAGGCGGGGTGCCGATGGACGCGCTCCTGGCCGACTGGCCGCGTGAGGCCGCAGGAATCCAGGTGCCCGTGGGCGTGCAGGGCCGTCGCTGGGGCCGCCTCGTCGCGCCCCGGGCGGTGACCGGGGATGCGGACGCCGCGCAGGTACTCGAGCGTGCGGGACAGGCGATCACGATGGCGCGGATGGCCAGCCAGGGCGAGCGGGACCTGCTGCAGCAGGCCACGGTGGAGTTCCTCCACGAGCTCATGCCGCCCGGCAGCATGGGTGAGGAGCGGGCCCTTGCGCGTGCGGGCTCGCTGGGGATGCGTCGCGGCGAGGTCTACGTCCCCGTCGCGATCCGCCTCGGCGACCACGGCGGCACCGAGCCGCGTGACGCGCAGCTGCGGGAGCGCGCCCTGCGAGAGGAGTTCGGAGCGGCCGCACGGCAGGCGGGTGTGCCTCTGCTCTCCGGAGGGCTGCGGTCCGGCGTGTTCGTCGCGATCCTGGGGCTGTCCGCGGACCAGGACTGCGATGCCGTGCTCACGGCGGTCCTCACGAGGGTGAACGCGTCCTTCGGACAGCCCTCACAGCTGCTCGACGTGGGAGTGGGGCGGTCCTCGGACCGGATCACGGAGGCGGGGGCGGAGCTCGAGAGCGCGATCCAGGTGGCGGGCATCGTCGCGACCATGCAGGTGCACCGGCGCCTGTTCCACCGGTTCGCGGACGTGCGGCTGCGGGGAGTGATCGCGCGGCTGCGGGAGGTGCCTGTGCTGCGAGCCTTCGCCGAGGCCGAGCTGGGGCCGCTGCTGCCCGCCCGGTCCGCCCCGCGGGGCGGCGGTGCACGGGGTACGAGCGCGCGGGGCGCGAGCGCGCGACGAAGCGGTCCTGGTTCCGGACGGGGCGGTTCCGGACGGGGCGATGT
>NZ_JALAHB010000176.1 GCF_022712115.1 Brevibacterium sp. | reverse complement strand
TCTCCCAGCAGATGACCGAGCCCAGCCGGCCGAACCCGGTCTCGTGCACCGGCAGCGTGCTCCCGTCCCCGAAGCCCCAGACCAGTCGCTCCGCACCGGTGGGCATGAGCTTGCGGTGGTGGCCCACCACACCGTCCTCGGGGCTGATGTGGGCGGAGGTGCAGTACAGCGTCGCCCCCACCCGCTCGATGATGCCGATGACCACGAAGACCCCGTGCGCGGCGGCGGCCTCCGCGACGACGGCGATCTCCTCGCCCGCGAGGGTGACGGAGGCCCGGTGGTACTGCGCGTACTCGTCCCGGCCGGCCTCCGTGCGGCGGCCCAGCGGTGCGCCGAAGGCGAGGCCCTTGGGGTAGGTGCCGAGTGTGGCCTCCGGGAACACCGCGAGCTCCGCGCCGCGCTCCGCGGCGGCGGCGATGAGCCCTGCGACCTTCCGGGCCGTGGCGTGGGAATCGAAGGGGACGGGGCCGGTCTGGACGACGGCGACGGTGGCTGCGGGCACAGGGGCCTCCTCGCTCCTGATGCGGGGTCGCTCCGCTGCGGCCCCGGCACATGACCTGGTCCCGGTCAGACTATCCGGTCCGTGCTACCTGCCTCAGCGGATCACCCAGCCGAATGCCTCGGCCCTGGAGCGCGCTCCCTGGGCGGCCTTGGAGGTGCTCCGCTCTCCCAGCTCCTCCGTGATCCGTTCGCCCAGCCGCACGATCCGCGCGAACCTCTCCGGTGTGAGCCACTCGGGCTTGAGCGCGAAGAGGATGTCCTCGCTGGAGGTGTTGCCGGAGGCTCCGGGCGCGAACGGGCAGCCGCCCAGTCCGCCCAGCGCACCGTCGACGGCGACGGCACCGGCCCGGGCGGCGGCCAGTGCGTTCGCGGCTCCCATCCCCCACGTGTCGTGTCCGTGGAAGACGATGCCGTGCCCGGGTGCCGCGGCATCGGCGGCGGCCACGAGGGAGCCGACCTGCGCGGGATCCGCCTGGCCGAGGGTGTCAGCCACGACGACCTCGGTGCACCGCTGCGCACGCGGGTCCTTAACGAGGCCGAGCGTGCGCTCCGGGTCCACGGGACCGTCGAAGGGGCAGGTGAAGGCCGTGGCGAGGCAGAGCTGGAGCTCGGCCCCGGCCTCGGCGGCGATGTCGAGGGCGCGGGGGAGCGCTGCCATCGACTCCTCCGCGGACCGGCCCACGTTCGCCCGGTTGTGCGCATCCGAGACGGACAGGCAGTACTGCATGCGCGTCACGCCCGCCGCCACGGCGCGCTCCACGTTGCGCGGGGTGGCGACCC
This sequence comes from Brevibacterium sp., assembly GCF_022712115.1. Lineage (GTDB taxonomy): Bacteria > Actinomycetota > Actinomycetes > Actinomycetales > Brevibacteriaceae > Brevibacterium > Brevibacterium salitolerans. The sequence goes on along the minus strand of NZ_JALAHB010000176.1, from coordinate 4,126 downwards.
AGACCCAGGAGCGGTCCAGCTCCTCCGGTGTGAGCTCCGCGACGACCTCGAGCGTGTTCGCCAGCGGCGGGACGAGGTCCGGGCGGGCCATCGAGCCGATCTCCAGCTGGGGGACGCCGGCGGCGAGCAGCTCGCGGATCACCTCCAGCTTGGTCTCCGTGGCCAGCAGCCCGCCGGTGAGCTGCAGGCCGTCGCGCAGGGTGACGTCCCGGAGCGCCGGGACGGGGCGGGCGGATGCGACAGGGGCTGCGGATGCGGTGGTCATCGGGTCTCCTCCTCGATGCGTCGGACGGTCTCCTCGTCGAGGCCTGCGCGAGCGAGCACGTCCGCGGTGTCCGCGCCCAGGTCCGGGCCGAGTGTGCGGATGGGCAGGCTCGTGCCGCCGAGCACCGGAGTGATGCCGGGGAAGGCGATGTCGCGCAGCACGGCGTCCCCGTCCTCGCCTGCGTGGTCGACGACCGCCACGTCCCGGGGCTGGATCATGGCGCGGGCGAGCAGCTGCGGGTCCCGCACGAGGTCCGCGGCCGTGTGGATCGGACCGGCGGGCACATCCGCGGCCTCCAGTGCCTCCAGCACCTCCTCGACGCTGCGCGGGGTCGTCCAGGCCCCGATGGCCTCGTCGAGCTCGTCCCGCGCCGCCCACCTGCCGGCATTGGTCTGCAGGTCCTCCCGCTCCGCCAGGTCCGGGCGGCCGATCACCCGCATGTAGCGGGAGAAGATCCCGTCGCCGTTGCCGGCGATGACGACGGAGCGCCCGCCGGCGCAGAGGTAGGCGTTGGTGGGGGCGATGCCCTCCATCCGGCCGCCCGTGCGCCGCCGCAGCGTGCCCGTGGCGGAGTAGTCCGGGACCAGCGACTCCAGCACGGAGAACATCGCCTCGTGCAGGGCGACGTCCACCGTGCGCTGCGCGAGGGTGGGGGAGGAGCCTGCGCCCGAGGCCGTGCTTTCCGTCCGTGCGCCGGATCCCGGGGTTCCTGCGGCCCCTGCAGACCGCCTGCGCTCCCGTTCGAACAGCATCATGCACGCGCCGAACGCGGCCTGCATCCCCGCGATCGAATCGCCGATGCTCACGCCCACCCGCACCGGCGGCCGGTCCGGATCACCCACGAGGTCGCGGAAGCCGGAGTGGGCCTCGGCGACGGCGGCGAATCCCGGGCGCTCCGCGAGCGGGCCGGTCTGACCGAAGGCGGAGACCCGCACGAGGACGAGCTCCGGGTTCGCCTCCTCGAGCACCTCGGGACCCAGGCCCCACCTCTCCAGGGTGCCCGGACGGAAGTTCTCGAGGAGGACGTCCGAATCGCGGACCAGGGCGAGCACGGCCTCGCGCCCCGCCTCGGAGCGCAGGTCCAGGACCACGGAGCGCTTGTTGCGGTTGATCGTGCGGAAGAGCAGCGAGGTGGTGCCGGTGTGCAGCTTCCAGTTCCGCAGCTCGTCGCCGGTGCGCGGCCGCTCGACCTTGATCACCTCTGCGCCGAAGTCCGCGAGCATGCGTCCGGCGGTGGGCGCGGCGATGTAGTTGCCCAGCTCGAGGACCCGGCCGCCGTCGAGGGGAAGGAAGCCCGCCTGCGGGGCGTCGTCCTGCTGAGGGTCGAGGGACACGTGCACTCCTCCGGTCGGTGTTCGCAGTTCTCCTCATGCTGACGACCGGGCTCGCACCGTGCTCTGCCGGTCCACATCGCAGACAGGGTGGAGCATGCTGACGACCGGGCTCACACCCTGCACTCCGGGTCCACATCGCAGACAGGGTGGGGACGCGGCGGTGATAGGGTTTCAGCGGATTCGCGCGCGCCCGCACCCCGTGCCGGCGCGTGGAGCCCGCATCCCATCAGACTGTGTCGAAGAGGAGTCCTCCGTGCCCCTGCGCATGTCCACGCTGTTCGTGCGAACGCTCAAGGAAGACCCGGTCGACGCGGAGGTCGCGAGCCACAGGCTGCTGCACCGCGCCGGCTACATCCGCCGTTCCGCACCGGGCATCTTCACGTGGCTGCCGCTGGGTCTCAAGGTCCTGGGCCGCATCGAGACGGTGGTGCGGCAGGAGATGGAGCGCGCCGGCAGCCAGGAGGTGCACTTCCCCAGCCTGCTCCCCGCGGAGCCGTACCAGAAGTCGGGGCGCTGGGAGGCCTACGGCGAGGGGATCTTCCGTCTGCAGGACCGCAAGGACGCGGACTACCTGCTGGCGCCCACGCACGAGGAGGTCTTCACCCTGCTGGTGAAGGACCTCTACTCCTCCTACAAGGAGCTGCCGCTCTCCATCTACCAGATCCAGACCAAGTACCGGGACGAGGCCCGCCCCCGGGCCGGTCTGCTGCGCGGGCGCGAGTTCATCATGAAGGACGCCTACTCCTTCGATCTCACGGACGAGGGCCTGGACGAGTCCTACCGGAAGATGCGCGACGCCTACGTCCGCATCTACGACCGCCTCCGTCTGCCCTACGTCATCGTCGAGGCGACGCCGGGCGCCATGGGAGGCTCCGGCACGGAGGAGTTCCTGTACCCCTCGGAGGTCGGCGAGGACACCTACGTCCGCACCGCCGGCGGCTATGCGGCCAACGTCGAGGCAGTCACCACGGTGGTGCCGGATCCGGTGGACGCCTCGGACGTGCCCGCCGCGCACGTCGAGGACACCCCGGACACCCCCACCATCGAGACGCTCGTCGCCGCCTCCAATGCGCTGAACCCGCGCGCGGACCGCGAGTGGACGGCGGCGGACACCCTGAAGAACGTCGTCGTCGCGGTCACCCATGCCACCGGTGAGCGCGAGATCGTGGTCATCGGCCTGCCCGGTGACCGCGAGGTGGACCTGGGCCGTGCGGAGGGCACGGGAGTCCTCGGCGAGGGCGAGATCGAGGTGGAGCCCGCGACCGAGGCGGATCTCGCCGGCCTGCCGCAGCTCGTCAAGGGCTACATCGGGCCCGGCCTCTCCCTCTCCGAACCGCTGCTGGGCCTGGAGTCCTCCACCGGCCTGCGCTACCTCGTGGACCCGCGCGTCGTCGAGGGAACGCGCTGGGTGACGGGGGCGAACGAGCACGGCCGTCATGTGTACGACCTCGTCTACGGCCGCGACTTCACCGCCGACGGCACCATCGAGGCGGCCGAGGTGCGTCCCGGCGATCCGGCCCCGGACGGCTCGGGCGAGCTCGAGCTGGCGCGCGGCGTGGAGATCGGCCAGGTCTTCAAGCTCGGCACCCGCTACGCGGAGGCCCTCGGGCTCACCGTGCTGGACGAGAACGGCAAGGCGCGGACCGTGACGATGGGGTCCTACGGTGTGGGCGTGACCCGGGTGATGGCCTGCATCGCGGAGGAGCACCACGACGACAGGGGCCTCATCTGGCCGCAGCCGCTGGCCCCGGCGGACGTGCACATCGTCGCGACGGGCAAGGACGCGACCGTCTTCGAGAAGGCGGAGACGCTGACCGCGGAGCTCGAGGCGGCGGGCATCCGCGTGCTCGTCGATGACCGGAGGAAGACGAGCCCGGGCGTGAAGTTCGGCGACGCGGAGCTGCTCGGCATCCCCACGGTGCTGGTCGTGGGCCGCGGACTGGCAGACGGCACGGTGGAGCTGCGTGATCGGCGAGCAGGCACCAGCACGGATCTGCCGGTCGATGACGCCGTCGCCGCCGTCATCGAGCGCGTGGACGCCGGCTACGCGGCGGCGGGAAGCACCCGCGCGGACTTCCGCAGCCTGTGATCCTCGCCGCCGCCGGGCCGGTCGAGGTCACCGCGGGCCTCCTCCTGCTCCTGCTGGCGGCGGGCATGCTCGCCGGCTGGCTGGATGCAGTGGTGGGCGGCGGCGGAATCATCCAGCTGCCGGTCCTCATGCTGGTCCCGGGCATCACCCCGGTGCAGGCGCTGGCGACCAACAAGGTGGGATCGATCGCCGGCACCACGGTCTCCGCGGTCACGTATCTGCGCAAAGTGAAGCCGGACAAGTCCGCGGCGCTGCCGGCGGCGGCGCTCGCCCTCGTGGGCGCGGTGCTCGGGGCGATGCTCGCCACTGTGGTGCCGGAGGCCCTGTTCCGTCCGCTCATCCTCGTGGTGATCGTGTGCGTGGCGCTGTTCACCCTGCTGAAGCCGTCGCTGGGCGCAGAGGCGATGCTCCGCTTCCCGCCGGCCTCCGTCCGCCACC
>NZ_JALAHB010000175.1 GCF_022712115.1 Brevibacterium sp. | reverse complement strand
GATGACGACACGCCCGTCCAGCTGGGCCGCTCCGGCGGCTTCGCCGGGCTGAGCCGCACGCGGGAGTTCCGGGTGGGCGAGCTCCCCCGCGAGGACGCCTCCGCCTGGAAGCGTCTGCTCGCGGAGAGCCTGCCGCCGGAATGGCGGGAGGATCCCCCGCAGCAGCCGGACCGCTACGTGTACCGGGTCGCCTGCACGGAGGCCGAGCTCGACGTGAGGCTGCCCGAGGCCCGCCTGCCGGACTGGGTCCGCGAGCTCTTCCGCCGCACCCTCGAGCGCTGAGCCCTCACCGCGCGCGGAACCCGCCCTCGCCTCATGCTGCAGGCGCAGGCCATGACCGCGCTCGTCCACACCCTCCTGGCGGAGATCCCGCCGTCCGGCGACCCTCCACCGGACAGCGTGTCTCCCCTGCAGTGAGGACGGCGAGGGCCGCCCCGCCCAATTCATCTCCCGTTCGCCGCGGGAACACATAAGCTGGACATGGCCTGAGTACGGTGTGGGCGTTCCCTGGATGCGCCATGCCGCACTCCTCTCCCGAGCCGCCCGCGGCCCGCTGCGGAGGAGCACCAGGTCCACAGAAGCCCTCACTGCCGAAGGACGTCCATGACATCTCCCTCCCGCCCGCTTCCGCTGCTGGCCGGCGCCGTCACCGCAGCCCTGGTCACCGGCCCGGTCCTCCTTCCTCTCACCGCGCACGCGGCCGATGCGCCGGAGATCTCCGAGATCGCCTACGCAGGCGGTGACGACACGGACTTCATCGAGATCGCGGCCGAGCCCGGCACCGATCTCTCCGGCTGGACAGTGGGCAGCGTGACCCGCGGCGGCACGCCGCAGTCCGCCGCCCACGTCGTCACGGTGGCCGAGGGCACGGAGGTGGGAGACTCCGGCGCACTCGCGGTGCGCGTGCCGATCACCAACTCCGTCAGCAGCGGCAGCGCGGCGGACGGCAGCTACGGCTCCTCCGCCTTCGCCGTGGATGCGGACGGCTCCCTCGTCGGCTTCGAGCAGGTGGGCGGCGTGACCGGCGGAAAGGGCGTCACGGCAGGCGGCGGCTCGCTTCTGCCGGAGGCCGTGCAGGGCCAGGAGGCCACACCCACCGGCGCGGTCTCCGCCAGGGGTGAGACCCTGCAGCGGGTGGACGGCTCGTGGACCTCCGCGCCGGGGACCCCGGACCGGCTGCCGGGCGCCGAGGAGCCCGATCCGGATCCGGTGGAGCCCGGCGAGACGCTCACCATCGAAGAGGTCCAGGGCACAGGCGAGACCTCCCCCTACACGGGGCAGACCGTCACCACCACCGGCGTCGTCACCGCGGTGTACGCGGACGGAGGCCTGAACGGCTACACGCTCCAGACCTCGGGCACCGGCGCGGATCACGAGCTGGGAGGCGCCTCCTCGGGCATCTTCGTCTACTCCCCTCAGACCGCGGGAACGGTGGCCGTGGGAGATTCCGCGGTGGTCACCGGCGAGGTCTCCGAGTACTACGGCCAGACCCAGATCACGGTCGCCGCCGGCGGTCTGCAGCAGGGCGGGCCCGCCGAGGCCCCGGTCCCGTTCGAGGGCGCGTTCCCGGAGGACGAGGGCGAGCGCGAATCCCTCGAGTCCATGCTGATGCTGCCCACCGGTGACATCACCGTCACGGACACCTACAGCACGAACGCCTACGGCGAGGTGGGGCTGGTGAACGGCGACGAGCCGCTGCGTCAGGCCACCGACGTCGTGGCTCCGGGCGCGGAGGCACAGGCGTTCGAGGCGGAGAATCAGGCGCGGGAGTTCGTCCTGGACGACGGCGCGAGCGTCAACTACACACAGGGCGCCTCGGACGTGCCCGTCGCCTATGTCTCCACCGAGGACCCGGTGCGCGTGGGAGCCGCAGCGACCTTCACGGATCCCGTCGTGGTGGCCTACGGCCGCGACCGGTGGCGGCTGCAGCCCACGGAATGGCTCACCGGTGCCGACGCGGACACCGTGCAGCCGGTGGAGTTCGCGGACACGCGCGAGGCCGCGCCCCGGGAGGTGGGCGGAGACCTCACGCTCTCCAGCTTCAACGTGCTCAACTACTTCCCCACCACCGGGGACCAGCTCTCCGGCTGCACCTTCTACGAGGACCGTGAGGGCAACCCGATCACGGTGCGCGGCGGCTGTGACGCCCGCGGTGCGGCCACGCAGGAGAGCTTCGAGCGCCAGCAGGCGAAGATCGTCGCGGCGATCAACGGGCTGGACGCCTCCGTGCTCTCGCTCGAGGAGATCGAGCGCTCCTCCGCCTTCGGCAAGGACCGCGACGAAGCGCTGAGCATCCTCGTGGACGCGCTCAATGCGGACGCGGGAGCCGGCACCTGGGACTTCGTGCCCTCGCCGGAAGGCCAGCCCGAGGCCGAGGACGTCATCCGCACCGCGTTCATCTACCAGCCGGCGGAGGTCACGCCGGTGGGAGACTCGGAGATCCTCACGGACTCCCCCGCCTTCTCCAACGCGCGCGAGCCTCTCGCGCAGGCCTGGGCCCCGGCCTCGGACGCGGGAGGAGCCACCCGGGGCGCGACCGCTGCCGACGGCGGGAGCGCCGCCGAGGACGACGGGACATTCGTGACGATCGTCAATCACTTCAAGTCCAAGGGCTCCGGCTCCGGCGAGGGGAACGTGGACAACGGCGACGGCCAGGGCAGCTCCAACGCGGACCGCGTGCGGCAGGCCGAGGCCCTCGTGGAGTTCGCGGACGCACAGGCGGAGAGGGCCGGCACGGAGGACGTGGCGCTGCTGGGCGACTTCAACTCGTACACGGAGGAGGACCCCATGCAGGTCCTCTACGGAGCGGGCTACGCGAACGTGGGCAAGGAGCATACGGACGAGCAGACCTACCTGTTCGGCGGACGAGTGGGCAGCCTCGACCACGTGCTCACCTCCGCCTCGCTGTCCGCGGACGTCGCCGGGGCAGACGTGTGGAACATCAACTCGGTGGAGTCGATCGGGCTGGAATACAGCCGGTACAACACCAACGTCACGGACCTCTACGCGCCCGATGCCTTCCGCTCCTCCGACCACGACCCGCTGCTGGTGGGCCTGCACCGCGGCGGAGAGGACGGACCCGGGGAGGAGCCGACGGGTGAGCCGACCGGCGGACCCGGAGAGGAACCGACGGACGGGCCCACAGGCGAGCCCACGGACGGGCCGAGCGACGGCCCCGGCCAGGAGCCCACGGGTGAGCCGACCGAGGGGCCCGGGGAAGAGCCCACGGAGGCACCCGGTGACGGGCAGGGCGACGAGGACGGTTCCGGTGACAACGGGAACGGCAACGGAAACGATCGTGACGACAATGGCCAGGGCGACACCGGCCGGGGCGACGACAGCCGTCTGCCCCGCACGGGTGCAGGGCTCGGCGCCCTCGGGGCCGGTCTGGCGCTGCTGAGTGCGGGTGTCGCAGCAGTGATCATCGCGCGCCGCAGGGCGCAGTGACCGCGACGGAAGAGCGGGGAACGGCGAGAGAGCCCGGAGCGGCGGAACTGCAGCACGGTTGACTCCCGGCCCCAGCAGGGGGTGATCCCAGGCTGCGGCGGAGGTGATTCCAGTAAGAGGGCGGGTGCAGAGGTGAGAACCTCCGCGCCCGCCCTTCTCTGCATCCGTTCGCGCCATGCACCGGCCGCCCTCGCTCGCCGGGCAGATCCCGCTCAGCGAACACTGCACCCCGTGGTTCTGCCTATCGACCAAGGAGTGTGCGCGGCGGACGCGGAGCCCCGGGAACTCACCCCTCCGCCCAGGGCTGGACGCCCCGCGAGCGCGAAGAGGACAGCGAGCACACACCTGCCCGCTCAGGACAGGATGCGTGCGCTCACGTCGGAGATCGGCAGGCTGCCTCCGGCGGGCGCGAGGTCCGCAGCGATGGCGGCGGCGATCTCCTCGCAGGCGCGAGCGGACAGACCGGTGCCGAGCACCGCGTTCCAGTAGTGGACGACCTCGCCGTGGTAGCTGTGTCCGTATCCGCCGGGCATATCGACCGAGCGCGGCATGTCCACCGTCAGCTGGGCGAACGTGATGAACGGTCGCCAGCGCAGGGCCGGGGAGACGCCGCGGCCCAGCGGTTCGCGCAGCCAGTCGGGACGGTGCCAGACGAGTGCGGGGCTCCACCAGACGACGGGGTCGGAGGGATGCTGTGCGAAGACCACGCGCGGTCGGGACCACGATCCGTACTCGAGCCCGTCCGGGGCGGCCCACAGGTCCTGTGGGCCGCCGACGAACCGGAAGTGACGCCCCGTCCCGTGCACGGGGCGGACCTCGGGGGATCCGCGCCTGCGGGTGCGGAGCAGCTCCGCGAGGATCCGCGCGGCCCGCGGAGTGCCGGTCCACACCGCACCGTCGAGGCGCCGGAGCATGGCACCCGCGGATCCGTACGCCCCCAGCCCTCCGTATGCGCCCAGCGACTCCCCCGTCGCATACAGCAGAGGCCGCTCGCTCGCCGGCATCGCATCGAGGCGGGCATGCACCGCGCGGCGGAGCGCGAGGGACAGCTCCACCGCCGCGCTGCGGTGGATGAAGGAAGGCGAGCCAGGAACCGGCGAAGCTGTACTGCGCGGAGACGACGGCGCAGTCGCCGCGGAGAAGGTGCTCGAAGGCCGCGGCCTGCCAGGGAGGGACCCAGCCGGATCCGGTTCCCGTCGCCAGCAGGATCGCCCGCCGGTCGAAGGCACCCGTGCGTTCGAGTTCCGCGACCGCGGCCTCGGCCGCCTCGCGCGGGTCCGGATGCCCCAGCCTGCCGATGAAGACGCGGATGGGCTCGCGCACCGTCCCGCGTACGGACCCATCGCCGAGGCCGGCCCCCGGACCGGCTGCGGCAGCGGCATCCGCCTCACCTGTGGGGTCAGCGAAGGCCGCATCCTCGGGGACCGTGCCGATGTCTCCGGGGACAGTACCGATGCCCGCGGGAACGGCCGGCAGGTCACCCGTCTCCCGGAGCCTTTCCCACACCTCGGAGATCCTCACGGCGCGCGGCCCCTGGGTCACGAAGCGCCGGCCGTGCAGACCCATCGTGAGGAAGGGTTCGTACGAGGCGCGGGAGCCCGAACGCTCCGGTTCGGAGGGGCGTGGACCGGAGCCCAGCCCCGCGAAGGAGCCCACGACGGAGTGCTCGTCGAGCCTCCGCAGCAGACGTTCCAGCAGCCACCGATCCGCCCGGAGGATCAGCAGAGTGACCGCAACGGTGACGAGCGGGCCGGG
>NZ_JALAHB010000012.1 GCF_022712115.1 Brevibacterium sp. | reverse complement strand
GTGCGGGACCGGCGGAGACCTCGATCGTCACCGTCTCGCCCTCGGTGAACTCGTAGCCGTTGTTCCCCTCGCGCACGTCGGAGACGGTGCCCTCGGCACGGTCGGACGCCACGTTCACGCTCCGGACCTCGAGGCCCAGCTGCTCGAGGTTGCTCGTGGCGCTCGCCTCGGACAGCCCGATGTAGTCGGACGGGCTCAGCGTGATGGTCTCCGGCGTGGCCTCGGCCGTGGGCGTACCGGTCTGCGCGGGCTCCGGCTCCGCCTCTCCCCGCGGACCGAACAGCAGGAAGAGGACCCAGATCAGACCTGCGGCCACGAGCACGGCGAGGACGCCGATCGTCCACTTCATGCCGGTGCTCATGGAGCCGGAGGACTTCTCCTCCTCCGCCAGCTCCCCGTCCTGCTGGACGGGGAGGGCGCGGGTGTCGCCGGACGGCTCCGGAGCGGCCTGCGCCTGGTGCGGAGCCATGACGCGGGTGGCGCCCGTGTCAGGCTCGCTGAAGACCCGGGTCACGGCCTCCGAGGCGGTGGCGGCCTGGGCGGCCATCTGCGGCACCGCCGATTCCGCTCCGGCCACGTCACCGGCGATGAGGCAGCGGGCGGCGGTGGCCAGCGCGGCGCCGGAGGGCGGCCTCTCGTCCTGCTTCTTCCGCAGGAGGGAGGACACGAGCCTGCGCACGGGCTCGGAGACGGTGTCCGGCAGGTCCGGAGCCGGCTTGTTCACCTGGGCGATCGCGATCGCCACCTGCGAGTCGCCGGTGAAGGGCCGCTGCCCGGCCAGCGCCTCGTACATGATGATGCCCAGCGAGTAGAGATCGGACTTGGGCGTGGAGCCCTTGCCGGTGGCCTGCTCCGGAGCGAGGTACTGCGCGGTTCCCATGACCTGACCGGTCTTGGTCAGCGGCGCCTGGTCCGCCACCCGGGCGATCCCGAAGTCCGTGATCTTGGCCCGGAAGTCCGGGGTGACGAGGATGTTGCCCGGCTTGATGTCGCGGTGGACCACCCCGGCGCGGTGCGCGGCGTCGAGGGCCTGCGCCGTCTGCGCGGCGAGCTCCAGGACGTCGTTCTCCGGCAGCACGCGGTTGCGGTCGATGAGCGCGGACAGCGGCTCACCGGGCACGTACTCCATGACGAGGTACGGGGAGCCGTTCTCCTCGCCGTAGTCGTAGACGGCGGCGATGCCGGGATCGGAGACCGCGCCCATGCTGCGGGCCTCGGCCCGGAAGCGCGCGAGGAAGCCCTGGTCGGTGAGGTACTCCTCCTTGAGGATCTTCGCGGCCACCTCGCGGTCGATGACGCTGTCGCGGCCGCGCCACACCTCGCCCATGCCGCCCACGGCGATGCGTGCGGTGAGCTCGTACCTGTTTCCTAGGACCGTGCCGGGCTGGGGCCTCATTCGCCTATCACCGCTTCCATGACCGATTTCGCAATGGGCCCTGCGACGCGGGCACCTGACGCTTCGCTGCCGGCGTTGCCGCCGTTCTCCACGACCACGGCCACGGCGATCTCGGGATCGTCGGCCGGGGCGAAGGAGGTGAACCAGGCATGCGGGGCAGCACCCTCCGCATGCTGGGCGGTGCCGGTCTTGGCGCCCACGTCCACACCCGGGATCTGCGCGACCTGTCCCGTGCCGGAGCGCACCTGCTCCACCATCATCTCCTGCATCTGCTCCGCGCTGTCCCCGCTGAGCGCGCGGGAGAACTCATGCGGGCGGGACTCCGAGATGGTGTCCAGGGTGCGCGAGTTGCGGACGTTGTCGATGAGCTGCGGCTGCATGACGACACCGTCGTTGGCGATGCCGGAGGCGACCATCGCCATCTGCAGGGGCGTGGCACGGACCTCGAACTGGCCCAGAGCGGACTGTGCCGTCTGCGGCGGGTTGGGGTCCGCCGGGAACGAGGACGGGGTCACCCGCAGCGGGATCTCCATGTCCTGGCCGAACCCGAACTTCCGGGCCTGCTCGTCCAGTGCGTCCGCGCCCAGATCCATGCCCAGCTGGGCGAAGGAGGTGTTGCAGGAGACGACGAGGGAGTGCTCCAGGGTCGCCTTGCCGCCCCCGCCGCAGGAGGCTCCGCCCGCGTTGCGGATGGTGGCGCTGGTCTGCGGGAGGGAGAGGACGTCCGGGGCGTCCAGCTCGGAGTCCTTCGTGTAGTCGCCGGACTCCAGGGCCGCCGCCGCGGTGATCATCTTGAAGGTGGACCCGGGCGGGTAGAGGTTGCCGCCTATCGCGCGGTTGAACGCGGGGTTCGCCTCGTCGTCGATGAGGCTGTTGTAGGCGTTCTGGGCCGTCTCCGTGTCATGGGAGGCCAGCGCGTTGGGGTCCCAGCCCGGTGTGGAGACCATCGCGAGGATCTCACCGGTCTTGGGATTGAGCGCGGCGACGGCGCCGCGCTGTCCGCCGAGGCCCTCCCAGGCCGCCCGCTGCGCCTCAGGGTCGATGGTGAGCTCCACGGCGGCGCCCATGGGCTCCTCGCCCGTGAACACGCTGCGGACGCGGTCGTAGAACAGTGCGTCGTCCGTGCCGCTGAGCAGGCCGTTCTCCGCCCGCTCCAGCCCGCTGCTGCCGGAGGCGATCGAGAAGTAGCCGGTGAGCGAGGCGTACTGCTCCGCCGGCAGGCCCTCGCCCCCGTAGGTGCGCTGGAACTTGTAGGCGTCGTCCGTGGGCACGGAGGAGGCGATGGGCGTGCCGTCCACGAGGATGGCGCCGCGTTCGCGGGTGAGCTCCGCATAGAACGACCGGGAGTTGAGCGGGTCCTCGTTGAGCGCTTTCGCGGAGAAGAACTGCACGTAGCTGGTGGAGCCGAACAGCAGGGCGAACATCACGAGACCCACCAGCGCCACATGGCGAAGGGGCTTCCTCATCGCGTTCCTCCGTTCGGGTGGGGGCCGTCGTCAC
>NZ_JALAHB010000011.1 GCF_022712115.1 Brevibacterium sp. | reverse complement strand
GTTGCGGATGTAGTTCACCTGCTGGTCCGGCAGGGTCGCCACCGCATTGGTGTTCTCCGTGTTGGCGTCGCTCGTGGCCTCCTGGAGGACCGAGGGCCGCGAGTACGGGTACTGGTTGGACGTCGTGTAGCCGTCCAGGATCCACTTGATCTTCCCGTCCACCACGGCCGGGTAGGGGTCGCCGTCCACCTCGAGGAACGGCGCGAGCTTCTGCACGCGCTCCCGCGGGGTCCGGTCGTAGAGGATCTGCGACTCCTCATTCACGGTGTCCGCCAGCACGATCTGCTCGTCCTGGAGCTTGATCGCGTAGAGGAGGCGGTTGAAGAGGTTGCCCACGCTGGGGCCGGCCTGACCCGTGAACGTGTAGTTCACCTGGCCGGAGCCCTCGTCCTCGTCCGCCGGGTAGTCGAGCTCGACCGGGTCCGCGCCCTCCGGCGCGCCCACGATCGAGTACTGCGTGGAGCGCTCGCCGAAGTACACGCGCGGCTCGTACTCCGACTGCTCGGTGAGCACGCCCGAGGCGGGGATGCTGTCCTCGAAGAACACCGGCTCGCCGTCCTGGCCCTGCCGGCTGCCGTACGCGGCGACGACGCCGATCCCGTGCGTGTAGACCGTCGCCTGGTTGACCCAGGTGCTGTCCGACTGCGCGTTCGGGTTGAGCTCGCGCACCGCGATGACCGTGTCCTCGGTCTCGCCGTCGATGTCGTAGCGGTCGACGTCGAGCTGCTCCGGGAACGCGTAGTACGAGCGGCTCTGCTGCAGCTGGCGGAACGTGTCCGAGACCAGGTTCGGATCGAGCAGACGCACGCTCGCCGCCGTCACGGCGTCACGGCGCAGCGCACCCGCTTCGCCCTCCGTCTGCGGGTTGTACGGGATGACGTCCACGTCGTCGATGTCATAGGCGTCCCGCGTGGCCTCGAGATGCCGGTTGATGTAGTCCGCCTCCAGGCTCTGCTGGGACGGGTTCACCTGGAACTGCTGCACGGCAGCGGGGAAGCCGAGGACGGCGACGCCGCCGAGCACCACGAGCATGCCCACGGAGATCGCCGTGAGCCGGAACGTGCGGAAGTAGGCGGTGGAGAAGACGAGTGCCGCCACCAGCGCCGCGGCCACGGCGACGATGAGGATCGCCGGGAGTGCGGCGTGCACGTCCGCGTAGGTCGCACCCGTCACCAGGCCGGAGTCGTCCGTGAGCTTGCCGTAGCGCCACAGGAACAGGCGGACCGCCTGGATGAGGACCAGCACCGCGAGCGCCGAGGCGAGCTGCACCCGGGCGGCCTTCGTGATCTCGAAGCCGCGCGTCTCACGCGGGCGCACGCCGCCGAACAGGTAGTGGGCGACGATCCCGGCGATGCACGCGAGCAGCGCGACCATCCCCAGATAGCCCGCGAGCACGTTGATCATGGGCAGCTGGAAGATGTAGAAGCCGAGGTCGTGGCCGTACTGCGCATCCGCGGAGCCGAAGGGCACGGAGTTCACGAGGAGCAGCGCGTCCTGCCACGAGGCCGTGAGCGCGAGCCCGCCCAGGAAGCCCACGACGGCGGGGATGGCGAGCGTGAAGGTCCTGCGCAGCGGCTCGACGGCCTCACGGTAGCGGTTGAGGTTCTCCTCCCGCGGGGAGGCCGGGAGCGTCTCCGGCCTCGAACGGTGCGCCAGGGAGAGCATCAGCCACAGCGGCAGGGCCATGAGCAGGAAGCCGATGACGAACAGCACGCCCTTGGTCAGCCATTCGGTGGTGAAGACGTTGAGACGCTCCAGCTGATCGAACCAGAGCACCTCCGTGTAGATCTGCGCGAACACCACGAACAGGCCCACGAGGACCAGGACCGCGGCGATCGTCAGGAACAGCGGCGACGGCCGTCTGCGGCCGCCGCTCGAGGGTGGTGCGGTGGGTCTGGCTGAAAAGCTCACAGTCGCCCTTCCTTGTCGTCCGTATTGTGAGCCGGCGGTCCTCCGCCTGCCCGTTGTGCATGCGGGCCTGCGCCCGCGTCAGTCATGAGTGCGCCGGTGCGCAGGAGGGGAGCGCGCCGTCCTCGTCCGCAGCGATGTCCTCGACCGCGGCACGCGCCTCGTGCAGGTCGTCGACGCGCACCACCGTGAGATCCTCCGCCCCGGGAGCGCTGAGCACCTCGGCGCAGTTGTCCGCGGGCGAGAGGAAGTACTCCGCGCCCGCCGCCGCGGCGGCCACGACCTTCTGCCGCGCTCCGCCGATGGGTGAGATCACCCCCTCGGCGTCGATGGCGCCCGTCCCCGCGATGGGCACCCCTCCGGTGAGATTGCCCTCCGTGAGCTTGTCGATGATCGTGAGGGCGAAGATGGTGCCCGCGGAGGGGCCGCCGATCCCCTCCACCGCGAACTCGACGTCGAAGGGGAACGAGTAGCCGAGCCCCATGACCACACCGATGGCCCGGGTGCCGTCGACGTCGTGCGGCTCCACCTCGACCTCGTGCTCCTCACCGTCCCGCTGCACCGTGAGCGCGACCGGTCCGTCCGAGGAGGCGACCGCGTCCTTCACGGCCGCCATGCCCTCGGGCGACCCCTCCACGGGTGTGCCGTCGACCTTGAGGAGAAGGTCCCCGGGCTCCACCGCCCCGGCGGCCGCGGAGTCCGGAGCCACGGAGCTCACGCCCACGACCGTGGAGAAGTCGATGCCCAGCTCCCCCAGCGCGGCGGCCGTGGCCTCGTCCTGGGACGAGACCATGTCCGCCGAGTTCTGGTCGCTCACCTGTTCCCGCGTGGTCTCCAGCGGGTAGAAGGCCTCACTGGGCACCACCGTCTCCGAACCCTTGACCAGGGAGCCCAGCGCATTGGAGGCATAGACGCTGCGGCCGGGGCCGCCGGCCACCGCCACCGTCAGCATGTCGAGCTGACCTTCGGCCTCGTAGGTCTGCGTGCCCGAGATGGTGATGAGCTCACGGCCCTCGTAGGGCTCGAGCGTGTTCACCACCGGCCCCGGCATCTGCAGCAGATACGGCACGGGGATGAGCGCGGCTGCGAAGACGAGCGCGTAGAGGAGGAACGAGGAGACGCCCACCGCACCGGGACGGCGGAGGCGGCGCGTCCGGCGCACCTCGCCCTGCCGGACGCCGTCCGCGGACTGCGAAGGGTCCGCTGCGGGCGGAGTGCTGCTCACCGGCGTCGACCTCCCAGTCACGTATCAGAGTCCGGACCAGTCTAGTTGCGCACACGTCCCGTCCGGAAATCATCCGCCCTGTCCGCCCTCAGCTGTGAGCGGACAGGCAGCCGGAAGGTTATGCACGGATGCAGACGTTACGCTGGCAGCACTGCCACTTCAGGAGCGAGGGAAGCGATGAGCGACAGGTTCGACGACAAGACGCCCGGCGAGGACGACGAGAACGGCAGGAACCCGTTCGAGCAGATGTTCGGCATGATGTACGGGCAGGGCGGAGCGCCGTTCCCCTCAGGACAGGGCGGACAGGCCGGGGGCATGCCCTTCGACCCCGCGATGCTGCAGCAGATCATGGGACAGGTCCAGCAGATGATGGGCGGCGGCGACCCCTCCCGCGCCGCACGTCAGACCATCGAGC
>NZ_JALAHB010000174.1 GCF_022712115.1 Brevibacterium sp. | reverse complement strand
CGCCTCGTCCGCGGTGACGGTGCCTCCGTCGTCGAGCACGACGAGCTCGCGGCTCCGCGCCGCGGCGCGGGCACGCAGCTCCTCGCCGCTCACCCCTGCCTCGGGCGCCAGCAGCACGACGTCCGCGAAGGCGAGCGCGGCCTCGGCGGCCTCCGGGGAATCCGCACTCACGAGCGTGGGCAGCTCTCCCTGGGGCGGACGCGGCACGATCGAGGGGCCCTTCACGGTGAACTCCTCGCCCACCGAGTCCGTGCCCGTGAAGTCCACGTAGTGCACCTTCTCCCGGTCGAGGAAGCGGGAAGTGACCTCGTCGCGGATCTCCGCATCCGGCTCCCAGGACGTCCAGAGGCGGGCGACGACATCCGCGATCTCCCCGGCCTCCCGCCAGGTCTCGGCGAGCGGTGCCGCAGGCCTGCGACCGGTCAGCCGGGCGGCGGCCTCACTCGTCTGCACCACCGGCGACCAGCCCCCGCGACCACGGGAGACGTGGTCAAGGGTGGCGGTGGCCGTCGCGACGTGGAAGGGCTCCGTGTGGGTGACCGGCACCTCCGGCACGAGCACCGCCTGCGCGGTGGCCGGCCCCAGCCAGGCTGCGGTGGTGAGGGCGTCCGCGCCCGAAGCGCCGTCGTCGCCCAGCACGATCCACCGCACGCCCGCCTCGTCGAGGGCGCGGACCGCGTCCCGCAGCGCAGGCGGGTCCGCGAGCGCGCCCGGATCGAGGCGCACCGCAGTGGGTGCGGCCGCAGGACCGGATGCCGGCACCGGCACTGGAGCCGACACGGAGGCGGTCACCTCTGCGGGTGCGGCGGTGCCGGTGGCGGATGCGTGTGCGTCAGACATGTGCGGTCTCCTTCTCCGCAGCCGGTGGCTGCGTGCTGTTCTCCGTGCTGTGCTCTGCTGCGGCGCTGTGCCCTGCCTGGTCGCGGTGCTCTGTCCCGTCGTGGTGTCCTGTCCCGTCGCGGTGTGCGTCGCGCGCCGCCGCCCTGGCTGCCGCCCACTCCGTATCCGGCCGGTACCCGCCCAGGCCCAGGTTGTCCCGCAGCGTCCCGCCCTCCGGGTACTCCGTCCGGTAGACGCCGCGCTCCTGCAGCTCCGGGACCACACGCGCCACGAACTCGTCGAGGCCTCCCGGAGTGAGGTGCGGGACGAGGATGAAGCCGTCGGCCGCGCGCTGCTGGACGTACTCGTTCATCTGCTCCGCCACCCGGCCCGGGGTGCCCACGAACGAGTGGCGTGCGGACACCTCGATGACGAGTTCGCGGATCGAGAGTCCCTCCGCCTCCGCCCTCTCGCGCCAGGCACGGGCCACCGGGCGTGGGTCCTTCACGTGCCGGACCCGGCCGCGGGTGATGTCCGCGTTGTCGAAGTCCGGGTCCACGTCCGGCAGCGGGCCGTCCGGATCATAGGCGGTGAGGTCGCGGCCCCAGAGCTGTTCGAGGAAGGCGATGGCACCGGGACCGGAGACCTGCTGGCGGCGGATGAGGGCGGCCCTCTCCTCGGCCTCGGCGGCGGTGTCCCCCAGGACGAAGGTGACGCCGGGATAGATCTTGAGTTCGTCCTCCCCGCGGCCGTAGCGGGCGAGCCGGCGGGTGATGTCCGCGTAGAACGCCTTCCCCTCCTCCAGCTCCGAGTGCCGGGTGAAGATCACGTCCGCGCTGCCCGCAGCGAAGTCCCGCCCGTCCGGGGAGTCCCCGGCCTGGAAGATCACGGGGTGGACCTGCCTGCTCCGCGGCAGCGGGTACCGTCCCGCGATGTCGAAGAAGTCGGAGCGGTGGGAGAAGGCACCGCTCTCACCGAGGCCGGCGCTGGTGCCCGCGGGGCCGGCGCCGGTGTCACTGCCGCTGACGGCTCCGGGACCGGCCGCACCGGATTCCCACAGCGTGCGCGCGACGGAGATGAAGTCCTCCGCCCGGGCGTACCTGTCGGCGTAGTCGAGATAGCCGCCGCGGCGGAAGTTGGCGCCGGTGAAGGCGTTGTTGGTGGTGACGACGTTCCACGCCGCGCGGCCTGCGGAGAGGTGGTCGAGCGTGCCCAGCTTCCGGGCGAGGTCGTAGGGTTCGTTGAACGTCGCGGAGAAGGTGCCCGCGAGGCCCAGGTTCCGAGTGACCTGGGCGAGGGCGGCGAGCACCGTGGCCGTCTCCGGCCGGCCCACCACGTCGAGGTCGAAGATCTCCCCCTTGTGCTCGCGCAGCCGCAGGCCCTCCGCGAGGAACAGGAAGTCGAAGAGCCCGTTCTCCGCCGTGCGGGCGAAGTGCTCGAAGCTCTCGAACTCGATGTGCGAGCCGCCGGCCGGATCCGTCCAGACGGTCGTGTTGTTGACGCCCGGGAAGTGCGCGGCGAGGTGGACCGGGCGCACGGGTGCGGCGTGGGTGCTGTGAGTGGGATGCGTGGTCATCGTGCTCCGATCGGGACGGGTGTGCTGTGTGCGGGTGCGCTGTGTGCCTCCGTGCCGGAGGCGGGAGCGCGGTCGCCGGTGCCGGGAACCGCGGCGACGAGTGTGCGGGTGAGCTCCGTGCGCGGAGAGTCGAAGACCTCGGCGGCAGGTCCGGACTCCACCACGCGACCGCCGGACATCACCAGCACGTCGTCGGCGATGTGCCGTACGACCGCGAGATCGTGGCTAATGAAGACATAGGCGAGCCCCAGACGCTCCTGCAGGTCGAGGAGCAGTTCGAGGATCTGCTGCTGCACGGAGACGTCGAGGGCGGAGACGGGTTCGTCGAGGACGAGGACCTCCGGAGTGCTGGCGAGCGCGCGGGCGAGCGTGACCCGCTGACGCTGACCGCCGGAGAGCTCCCGGGGCCGGCGGTCGGCGAACTCCGCCGGCAGCGCCACGAGATCGAGCAGCTCTGCGACTCTGGCCCGGCGCTCCGCCCGGCTGCCGAGGCGGAAGCCCCGCAGCGGCTCCGCGAGGGACTGCCCCACGGTGAAGG
>NZ_JALAHB010000173.1 GCF_022712115.1 Brevibacterium sp. | reverse complement strand
GGGGGAGGGCGGCGATCCCGAGGCGCTGCGGTTCCTCGAGGTGCTGCTGCAGGAGGGCGGGAACAAGACCGCGGTCGCCGAGGCCCTGCATCTGAGCCGCCCGGCGGTCTACGCCCGCGTCCGCCGTCTGGAGGAGCGGCTGGGCGTCTCGCTCGAGGATGCGGAGTCACGCACCTCGCTGCACGCCGCGCTCATCTGGCTGCGCACGGAGGAGCTCGGGTGAGGGCCGGGGTGCGCATTCCCACCAGAGCTTCCTCCAGTGGCAGTTCGGCGCACTCTGTGCACGTGCTCCGGCCCACCTCCGGGCTTCGCCGGAGCGTCACCGCTCAGCGCAGGACGAAGCCGGGGACCAGCTCGTCGCGCGGATCGACGACGAACGTGTGCTCCCCGGTGCGGTGGGCCGTGCCGGTCACCTGCGGAATGACCGCCTGGGAGGTGGGGATGCCCTCCACCAGCGTGCGTTCGAGCGCGACTGCGGTGAACGGCGAGCCGACGACGGACTCATGGTGCAGCTCCTGGCCGTCCCCCAGCTCTCCGGCCGAGGTCAGTGTCGCCACCCGCGCACAGGTCCCGGATCCGCAGGGCGAGCGGTCGAGCTCCCCGTCGGCGAAGACGGTGGCATTGCGCTGCCGGAGCGCGCGTGCGCCGGGCCCGGCCTCCGCCTCGGGCAGACGCTCGAAGACGATCGTGCCGTAGATCCCGCTGAGGCGGTCGTCGAAGGGGTGGCGGGCGAACTCCGTGTCAGCGAGGCGCCACTTGATCTCCCGTCCCAGCGCGATGATCTCCTCGACCGCGCCCGGTGTCACCGTCAGGCCGGCGGTCGCGGCGTCGAGCTGCGCGTAGATCGCACCGCCGAAGGCGATGTCCACCCGCAGCTCTCCTCGCGAGGTCCGCACGGGCACGTCGACGGCGAGGACGTAGCTGGGGACGTTGATGAAATCCACGCCGGTGACCTGCGCCTGCGCATCCGTGCGGACACGTGCCGTGACCCTGCCGGAGGGCACGTCGATGACGACGTCCGTCACCCCGCTGGGATCCGGTGCCACCAGGCCGCTCTCCACCGCCCAGGTGCCCAGTGCGATGGTGCCGTGGCCGCAGGCGGTGGAGAACCCGTCCTTGTGCCAGAACAGGACGCCGAGGTGGGCGCCCGCGTCGTTCGGCTCCACGACGAAGCCGCCGTACATGTCCGCATGCCCGCGCGGCTCGTGGCACAGGAGCCGCCGGACCCGCTCCACCTCCGCGGACGCCATCGCCCGGATCCGCTTCTCCGCTACGTCCGCGCCCTCGAGTGCGAACGGGAGCTCCGTGACGATGCGGAAGGGCTCGCCGCCCGTGTGGTAGTCGACGCTCCTGTAGGTCTCCCCGGCCATGGTCGCTTCCCTTCTGCACGGTCTTCCGATCCGGATCGCAGGGTCTCCTGATCCGTACGGCCTCCTTCGTCAGCGGGCTCGCCGTATCGGCACCGGGTATGCGGGAGGCGGGCCCGCCCTCCATGGGGACGGACCCGCCTCGGCTCACGCCTGCAGTGCGCTCACGCCTGCGACGGGCCCGCGGCGCGTGGACTCACGGCCGCGAGCAGGTGCTCACCTGTCCGTACCGGCGCCCTCGGTGCCCTCCGGATCCTCGTCGTCCTCGACGGCGGCCTCTTCCGGGGCGGGGACCTCGGAGGTCACCGAGGCCACCGGGCCCGCCTGTTCGGAGCGCGGCGTGGAGCCCACGGGGCGTGCATCCGCCGGGCGGTTGCCCTGCAGCGGGGTCGACCAGGGGTCCTCGACGGGCGCGAGACGGCGCACGGCGTAGAACACGATGCCGCCCAGACCGGCGAGTCCCAGGATGATCCAGAACCACTTGCCGCCGGACTTGCCGTTGCTGCTCGAGGTCCTGGCCTTCACGTCCTTGCCTGCCTTCTTCAGCGCCTTGCGTGCCTTCTTCACGGCCTTCTTGTCACCGGTGAGCCGGGTGACGGCGTCGTCGAAGCCCTTGGACGTCTCCGCGGCGGCCAGCAGGCCCGCGGCCTTGGAGACGGAGTCGCCTGCGCGCTCTGCGGCGGCGCGTGCACGGACCCTGGCCTCTGCGGTGCCGGACTCCAGTGCGGGAGCAACCTGCGTGCGGAAGCCCTCCTCGAGCTTGGACCGGCCCTCCGCGAAGCGCTCCCGGACCTCGTCCAGGGCACCCTCGACCTGCGGGCGGACGGACTCTGCGACCTGGGACAGACGTGCACTGGCATCGCGGAGGCGGGGGGCGGCCGCCTCGCTGGCCTCTCCCACCCATTCGTTGGCGCGCTCCAGATAGGGGCCGGAGGCCTCCAGCGCATGGGCAGAGCCTTCGCGCACCGCATCCCCCACGAGATGCAGCTTCTCGCCGACCTCGTCGATGAAGCCGGCGGACTGGGGCTTGGACCTCTTCTTGAACATGTCACCCTCCGAAGATCTCGGTTGTGTGCACCCGGGGCAGGCCCGGAGACTGCCGTGTCCCCCATCCTATGGGGTAGGCCGGGCGGACGCGGCACCCGTTCTGCTGAGTGTCCTCTGAACTGGGCGTGCGTCGGTGGGCCGTGGAACAATGAGGCCATGACCGTTTCAACTGGCAAGGCCATCCTGCACACCAACAAGGGCGACATCGTCGTCGAGCTCTTCGGGCACCACGCGCCCAAGACCGTCGCCAACTTCACCGGGCTCGCCAAGGGCGACCACACGGCGACGGACAACGAGTCCGGGAAGACCGTGACGATCACGGAGCCCTTCTACGACGGGGTGGGCTTCCACCGCATCATCAAGGACTTCATGATCCAGGGCGGCTGCCCCCAGGGCACCGGCACCGGCGGCCCCGGCTACGCCTTCGACGACGAGATCCACCCGGAGCTGCAGTTCGACCGCCCCTACCTGCTCGCCATGGCCAATGCTGGCAAGCGCGGCCCGCACGGCACCAACGGTTCGCAGTTCTTCATCTCCACCGTCCCCACGCCGTGGCTCAACGGCAAGCACACCATCTTCGGCGAGGTCGTGGACGAGGACTCCCGCAAGGTCGTCGACGAGATCGAGGCCGTGAAGACCGGTCCCATGGACCGTCCGGCAGAGCCCATCGTCATGGAGTCCGTGGAGATCGTCGAGGCGTGACCCTCCCTCCGCCTGACCCTCAGGGTCCTCAGGATCGTCGCGATCCTGAGGACCCTGCTGGTTCCGGGCGCTTCCCCGCGCCGGGAGCGCGGCGCACCGTGCGCCCCGGTCGCTGGGTCGGTGCCCGGACCACGCAGGCCATCGTCGTCGTGACGGTGGCCTGCTGGCTCGTGGGGCTCATCCCCGGCGTGCCGCTCGCCTCATGGCTGGGCTTCGCACCGGCGGTCTCCGTCTCCGAACCGTGGCGGGCACTCACCGTGGTGCTCGTGCACGACTCTCCCTCGCCTCTCCACCTGCTGTTCAACATGGTGGGCGTCCTCGTGTTCGGGAGCTTCCTGGAGCGCGCACTGGGCCCGTGGCGGTTTCTGGTCGTCTACGCGCTCTCCGCGCTGGGCGGCTCCGCCGCCGTCCTGCTGCTGGCCTCCCCTTTCGACCCTTCGTGGGTCACCCTTCACGTGGGAGCGTCCGGTGCGCTGTTCGGCCTGCTGGGCGTGGTGCTCACGCCCACACGCAGGCTGGACCGGAACCTGGGCGGCGCGCTCGCCTTCCTGGTGCTCAACCTCGTGTTCTCGTTCGTCACTCCCGGGGTCTCCTGGGAATCGCATCTGGGCGGCCTCGTCGTGGGCTTCGCCCTGGGGTGTGCGGCGCTGCTGCCGCGCCCGCGCAGGACCGCCGCGGCCGCCGCTCACGCGGATGCCGGGACGGATGGCCGTGTCCGCGGCGGAGCCGGTGCCCATGCCGGCGTCGCGAGTCTGTGGTTCTGGCCCGCCTCCCTGATCGTCGCGGGCACCCTCCTCCTCGCCTGCTGGCCGCATCTGCGTGCTGCCGCGATGCTCGGCTGACCTCTCCTCAGGCCTGCGAACCTCCGCCTGCCCTCCCGGCGGCGCGCCGCCGCAGACGTGCGGTGTCTCCTCCGCTCTCTCGCAATCGGAAAACGAGCTCTCCTGTCGATCCGATCACCTTCCGGACTGACTGTGGATGGTGCACCCCCGCCGTCCTCGCGCGGCGGAAATCCGGCGCGCCCGGCCGCGTGACAGGTTTTCCACAGATCTTTCTCCACAGGGTTATGCACAGCGGTGGATAAGACTACACATGTGTGTTTACGCAGGTGAGAGAGGTGTAACGATTGTCGTAGTGTGGGGTCTCACGCAGTATTCGCGGGTGTGTGTGGACGTGGGGAGGCGGGTTTCCACTGGCGTGCGGCTTTTGTGAACAGGTGGGCGGCCCGTAGGTGCTTGCGCGCCGCCCGCGGATGTGGCCATTCATCGCGGGGGAGGCCGGGCTGCGGCTCAGTCTGCGGCGCCGGTGAGCGGATCCGGGCGGCCGAGGAGCTTCTCCGCGAGTCCCAGGAAGAGCTGCGTGACGTAGCCGATCCCCACGGCGTAGGCGAGGGTCCCCAGGCCGAAGGTGCCGCCCAGCAGCCAGCCCACTGCGAGGACGAGGATCTCGATGCCCAGCCGCACCACCCAGACCGGCCGGCCGGTGACCTGCACCAGCCCGGTCATGAGGCCGTCACGGGGGCCGGGGCCGAAGTTGGGGATGATGTACAGCACCGTGGCGATGCCGTTGAGGACGATTCCCGCGACGAGAGCCGGAATCCGCAGCCAGAGGGATTCGAGGTCCGGCACCACCGCCATGGTGAGGTCCATGAAGACGCCCACGAGCAGGGCGTTCGAGATCGTGCCGAGGCCGGGGCGCTGGCGCATGGGGATCCACACGAGCAGCAGCAGGAAGGACACCGCGACCGCGATGGCGCCGATCGAGACGGGCCATCCGGCGTCCGCGAGCTGGAGCGCGACTCCTTCGTGCAGCACGTCCCAGGGGAAGTTGCCCAGGCGCGACTCGATGACGAGGCCGCCGGAGAAGCCGAAGAGGGCGAGACCGCCGTAGAGGGAGAGGAGCCGGAGCGGGAGGGGCCGGTCCGCGAGGAGCCGGAAGTTCGAGGGCCCCGCCATGTCAGGGCCGGGTGGACGATGGCATCGGGACGGAGGTCAGCGCCATCGGGTGGACATCATGAGGCCCACCACGAGGAAGGCGAAGCCCACGCCCAGGTTCCAGTTCCCCCAGGCGGCGACGGGGTACTGCGCGCCGGAGATGTAGAAGACGACGAGCCATGCCAGCCCCACCAGCAGGAGCGCGAGGAGGGTGGGCAGGAACCAGCGGCCGTTGGGCTTGATGGTCTGCGCGCCCGGCGTCGAGGTGTAGGCGGAGGTCTTGCGGGAGGAGGAGCGCGCCGCCTGGCGCTTCGCGGGGTTGCCGGACCGGGCGGCCTTCCTGCCGGTCTCCGCCCTGCCGGATTTCTTCCCCGATCCGGCCTCGGCGGCCTTCGCCTTGGTTCCGGAGCTCTTCGTCGCCGATGCGGCGCCCGCCTCGGTGTCCTCCTCGGAGGCCTGCGCGTGAGAACCGGTGGAGTCCGACGCGGGATCCGAATCCGCGGAGCCGGAATCGGACTCGCCGAGGGCGCCGGCGGTCGTGTCCGCGGCGTCCGTCCCAGCGGCGGCGCCCTCAGGGGTCTCCTCGGCGGAGGCGTCCTCTGCGCGGACGGCGGCCGCGGGTGTGCTCTCGTCGTCGGTGACGAGCTCGTCCTCACGAGGAGCGGACGACGGAGCGGCGGTGGTGCGCTGCGTCCGGCGGACCCGGTTGGTGCGGTTCGACTTGGCCACGTCTCTCCTTGGGCGGCGGGCCTTGCGGCCTTCCGCGCTGCTGGGCTGAAGCTGGTGAACGACGACAGTCTAGCGTCCGAGGGCGGTCGCACCGTCATCGTGCGGTGAGGGGCTCGTGCGAAGGCGGTGGGAATCCCGGCGGCCGGGCCCGCGGGAGGCCGGTCGCCCGCTTCCATGCCCAGCGTCTGTTCAGGCTGAGGCGACCTTCGCCGCGTGTGCGTGCGTTTATCATTGTGCGGAGTCAGCCGGTGCAGAGCCCGTGACGCCGGTCGCAGGAGACAGGCCGCCGCTTGGCGTGCACCGGAGGTGGATGAGTGGACCAGCCGATGTCCAGGCGCGAGCGCAGAGAGCGCGAGCGCGCTGAGGCGGCCGCGCGCGCCCAGGGGCTGCACCCTTCCGGACAGCCGCACCCTGACGGACAGCAGGGTCCTCAGGCTCCGGCGAGCCCTTCCGCGCCCCCTCCTCCGGCATGGCCGGGAGGCGCCGGGGGTTCAGGGGTGCCCGGAGCCGCCCCTGCGGGTTCAGGAGGTGCGGGACGTCCCGTCATCAGACGCGCCGCCCCCAGCGGTGCTGCGCCCGGTGCGCAGGGAGTGGGCTCGCCCCGTCCGGCCTCGCCTGCGGCGGATCCGCGGTTCACCGCCGGCCAGCCCACTCAGCAGATTCCCGTGCAGGCCCCGGCGCAGCAGACGTTCGGTCAGCGGGGACAGGGCATGCCCGTGCAGGACCCCGCCCAGACCGGAGGCGCGGGTCTCCGGACTGATGCGCAGTCCGTGTTCGCGGCCTCGGCGGAGGGCGCGACCGGGCCCACGGCGCACTCCGCGGCTGCGCAGGGCGGCTCCGGTGCGGGCGGAGCGGAACCTCCCCGCGGGCGCGCGGCCTCGGGCGGTCGCCCGCACCGCACTGATCGGAACCGCAAGAAGGAGTACCAGCCGCTGGGGCCTGTGCGCGCGACGGTGCGGACCTTCGGAGAGCTGTGCATCACCGCTGGGCTCGTGCTCATCCTCTTCGTCGTGTGGCAGCTGTGGTGGACGGACATCGCGGCCAACAAGGACAATGAGGTGCTCGCGGACCAGCTCATCACGGAGTGGCGCGACAATCCGGCCAACGAGCTCCCGGACGACCCGGACACCCCCGTCGTGGGGGAGCCGGTGGAGGAGAACTCGGCGTTCGGCATCATGTACGTGCCGAGGTTCGGCCAGGACTACTACCGCACCATCGCGGAGGGCGTGTCCCTGGAGCCCGTCCTCAACCGGATGGGCATGGGCCGCTACCCCACCTCCGCGATGCCGGGCGAGGTCGGGAACTTCTCGATGGCCGGGCACCGCGTCACCTACGGCAAGCCGCTCAACCAGATCCATCAGCTGCGGCCGGGCGACGAGATCGTCATCCAGACGGCGGAGGGCTTCTACACCTACACCTTCCGCAACTTCGAGATCGTCCTGCCGGACGCCACGGAGGTCCTCTCCGCGGTTCCGGCGATGCCGGAGTACAAGGGCAAGGACCGCATCATGACGCTCACCGCCTGCAACCCCATGTTCTCCGCGCGGGAGCGCTACGTGGCGTACTCGGAGCTCACGGACTGGCAGCCCGCGGCGGACGGGGCGCCGGAGTCCATCCGGGACTTCGACGCCTATGAGAAGGTCGGAGGCGATGCGTGATGTACGGACTCATCTGGCGACTGCTGCCCGGCCCCTGGTTCGTCAAGCTCATCCTGGCTCTCCTGCTGATCGCAGGCGCCGTGTACCTCCTCATGGAGTACGTGTTCCCGGAGATCGCACCGTACATGCCGTTCAACGACGCGACGGTCGAGGAGGGCGGATGACGACAGGCACGGAGAGGGCTGAGCCGATGGACGCAGAGGTGACGACGGACGGCCGCGCGGCGCGGATCCTCGTGATCGACAACTACGACAGCTTCGTCTACACGCTCGTGGGCTATCTGCGCGAGCTGGGGGCGGAGACGACGGTCATCCGCAACGACGCCGTCGACGCCGCACGGGCGTGTGCGCTGCTGGCCGAGCACGACGGCGTCCTGCTCTCACCCGGGCCGGGCGTGCCCGCGGAGTCCGGCGTCTGCCCGGAGCTCATCCGCGAGGCCGCGCGCACGTCCACGCCGCTGTTCGGCGTGTGTCTGGGCCATCAGGCGCTCGGCGAGGTGTTCGGCGCGACGGTGGGACACTCCCCGCAGCTCATGCACGGCAAGACCTCCGTCGTGGAGCACCACGGCACCAGCGTGTTCGCCGGCTGCCGCAATCCGCTCACCGCTACCCGCTACCACTCGCTCGCGATCGTGGACGAGACGATCGACGCGGACGTCTTCGAGGTGACCGCGCAGACGCCGGAGGGCATCGTCATGGGCATCCAGCACCGCACCGCCCCGCTGGCCGGTGTCCAGTTCCACCCCGAGTCCGTGCTCACGGAGGACGGCTACCTCATGGTGGGCAACTTCCTCGCCGCCGCGGGCATGCCGCAGGCCGTGGAGGCCGCCCGAGGCCGCACGCCGCTGGTCTCCGCCGGCAGCTGAGGAGACCCGGCGGCAGCCGCGCGACGTGAGGGCTCGCCGGCGCCCCCGCACTCCCTTGCAGTCCTGTGGGCGAGCGGGTAGCGTCGCAGCCACCACCGCTGATCGATCGATCATTCTCCTGCGCTCGTGGCGCGGGTGCCATGCGTACGCACGTCGATGAGCCGGTCAGTGTTCGACAGCCACTGCACCTGGGCGAAGGGGCCCCACCAGAGAGGCGCATCATGGATTTCCGCATACCCGCCGGCCTGCAGAGCTACCTCCGTGAGCTCGATGCGTTCATCGAGGAGGAGATCCGTCCGCTGGAGAGGCAGGACGACAACGCCCGCTTCTTCGACCACCGCCGCGAGTTCGCCCGGACGGACTGGGATCGCGGCGGGATCCCCTCCGCGGAGTGGGAGGCGCTGCTGGCGGAGGCGCGCCGGAGGGCGGACCGGGCGGGCCACTACCGGGCGCAGCTGCCGGCGCACCTGGGCGGGCGCGGCCTGGGCAATCTGGAGATGGCCGTCATCCGCGATCACTTCGCCTCCCAGGGGCTGGGTCTGCACTGCGATCTGCAGAACGAGCACTGCATCGTGGGCAACAACGTGGGCCTCATGCTGCTGACCAACTACGGCTCCGAGGCGCAGATCGCGCAGTGGAAGGAGAAGGTGGCCTCCGGGGACGCGCACTTCTCCTTCGCGGTCACGGAACCGGACCACGGCTCGGACGCCACCTACATGGAGACCACCGCCACCCGGACGGAGGGCGGCTGGCTGCTCAACGGGGAGAAGATGTGGAACACCGGCGTGCACATCGCGGAGCGCGACATCGTCTTCGCCCGCACGCACGGTGAACCCGGCAGCGCGGAGGGCATCACGGCGTTCCTGGTCCCCATGGACGCGCCCGGAGTGGAGGTGCTCGAGTACACCTGGACCTTCAACATGCCCTCCGATCACGCGCACGTCCGCTTCACGGACGTGCGCGTGCCGGAAGCGGACCTGTTCGGCGAGTACGGACGCGGCCTGCAGATCGTCCAGCACTTCTTCAACGAGAACCGCATCCGGCAGGCGGCTTCCAGCCTCGGTGCGGCACAGTACTGCATCGACGAGTCCGTCCGGTACGCGAAGGAGCGCAAGCCCTTCGGCGAGCCGCTGGCGACGAATCAGGGGGTGCAGTTCCCCCTCGTGGATCTGCAGGCGCGGGCGGCCATGCTGCGGGCGTTCGTGCGGGAGACCGCGTGGCTCATGGATGAGGACGGCGCCTTCACCGTCTCTGACCGGATCTCGATGGCCAACTACCAGGGCAACCGTCTGGCGTGCGACGCCGCGGACCAGGCCATGCAGGTGCACGGCGGCCTGGGCTACTCCCGGAAGAAGCCGTTCGAGCACATCTACCGCCATCACCGGCGCTACCGGATCACAGAGGGTGCGGACGAGATCCAGATGCGGCGCATCGCGGGCTACATGTTCGGCTTCATGAGTCAGCGCACGCCCAAGGGCGTGACCACGGACGCGTACGTCACGCAGCAGGAGGCCTGATGGGCGTGCGCCTCCCGCTCATGGGCACGGCCGCCGGACCGAGGCCGGGGCTGGGGCTGCAGCTGGGGCCCGGATCCGGGCGGGGCGCGGGGCCTGGATCCGGGCCGGGACATCCGGGACTGGAGCCGGCACGATTGAGGGAAGCCCGTGGATGAGGACCTCCGGGCCGGGATCGAACGCAGACTGGCCGCACTGGGCTGCGCGTCGCCCGCCGTCACCGAACTGACGCTGCTCACCGGCGGCGCGAGCCGGCAGATGTGGCGGGTGCGCACAGCGGACCGGGGCGCGTGGTCGGTGTTCGTCCTCCGCCGGGACCATCCGAGCGATCCGGATCCTGCGGGCAATGAGCGTGAAGCCGCCGTCCTCACAGCGGCTCATGCTGCGGGCGTCCTCTGTCCGGCCGTGCTGGACAGTTCCGCGGACCCCGCGGTGCTCGGCACGCCCTTCCTCATGCTCGCCTTCGTGGAGGGAGAGACGATCGCCCGGCGGATCCTGCGCGACGACCGCTTCGCGGCGGCGCGGGCGTTTCTCCCCGCCCAGCTGGGCGAGGCGGCCGCACGGATCGCCGGTGTCGAGCCGGACGGTCTGGGGCTGACAGGCCTCGACGATCCCATCGGCACGCTGCTCACGGACTACGGCCGGCTGGGACTGCAGCGACCCGCCCTTCTCCTGGGGCTGCGCGAGCTGCAGCGGAGCACCCCTCCTCCTGCCCCGCGCCGCACCCTGGTGCACGGGGACTTCCGCCTCGGCAACCTCATGGTGGACGAGGGCGGCCTCGTCGCGGTCCTCGACTGGGAGATGGCGCACACGGGTGATCCCTTCGAGGACCTGGGCTACCTGTGCATGCGCGCCTGGCGGTTCGGCGGGGCCGGGCGCGTGGCGGGCATGGGCGATGTCGAGGAGCTCCTCGACGCCTATGAGGCCGCAGGCGGGCCCCGGCCCACCGCGGAGCAGCTGCTCTGGTGGGAGGCGCGCGCCACCGCCTGGTGGGGAGTGGGCTGCCTCCGGCAGATGCAGCGCTCCGTGCCCGGTCACGACAACGAGCTCGAGCTGCTGGCGATCGGCAGGCGCGCGGCCGAGCAGGAGTACGACCTCCTCGACCTCCTCTACCCCTCCGTCGTGCCCCTGCCCGTCGGGGAACGGGAGGGTATCCCCGCACAGGTCCCCGTGCCCGAGGCCGGGTCCGCCCCCGGCCTCTTCTCCCAGCCCTCGGCGGACCGGCTTCTCGCGGGACTGGAGAGCTATCTCGCCGCGGATCTGGTCGCCGGCGAGGGCGCGCCCAACCGCTTCAAGGCCCGTGTGGCGAAGAACGTCGTGGCCCTCCTGCGCCGCGAACGCCGCCTGGGACCTGCCGCGGAGCGGTGGTATGCCGCGCAGCTGCATGCGCTGGGCGTCTCCGGTGAGGAGGAGCTGGCCGAGCGCATCCGCGCCCTGCCGGACACCGCGGCGGAGAATGCGGAGGTGCGGGGGATCGTGGCGGTGCTGAAGACGGCGTCCCGCCTGCGCCTCGCAGTGTCCAATCCGGGGTACGGCCCGGACATATGCTGACAGAGCAGTTCCCGCAATGATGCGCTGACGAAGGAGAGACGGACCCCATGGCAGAACCAGTCCTGCAGACCCTGAGGTACGAGGTGGAGGGCCGCGTGGCCGTCATCACCCTCGACAGCCCCACGAACAACAACGGCTTCACTCCCCGGATGTCCGAGGAGCTCATCGCCACTGCGCGTCGTGCCGATTCCGACGATGCCGTGCGCGTCGTGGTGCTCACCGGCACCGGTCGCTTCTTCTGCCCCGGCGCGGACCTCTCCGCGGGTTCGGACACCTTCGACCTGGAGGCCCGGGGCGATGCGACACCGGCCGGCGGCGCGGACGGCGAGGCCGCAGGGGTCACGGCCGGGGAGCGTGCGGACGGTGAGACGATCGACGGCATCCACCGGGACCGCGGCGGCCGTGTGGCGCTGACCTTCGCGAGCATGCGCAAACCCATCATCACGGCCTTCAACGGCGCGGCCGTGGGCGTGGGGGCCACCATGTCCCTGCCCACGGACATCCGGATCGCCAGCGAGGAGGCGAAGTTCGGGTTCGTGTTCGCGCGCCGGGGCATCGCGCCCGAGGCCGCCTCCAGCTGGTTCCTGCCCCGGATCGTGGGCATCTCGCAGGCCCTCGACTGGATCTACACCGGCCGCGTCTTCTCCGCACAGGAGGCGCTGGAGAAGGGCCTGGTCTCCCGGGTGGTCCCGGCCGCCGAGCTGAGGGACACGGCCGTGGGCCTTGCACAGGAGATCGCCGAGGGGACCTCGGCAGTGTCCCTGGGGGTGAGCCGCCAGCTGCTGTGGTCGATGCTCACGGCACCCTCGCCCTGGGAGGCGCACCGGCTCGATTCCCGTGCGATCTACGAGCTGGGCCGCGGCGCGGACGCGGCGGAGGGAGTCACCTCCTTCCTGGAGAAGCGCCCGCCGCAGTTCGACCTCACGGTTCCGGCCGACTATCCCGACTGGATGCCGCGCTTCCCGGAGCAGAGCGGGGGAGCGCGGAGCGGCGGAGAGCAGAACGGCCCCTCTGCGGGAGCCGAGCGGTGAGGAGCCGGGACCTCCGCGGCTGAGCCCCGGCCCGATCGTCTGCGCGAATGGCCCCCGCCCTCCTCGGGAAGGAGGGCGGGGGCCGTGTCAGCGGCACAGTGGGCGCTCGGCGCCGTTCGCGCTCGGCATCTGCGGTTCCCGGCGCGGGGACGGGCACCTCAGCTCAGCGCGCCTGCCGGTTCTAGCGCAGGGCGCTCGCGGAGCTGTCCCACAGGCGTGAGGCGAACTCCCGCAGACCGCCGAATGCATCGGCGCTGTCACGGAACCCGTTGCCCCGGCCGTTGCCGTTCCCGTGGCCGTTTCCGTTGCCGAAACCGGGGCCGGTGCCCTGGTTGTCCGCGTCGTCCTCGTCGTCCGGGCTGGGGTTGGGCGGGTTCACGGTGAACGGCGGGTCGAAGGTGGGCTCCTGCGTGGGCTCCTCCTCGGCGACCTTGATGGTGACGCTCGAGTGCTGGTCCACCTTGGTGCCCGCCGGCGCGTTCTGCTCGAACACCTCACCGGCCGTCTCGTCATTGGTCTCGACTTTCTCCACACTGCAGGAGAGCTGGTAGTCGTCGCTCTCCAGGCGCGAGCAGGCGTCGGCCTCGGAGAGGCCGGTGACGTCCGGGACCTCCACGCGGCCGGAGGAGAGCACGAGGTCCACGTTCGAGCCCTTCGGCACGCTTGTGCCGGCCTCGGGCTTGGTCTCCATGACCTGGCCCCCGGGGATGTCCGGCGAGTCCTGTTCGATGTTGGATCCGGCCGTCAGGCCGGCGTCGCCCAGCGTCTGCCGGGCCAGCGACTCCGTGTCCCCCTCGACGTCCGGCACCTCGATGGAATCCGGGCCGGTGGAGACGATCATCGTGACGTCGGAGCCCTCCTCCACCTGTGTGCCCGCCGCCGGGTCCGTGGAGACGACATTGCCCTCGTCGATCTCGTCGTCCGGCTGTTCGTCCCGGGTCACGTGAAGGCCCAGGCCCTCCAGCTGCGCCTCGGCCTCGTTGGCCTCCATGTCCGTGACGTCCGCGAGTTCGAAGGTGACGATCTCCGGTTCCCGGTTCATGGCATAGATCCACAGGCCCAGGCCCGCGAGGACGATCGCCAGGAGGGCGGAGCCCACCCAGATCCAGGTCTTGGACTTCTTCCTGTCCTCGTCCTGGCCCTCCTCGATCTGACCCAGCATCTCCGTGTGGGGGCCCGGTGCCGCCGCCATCGCCCCGGTGGGAGGCGGGGCCGCGGGGAAGGCCACGGTGGGCTCCGCGGAGGTCCAGGGGGCCGCGCCCATCACCTGCGTCGCCGCAGCGTCCCCGTCGAGGGTGAGCGGGCGGCCGTCGCGGGCGGCCAGCGCGTCCTCGCGGAAGGTGTGGGCGTCCTGATAGCGCTCGTCGCGGTCCTTCGTGAGGGCGTGCAGGACGACGCGGTCCACGTCGCGGGGCAGGCCGGGCACCAGGGAGGACGGGGGAGCAGGCTGTTCGCCCACGTGCTGGTAGGCCACCGCGAGCTGCGACTCGCCCACGAACGGCGGGCGTCCGGTGAGCAGCTCGTAGAGCAGGCACGCGGTCGAGTAGAGGTCGGAGCGTGCGTCGACGACCTCGCCGCGCGCCTGCTCCGGGGAGAGGTACTGCGCCGTGCCCACCACGGACTGCGTCTGGGTGAGCGAGCCGGTGTCCTCCAGCGCGCGGGCGATCCCGAAGTCCATGACCTTGATGTCGCCCTCGGGCGTGAGCATGACGTTGGCGGGCTTGATGTCGCGGTGGACGATCCCGTGCCGGTGGCTGTACTCCAGCGGGGCCAGGACGCCCGCGGCCACGTCGAGGGCCTCGGTGACGCTCAGCGGACCGTGCTCGCCCAGGACCTGCCGCAGCGTCTGCCCCTCCACGTACTCCATGACGATGAAGGGGACGGTGATCTCGCTGCCGCCGGTCTCCGTGTACTTCTCCTCGCCGGAGTCGTAGACGGCGACGATGCCCGGATGGTTGAGGGACGCCGCGGACTTCGCCTCCCGCTCGAGGCGGATGTGGAAGCTGGGGTCCCGTGCGAGGTCCGAACGGAGCAGCTTGATCGCCACTCGGCGCCCCAGGCGCGTGTCGACGCCCTCGTGGACCTCGGCCATCCCACCCCGGCCTATGAGGCGTCGCACCTCATAGCGGTTGGACAGCATGCGGATGTCACTCATCGGGGACCTCCCAGAGCGGCGGTGTGCCGCTCGTGTGTGCAGAATGCGTATGAAAATCGAAAGTGTGGTCGAGGCGGCGGCGCAGGCCGGGCCGCTGTGGGCCGGGCGCGCCGAGGCCGGGGCGGGTGGGGCGCATCATCACTCGCCCCCGCTGCCGAGGTCGGGGTCTTGTTCGCTGCCGGTGTCGTCTTCTGAATCACCGTTACCGTTACCGTTGCCCTCTTGCCCACCGTTGTCGGGGGCGCTGGGTTCCGGATCAGGCTGCGTGTTCCCGTTGTCGGACCCCCCGCCGCCGTTCCCGGAGCCGCCTCCGTTGTTCCCGGAGCCTGAGCCTGAGCCGCTTCCGGAGCCGCTTCCTGAACCGCTGCCGGAGCCCGAACCGGACCCCGAACCGGACCCCGAGCCGGAGTCACCGCTGCCGGATCCCGAGCCCCCGTCCTGTGCGGG
>NZ_JALAHB010000172.1 GCF_022712115.1 Brevibacterium sp. | reverse complement strand
TGCCTCCACCTGCTGCCGGGCGGGTGGGGCCCGGTCGCCGTCCTCGTCTTCGCGCTCGTCTCCGTGGGCGCGCTCGCCGCCCACCGCGGTCTCACGGTGGGCGGCGTGACCGGACCGCTGGTGGGAGCCGCCGCCGCGATCGTGATCGGGCTGGGGTACCGGGCGCTGTTCCGGGAGGTGCACGAACGCCAGCGGCTGCTGGACGAGCTGCTGGCAGCGCAGTCGCAGCTGGCGGAATCGCAGCGCCGCTCCGGCATCGAGGCCGAGCGGACGCGCATGGCGGCGGAGCTCCACGACACCGTGGCTCAGGGCCTCTCCAGCATCCGCCTCCTGCTCAGTGCCGCGGAACGGCGCATGGACGTGGCAGCGGCACCGCATGCGGCCGTGGCTCAGGCCGGGACTCAGGAGGAGGCGCGGCCTGCGCCCCCGTCCGGGGACGGGTCTGAGCCGCGGCCCGAGCTCCGGCCCGAGTCCCGGCCCGATCCTCGGCCCGAGTCCCGATCCGCCGCTCCGGGCAGGGAGGAGATCGCACTCGCCAAGCAGACCGCGGCGGAGTCGCTCGCCGAGACCCGCGCCTTCATCCGTGCACTGGCCTCGCCGGCACTCGCGGTGCGTGCGCTGCCTGCCGCGCTGGAACGGCTCTGCGCCTCGGCGGATGCGACGGCACGCGCACAGGTGCTCTTCCGCACGGACGGCACCCCGCGGGAGCTGGCCCGTGCGGCTGAGACGACTCTGCTGCGCATCGTGCAGGGAGCACTGGGCAACGCCGTCGCACACGCGGAGGCCGCACGCATCGTCGTCACCCTCACCTATCTGTCACGTGGGGCTGCCGTGGACGTCGTCGATGACGGCATCGGCTTCGACCCGGCCGCGGTGCGCGTCCCGGCGGAGAGCGGTTCCTTCGGTCTGGGCATGATGCGGCAGCGCGCCGAGGAGGCCGGGGGCCGGCTGGAGGTGGAGTCGCGTCCGGGTTCGGGCACCGCCGTGAGCGCTGTGTTCGAGGACATGTCCACGACGGAGGCGGACGGGGCTGCGACGGAAGCGGGCGAGGTCGCGGCGGAGGCGGGCGAGGTCGCGGCAGGAGCCTGCGACCGCACCGCCCGTCCCACTGACGGGAGGAGGAGCGCATGAGCGTGAGAGTTCTGATCTGCGACGACCACCCGGTCGTGCGTGCCGGCATCGTCGCGCTGCTGGCCACGGCGGATCACATCGAGGTGGTGGGGCAGGCCGGCGGCGGCGAGGAGATCGTCCGCATGGCCGCCGAGGTCCCGGCCGACCTCGTACTCATGGACCTGCAGCTGGGGAACGCTCCCGGTGCCGTCCACGGGCCCGAGGCCACCCGCAGGATCCGTGCCGCTGCCGGTGCGCCCCACGTCCTCGTCCTCACCAACTACGACAGCGATGCGGATGTGGTGGCCGCCGTGGAGGCCGGTGCCGCGGGGTACCTCCTCAAGGATGCTCCCCCGGAGGAGCTGCTGGCCGCCGTGCGACGGGCGGCTGCGGGGGAGACCGCGCTCGCCCCGGAGGTGGGGTCCAAGCTCCTCGCCCGGATGCGTGCTCCGGAGACATCGCTCAGCCAGCGCGAGCTGGAGGTGCTGGACGCGGTCGCAGAGGGCCTGGCGAACGCGCAGATCGCCGCGCGGCTCTTCGTCTCGACCTCGACGGTGAAGACCCACCTGGTCCACATCTTCGAGAAGCTGGGAGCCCGCTCGCGCACGGACGCGCTGGCGAAGGCGCGGGCGGCCGGCCTCATCCGGGGGTGAGGCGGTGTGCGCCTCGCGCTTGGCCGGCCGATCTCTGCCCGGCCGGTGACCGCGCCGGGGGAACGGGCAGATGCGCCGGCGGGCCGAGCCGCCGCACATCGGCGCAGAGAGAAGCCCGGGGGCGCCGGTGTGCGGCGCCCCCGGGCATGCTGCCTTCTCAGGCCGGGGTCAGCGGTCCTCGCCGGCGTCCTTGGCCCCGCCGATCAGCCCCTCGGCCTTGGCCTTGAGCCCCTCGGCGCCCTCCCTGAGCGAATCCGCGGCGTCGCCGGCCTTCTCGCGGACGGAGTCGGCGGCCTGACGGATGCCGGACTCGGTGCGGTCGCGCACGCCCTCGCCCTGCAGATCCGCGTCACCGGTCTTGTCGCCGATGAACTCCTTCGCCTTGCCGGTGGCTTCCTGTGCCTTGTTCCGGATGTCGTCTCCGATGCCCATGGGGCCTCCCTTCGTCCGGTGCGCATCCTCTGATGCGCGCGCAGCCTCCACGCTAGCGGCGAAGGCGGGCGAGGGGAACCGGCCTTGACGAACTCACGCCGCGCTGTCATCCGCGTCTCATTCCACGTCGCCGATCCGCCGGGGCGGCGACGTGGAACGAGACATGAGCGGCCGCTCTGCTCATGCTGAGGCACTGAGCCTGTCCGGAGCCGGACCGGCCCCTCAGCGACCGCCCGCTATGGCCTCGGCGACCGCCGCACCCAGCGCCGCGGTGGTGCCGCGGCCTCCCATGTCCGGGGTGAGCACCTCCGCGTCCCCACCGGCCAGCACGGCCTCGAAGGCGGCCTGGACGGCAGCGGCGGCCTCGGCCTCGCCCAGGTGATCGAGCATGAGCGCGCCGGACCAGATCTGGCCGACCGGATTGGCGATCCCCCTGCCCGCGATGTCCGGCGCGGAGCCGTGCACGGGCTCGAAGAGCGAGGGGAACGCACCCTCCGGGTTGATGTTGGCGCTGGGTGCGATGCCGATCGTGCCGGTGCAGGCCGGCCCCAGGTCGGAGAGGATGTCGCCGAACAGGTTCGACGCCACGACCACGTCGAACCAGTCCGGGTGCATGACGAAGTTGGCCGTGAGGATGTCGATGTGGTACTGGTCGACCTCCACCTCCGGGTAGGACTCCGCCATCGCGGCGACGCGCTCGTCCCAGTAGGGCATGGTGATGGCGATGCCGTTGGACTTGGTCGCGGAGGTGAGGTGCCTGCGCTGCGGCCGTCCGGTGCTGCCGGGCCCGCCGCTGCGCCGGTCCGCGAGCTCGAAGGCGTACCGCAGCACGCGGTCCACGCCGGTGCGGGTCATGACGGTCTCCTGGATGACCGTCTCCCGGTCCGTGCCCTCGAACATCTTCCCGCCCACGGAGGAGTACTCGCCCTCGGTGTTCTCGCGGACCACGAAGAAGTCGACGTCGCCGGGCCTCCGGCCGGCCAGCGGGGAGGGCACCCCTGCGAGCAGCTTCACCGGGCGCAGGTTCACGTACTGGTCGAAGTGGCGGCGGAACTGCAGCAGTGAGCCCCACAGGGAGACGTGGTCGGGCACGACGTCCGGCCAGCCCACCGCACCGAAGAAGATGGCGTCGAAGCCGCTGAGCGTGTCCTTCCAGTCGTCGGGGAGCATCGCCCCGTGCGCCTGCCAGTAGCCAGCCGAGGCCCAGTCGAACTCCTCGATCTCGAGCCGGAACCCGAACCGGTCCGCGGCGGCGCGCAGCGCGCGCAGGCCCTCCGGCATGACTTCCGTGCCGATCCCGTCGCCGGCGATGACCGCGATCCGGTAGGTGCGGTCCGCTGCCCTGGACGCCGGTGCTGCAGCGCTCTCTGTCATGGGGCTCCCTGTCATCTGGTCCTCATCCTCGGTTCTCGTGGGGTGGTGTGGTCGGGTGTGTGCCGTTCGCGTCTCACTCTGCATCGTTCCGCGGGCGGATTCTCGATGCGGGGTGAGACACGAGGGAGCGAGGGTCTATGCGGGCGAATCGTCCTCGCCGAGCCTCTGTTCCCCGGCCGGGTCCTCGCCGGACTGTTCGGCCCTGTACCTGCGGCGCTCCTCCTCGAGCAGGCGCTGGTCCTGCATCTCCTCGTAGCGTCTGCGGGTGGCGGCGCCGATGCGGGCCTCGGGATTCCGCACCGCCCGTACGATCAGCCAGCCGCCCAGTGCGAAGCACACCGCGAACGCCGCGACGATGACGAAGAAGACGAGGATCTGCGGTTCCTGCATGACTGCTCACCTCATCTCTTCTCGATCCGCCGCCGGTCGAACCAGTTGGCGTGGCGGACGGTGAGCGATCCCATCCCCATCTTCCCGCTCAGCCGGATGCGCGGCCGGCCGGGCTGCGGCAGTTCGCTCACCCTGCTGGTGACGGATCCCCACGACTTGCTGACCCCGTTGACGTCTGCGCCCCAGCCCTCCGGGACGACGATGACGAGCGTGCCCATGTCCCCGGAGACCTCGACGGAGATCTCCTGCGGCACCTGCGCCACCTCGAGGAAGTTCAGCTCGATGGTCCCCATCCCGGACTCCACGCGCAGATACGGCGGCACCCGCCAGTTGCCCCGGCGGTACTCCGTGTCCCACCCGCCCTTGAGGACGAGCGGGTCGTGCGGCTCCCAGCCGGGCTCGCCCTGGTAGGTGGGCACCAGAGGGCCTCCGCCCCCTGCCGGCACCACCGCGCCCGAGGCCGTCCCCGGTGCGGAGGGCCCCTCCACCGCGGCCGAGGGGCGGGGGACGGGCAGATCCTCGACGAGCGGGTCCAGGTCCGCGTAGGTCTTCGCCGCGGCGGCCAGCTCCATCCGCTCCGTGAGCTCCTCCACCGTCAGCCGGCCCTCTCCGGCGGCGGCGCTGAGCTGTTCGATCACGGCGTCGCGCTCGGCGTGTCCGATCCGCAGGCGGCGGGCCGGGATGTCGGGTTCCATGAGCGTCCTTACCTGTCTGTGCCTGATGCGTGGTGCCTGGTGCGTGGAGTCCCGGGCGGTGCCTCGCGCCGCCGGGCCCGCGGGTCCGTGCCTCCGCCGCCGGGGTGAAGCGGCGCGGCCGAGGGACACGTGTGTGCGATCGCACGGGGGCGGGGCACCGGCTCCGTGTTCTGTGTCCGTGCCTGACTATAGGCTGGGGGACGTGTCCACCGCACTGTACAGACGCTACCGCCCGGAGACCTTCGCAGAGGTCATCGGCCAGGAGCACGTGACCCGTCCGCTCTCCGCTGCGATCGATAGCGGGCGCATCAACCATGCCTATCTCTTCTCCGGCCCGCGCGGCTGCGGGAAGACCACGAGCGCCCGCATCCTCGCCCGCTGCCTCAACTGCGCGGAGGGGCCCACCTCCACGCCGTGCGGTCAGTGCCCCAGCTGCCGGGACCTGGCCAACGGCGGCCCCGGCTCGCTGGACGTCGTGGAGATCGACGCGGCCAGCCACAACGGCGTGGACGACGCCCGGGACCTCCGGGAGCGTGCCGTGTACGCCCCTGCGCGCGACCGCTACAAGGTCTTCATCCTCGATGAGGCCCACATGGTCACGGCGCAGGGCTTCAACGCCCTCCTCAAGCTCGTCGAGGAGCCGCCTCCGCACGTGAAGTTCGTCTTCGCGACCACGGAGCCGGAGAAGGTGATCGGCACCATCCGGTCCCGCACGCACCACTACCCGTTCCGGCTGGTGCCTCCGGAGGTGCTCACGCATCACCTCGAGGACCTGTGCGAGCGCGAATCCGTGCCCGTGGGCAGGGGCGTGCTGCCGCTCGTGGTGCGTGCGGGCGGCGGATCCGTCCGTGACACCCTGTCCGTGCTGGATCAGCTCATGGCCGGTTCGGACGCAGGCGGGATCGACTATGCCACGGCGGTGGCGCTGCTGGGCTACACGGATGATTCGCTGCTGGGAGACATCGTGGACGCCTTCTCCGCCGGCGACGGAGGGGGAGTGTTCCGCGTGGTGGAGCGCGTGGTGGAGTCCGGGCACGATCCGCGCCGGTTCGTCGAGGATCTGCTGGAGCGCTTCCGCGATCTCTTCGTCATCGCCGCCGCCCCGGACTCCGCGCAGGCGTTCCTGCCGGAGGTGCCCGCGGACCGCCTCGAGCGGCTCATGGTGCAGGCGCGTGCCTACGGCCCGGCGGAGCTCTCACGTGCGGCGGATCTGCTCAACGTCGGCCTCTCCGAGATGTCCGGGGCGACCTCGCCGCGGCTGCAGCTGGAGCTCATCTGCGCACGCATCCTCCTTCCCGCCGCAGAGGACTCCCGCCGTTCCGTGCTCTCCCGTGTGGAGCGGCTGGAACGGCGCGTGGGGATGAGTCAGTCCGGTCGCGTGCCGGAGGGGGCTGCTCCGCTGCCGGCACAGGCAGCCGCGCCCGAGGCCCCCGGGGTCACCGCCGGTACCCGTCCGGGTGCGGGTGACGCAGGGGTGAGCGCTCCTGGCGCGGGTGTTCCTGGCGCGGATCCTCAGGTCTCCGGCGGTGCAGGGGCGGACGGTCCCGGCGCGGGGGCAGCGGCGGGAACGCCGCAGGGCAGTGCCCCGCAGGGTGGTGCTTCGCAGGGCACAGGCGCCGGCGCCGCAGCACTCAGTGGGCGACCGTCCGGTGCAGGCAGCGCCGGTGGGGCCGGGATGGGCGGTGACCGCGGCACTGGTGCCGAGGACCCGTTCGCCGGTATGGCGGATGCGGTGGCGTCCGCCCGCTCGGTGCTGGGCGATGAGCCCGGGCGCGCTCCGAGCGCGCAGCGCCCTGGGGCCCCGGTGCCTTCGCAGGAGCCCGCGCAGGCGGACGAACGGCCGGAGCAGGCTTCCGCCCAGCAGACTGCTGGCGCAGAGATGCAGTCCTCTGCCGAGGCCCGGAACGCGGGGCCCCAGCAGATGCCGGTTCGTCCGGGCGGATCTGCGGGCCAGGGCGAAGCTGTGCGCCTGGACGGACCTACCGGCCAAGACGGATCTGTGCGTCAGGACGGACCGGTGCGCCAGGATGCTCCGGCACCGGAGGGCGGTGCCGTCCGAGGGAACCTGCCGGAGCAGGCTCGGCGCGGCCAGCACCCCGGTCAGATCTCGCAGCCGGGGCAGCCTCAGACATCGGTGACGGCCCAGACGCATGAGGGAGCACCCGCCGACGGCGGCGCACCGACGCCGGCGCAGTCTCCGGCAGCGCAGGCGCAGGCTCCGGAGGCACAGGCTCCGGCGGCGCAGACCTCGCCGACGGGTTCAGCTCCGGTGCATTCCTCCGCCCCCGCAGAGCCGGCTGGCGTGCAGAGCGCGGGTGCGCCGGCCACAGACGGCCCGGCCACGGGAGTCGGTGCGGAGATCGATGCCATCCGGCGAGGCTGGCCGGATGTCCTCTCCCGCCTGCAGCAGCTCCGCCGCCTGTCACACGCCATCGTGAGCGCGAATGCGTTCCCGCAGCGCTTCGCCGACGGTGTGCTCTACCTGGCGTTCAACAACCCGGGCTCCGTGCAGGGCTTCCAGCGAGGACCGCACGCGCAGTTCGTGTCCTCGGCGCTGGAGGACTCGCTCGGCATCCGTGCCCAGGTGCAGGTGGGCGACGACAATGCCGGTCCCATCCCGCCCGTCGGCGGAACGAGCGGCCCCGGCGCTCCGAGCGGCCCCGGCGGTCCTGGCGCTCCGAGCGGCCCCGGCGGTCCTGGCGCTCCGAGCGGCCCCGGCGGTGCTGGCAGCTCAGGCGCTCCGGGCAACGCGGGCGGTCCCGGTTCCTCGAGCGGCCCGGGAGCCTACGGCGCTCCGGACCTCTCCGCGCCCGCGGACGGTTCCGCAGGCTTCGACGGTCCCGCTGCCGGTGGGCGCCCCGGCGGCGCAGCCTCCGGCAGCGCCGCTCAGCGCACGTCTCCTCGTCAGCCCACGCAGGAGGAGATGGATCGGGTCGTCGGCCCCCGTGAGGCGGACAGGGCGCCCGTCGACCACGAGCGGTTCTGGCAGACCGACGACGCCTCGCAGGCTCACCACGGCGGCCGGGAAGCCGCCGGCGACCAGGAGGCGGACAGTCCGGCGCCGCTGAGCGGTGGAGCAGGTGAGAGCACGGTCCCGGCCGTCGCCTCGGCTCCTGCCGCCGCCTTCGCACCCGCATCCGGGTACGCGGCTGCCTCCGAGCCCCTCGTCACCTCCGCAGAGACGGCGGAACCGGATCCCTGGGCTCCTGCGCCCGGGATCGAGAGCTGGCAGCCGGATCCGTCCGTCTCCGGGGAGAACGGGGAGAAGCACCCGGACGGTTCTGGACCTCTCGCGGATGCACCGGAACGGCCTCCGGCGGATGCAGGTGCCTCGGACCGGGAGCCGGAACGAGGCTCGTCCCACGCTCCCACACCGCGGTCCGCCGTGGCGGAGGACGAGGTACGGCAGCCTTCCCCGGAGGCCGCACCGGCTGTGCGGGAGCCCGTGGGTCCGGCAGCCGGTGAGGCGGAGAGCGATCCGTTGCAGGAGACCGCGGCCGGGGACGGTGCGGTGGACCTCGGCGCCGTCGTCGTACCTCCGCCGGTGGACCTCGAACCCGGCGGTCATGCAGAGGAGGCCGCACAGCCGCGTTCCGCGGTAGAGGACTTCGCGCCGGGTGAGCCTCCCTACGACCCGGAGTACGACGGCTACCGGCCGTACGAGGACGTGCAGTCCTTCGCGGACTATCCGACCCCCACAGGAGAGCGGGACAGGGGAGACCGGGCTGCGGCCCCGCACCCCTCGGATCAGGAGGAGCCCGGCCCGCAGCAGAACTCCGGTGGCACAGGACCGGCGGCAGCGTCCGGCGGTGGGAACAGCGGCGGCAGCCTGGACTTCCTGGGCGCCTACGCGGACGTGTCCATCGCCTTCACCGACAATCCGGGTCTCTCCGGCGCGTCCGAGCAGTCGGCCTCCGGGCAGTCCGAGGCGGACGGGGGTCTGGGGAAGTACGCTCATCTCGCACAGCGGCACAGCTCAGACGCCTCCGGCAGCGGCCCGAGCTTCGCGCCGGAACCGGTGGTGGAGGAGCACGTCCCTGACCCTGTGGAGAACTACGCGGACTACGACACCGCGGGCGACGCGGACCTGGACACGGCGGTGGAGGTCGGCCCCGCGGTGGTCGAACGGCTGCTGGATGCCAAGATCATCGAGGAGATCCACGAATGAGCCTGCTCTACGAAGGCGCGCTGCAGGACCTGGTCGAGGAGTTCGGCCGGCTGCCGGGCATCGGCCCCAAGTCCGCGCAGCGCATGGCCTTCTACATCCTCCAGTCCGATGCCGCGGACGTGGAGGCCCTCGCCACTGCGCTGCGCGAGGTCAAGCGCCGTGTGCACTTCTGCACGATCTGCGGCAACGTCGCGGAGGACGAGAAGTGCGTCATCTGCAAGGACGAACGCAGGGACAGGACGATCA
The DNA here is from genome assembly GCF_022712115.1 of Brevibacterium sp. Classification (GTDB taxonomy): domain Bacteria; phylum Actinomycetota; class Actinomycetes; order Actinomycetales; family Brevibacteriaceae; genus Brevibacterium; species Brevibacterium salitolerans. The sequence goes on along the minus strand of NZ_JALAHB010000172.1, from coordinate 16,849 downwards.
TCTGCGTCGTGGAGGAGCCCAAGGATGTGGTGGCGGTGGAGCGGACGCGGGAGTTCCGCGGCCTGTACCACGTGCTCGGAGGCTCGATCGATCCGATGGCCGGGATCGGCCCGGACGATCTGCGGATCAAGGATCTGCTGCCGCGCCTGCAGTCCGGCGAGGTCACCGAGGTGGTCATCGCGACGGACCCCAATCTCGAGGGCGAGGCGACCGCGACCTACCTCGTCCGCCTGCTCAGCAGCGTGGGACTGACCGTCACCCGGCTGGCCTCGGGGCTGCCGGTGGGCGGTGACCTCGAGTACGCGGACGAGGTCACCCTGGGGCGTGCCTTCGAAGGCCGCCGCATCGCGGTCTGAGCGGCTCAACCGGGCCCTGAGCGTCCGTCACTCCGCACACCCCTCGTCTGCACCCCTTGACTCCTTATCGTTTATCGGCAAACATGTTGTTTATCGATATATCGAAGAACGATAAGCGCAGGCCCGTGAGGCGTACGGTCTTCCGGGCCTGGGCCCAGGCATGAATCGCAGAGGAGTGATCGGAATGAACGCCGCCGACGAGGCCGGGACCACCGCGGCACCCGGGAGGAAGCGCCGCACCGGCAGCGAGGTCTTCCTCGTCTTCCCGCTCATCGCCCTCCTCAACTTCGCCGCCTCGCCTCTGTTCAGCATCTGGCTGTCGAAGACCGTGCCGGTGTCGCTCGACTTCTCCGAGCGGATCGAGGTGGAGCTGGCCGGCAGCCCGCTGTACGTCGAAGGTCTCTCGACGCTCACCGTTCCCGTCGAGGAGCTCAGCAGCTGGGCGGTGGGCCAGTTCATCGCCGCCAAGGTCGTCTGGATCGTCGGACTCTTCGTCGCCACCTGGTTCGCCGCTCGCGCGGTCTCGGAGCTGACGAAGGGGCAGCAGTTCTCGGACAGGATGTCCCGGAGTCTGGCGGGGCTGTCGTGGACCCTCGTCGCCGTGGGCCCGCTGTATGCGCTCGCACAGGTGCCCGCGGACAACCTCGTCATCCGCGATCTGGGTCTGCGCGACATGGGCGTGGACAACGGCGTGACCATGATGCTCGTCTACCTCTGGCTGGGCGGTGCCATCCTCGTCGAGATCCTGCGGCGTGCGGTCAAGCGCGGCCGTGCTGTCCAGGACGAGCTGGACGGTCTGATCTGATGAGCGAGATGCTTCCCGGGGCAGGGGGCTCGAACGATTCCTCGCTGCGAGTGGTCTGCCATCTGGACGCCGTGCTCGCCGCCAGGGGAATGACCCTCACAGAGCTGTCCAAGCAGGTCGACATCACGCTGGCGAACCTCTCCGTGCTGAAGAACAACAAGGCCAAGGCCGTCAGGTTCAGCACGCTCATCGCACTCTGCCGCGCGCTGCAGTGTCAACCCGGAGACCTCTTCACGGTGCAGTGAGGGGAAGGGCCGCGAGCCTGAGGCATGGACGTGCTTCCGCCCCAGGCCCAGGCGGCCGGATGACGGGCCGCGCGGCGTGCGGCGGATCACGCCCCGTACAATGAACAGCGGCCCGGCGGCCCCGGCGCGCCCCGCACGCGCGGGGACGTCCTGACCTCTCACGGTCGGGAGCGGGGCGGACGAGGATGCTCCGCACCTGCGGGATGTCCGAGTGCCGGGGCTCCTGAACGGGAGCCCCGACGTCGGCATGACAGCAGCGCCCGCGAGAGAAATGAGCTCATGAGTCTCGTTGTACAGAAGTTCGGAGGGTCCTCCGTCGCCGATGCCGAATCGGTGAAGAGGGTCGCGAAGCGCATCGTCTCCTACCGCGAGTCCGGTCACGACGTGGTCGTGGTTGTCTCCGCGATGGGCGATCAGACGGATGACCTCATCGACCTCGCCCAGCAGGTCTCGCCGGTGCCGCCCCCGCGAGAACTGGACATGCTCCTCACCGCGGGAGAACGGATCTCGATGGCCGTCCTCGCCATGGCGATCGCGAACCTCGGCTTCGAGGCGCAGTCGTTCACCGGCTCGCAGGCCGGTGTCATCACGGACGAGTCGCACGGTCGCGCGCGGATCATCGACGTCACCCCGGGACGCATCCGCTCCGCCCTCGACGACGGCAACATCGCGATCGTCGCCGGTTTCCAGGGCGTGAGCCAGACCGCCAAGAACATCACGACGCTCGGCCGCGGCGGCTCGGACACCACCGCCGTCGCACTCGCCGCAGCGCTGAATGCGGACGTCTGCGAGATCTACTCCGATGTGGACGGCGTCTTCACCGCCGATCCCCGGATCGTGCCCTCGGCGCGCAAGATCGACCGGATCGGCTACGAGGAGATGATGGAGATGGCCGCCTCGGGCGCCAAGATCCTCATGCTCCGCTGCGTGGAGTACGCCCGCCGCTCCGGCGTGCCCATCCACGTCCGCTCGTCCTTCTCCCAGCACACCGGCACGTGGGTCACGGACGCAGAGATCCCCGAGCCCTTCAGGACAGAAACGCTCAAGGAGTCCCCAGTGGAACAGCCCATCATCTCCGGAGTCGCGCACGACCGCTCCGAGGCCAAGCTCACCATCGTCGGGGTCCCGGACGTCCCCGGCAAGGCGGCGGAGATCTTCAACCTCGTCGCGGAGCAGGAGATCAACATCGACATGATCGTGCAGAACATCTCCACGCGTGATCCCGGCCGGACGGACATCTCCTTCACGCTGCCCATGACGGACGGCGGCAAGGCGATCGAGGCGCTGGAGGCCCGCAAGGACACCATCGGCTTCGACCACCTCCGCTACGACGACCAGATCGGCAAGCTGTCCGTGGTGGGCGACGGCATGCGCTCCCACCCGGGCGTCACCGCGACCCTGTTCAAGGCGCTCAGCGACGAGGAGGTCAACATCGACATGATCTCCACCTCGGAGATCCGCATCAGCGTGGTGACCCGCAGCGAGAACCTGGACCGGGCGGTCCGCGCGGCGCACAGGGCCTACGGGCTGGATTCCACGGAGGAAGAAGCAGTGGTCTACGGAGGGACCGGACGATGAGCGCACAGAGCACCGGCACCGCACAGCAGGGCGTGCACCTCGGCGTCGTCGGCGCCACCGGCCAGGTGGGCGGCGTCATGCGCACGCTGCTGGAGGCCGACCCCGGCTTCCCGATAGCCTCGATCCGCTTCTTCGCCTCGGCGCGTTCCGCCGGCACCACCCTCCCGTTCCGCGGTGAGGACATCACGGTCGAGGACACCGCCGTCGCGGATCCCGCCGGGCTGGACATCGCGCTGTTCTCCGCGGGCGGGGCCACCTCGCGTGCACAGGCGGAGCGCTTCGCCGCTGCCGGGGTCGTCGTCATCGACAACTCCTCGGCCTGGCGCGGCGATCCGGACGTGCCGCTCGTGGTGAGCGAGGTGAATCCGGAGGCGCTGCGGAACCTGCCCAAGGGCATCATCGCGAATCCCAACTGCACCACCATGGCCGCGATGCCCCCGCTGAAGGCGCTCCACGACGCCGCCGGCCTCGAGCGGCTCAAGGTCGCCACCTACCAGGCGGTCTCCGGCTCCGGCCTCGCCGGTGTGCGCGAGCTCTCCGGGCAGGCCGCCGCGGTGGTCGCGGACGCCGAGGCCCTGGTCACCGACGGTTCCGCCGTCGCCTTCCCGGAGCCCGCGGTCTACAGCGAGCCGATCGCGTTCAACGTCCTCGCGCACGCGGGGAACTTCGTGGACGACGGCGAAGGGGAGACGGACGAGGAGAAGAAGCTCCGCAACGAGTCCCGCAAGATCCTCGGCCTGCCGGAGCTGCTGGTGGCCGGCACCTGCGTGCGGGTGCCGGTGTTCACGGGGCACTCGCTGTCCATCCACGCGGAGTTCTCCCGTGACATCACGCCGGACGAGGCGCGTGAGATCCTCGCAGCGGCCCCCGGCGTGAGCCTCGACGAGGTGCCCACCCCGCTCAAGGCGGCCGGCCGGGACGCGAGCTTCGTGGGCCGCATCCGCCAGGACCAGTCCGTCCCCGGAGCCCGCGGTCTCGTGCTGTTCGTCTCCAACGACAACCTGCGCAAGGGCGCCGCGCTCAACACGGTGCAGCTGGCCGGGCTGGTCGCGGAGGCCAAGCTGGCCTGAGGGTCTGCTCCACGAAGGCTCGGGGCGCTCATGCAATTGCGTGACCGCCCCGAGCCTTCGTGCGTGCCCGCCGGGCGCGTGCACGAAGCCTCCGCCTGGGCGCGCAATTGCGTGTGCAGCCGGCGCTTTCGTGCACAGCCGTGAACGCATCGACATATCTGCATTAGTGCACATCGGTTCCGGGTCGTACTGTGAACGGCGTCCAGTCCACCCATCCGAAAGGGGCCCGGCATGCGCCGCCTGCCTGTCATCGCCACAGCTTCCCTCTCCGCGCTCGTCCTCGCCGGCTGCGGGACGGGTTCCGGGGATTCCGCGGAGGGCGGTGACGGCGTCACGGTGGTCACGTCCACCAACGTCTACGCCTCCCTCGCGCAGGCCGTGGCCGGAGACGCGGCGGAGGTCACCCCCATCATCTCCGATCCGGCGCAGGACCCCCACGAGTACGAGGCCACGGCGCATGACCAGCTCACGCTCTCCAAGGCGGACCTGGTGCTCATGAACGGCGGCGGCTACGACAGCTACATGACCACCATGCTCGAGGCGGTCGACGGCGAGCCGGAGGTCATCGACGCCGTGGGCATCTCCGGACTGCCCGGATCCGAGGACGCCTCCGAGGGTGCGCACGACCACGCACACGGTGACGAGGACGCGCACGCCGAGGACGAGGGCCACGACCACGCCGAGGGCGAGGAGGCCTCGGGCGCGGATGAAGGCGACCACGCGGAGGACGGCCACGACCACGCCGAGGACGGCCACGACCATGCCGAAGGCTCGGAGGCCGGCCACGAGGGCCACGACCACGGCGCCTTCAACGAGCACGTCTGGTACTCCGTGCCCACCATGGTGAAGGTGGTCGACGAGGTGGAGACGCACCTGAGCGAGCTCAGCCCGGAGGACGCGGACACCTTCGCTGCCAATGCGGAGACGGTGCGCGGCGAGCTCGACGGGCTCACCGGCCGCCTCGCGGAGATCAGGGACGCCCACGAGGGTGAGCGTGCTGCGGTCACGGAGCCCGTCGCGCTCTGGCTCTTCGAGGACATGGGGCTGGAGAACGCGGTGCCGGAGGAGTTCGTCTATGCGGTGGAGGCCGGATCGGACGTCTCGCCCATCGTGCTCCGCAATGCGACGGCCGCCCTGGAGGACGAGGACGTGAAGGTGCTGGCCTACAACACGCAGACCTCGGGCCCGGAGGCGGAGAGCCTCAAGGACAAGGCGGAGGAGCTGGACATCCCGGTGGTCGAACTCACCGAGACCGCGCCGGCGGATCAGTCGTACAGTGAGTGGATGTCCGCCAACATCGACGATCTGGAGCAGGCACTCTCGTGACAGACACCGGCGCACCCGTGCTCCGACTCGACGATGCGGAGCTGCGGTTCGGGGACCGGGTCGTCTGGCACCATCTCAGCCTCGCCGCCGAGGCGGGGGAGTTCATCGCCGTGTTGGGGCCCAACGGCACCGGCAAGACCTCGCTGCTCAAGGTGCTGCTGGGCCAGAACCGGCTGCACGCGGGCACTGCACGGGTCAACGGCCACCTGGCCCGTGCCGGTGACGACGACATCGGCTACATCCCCCAGCAGCGCGGACTGGACGGCTCCACGCCCATGCGCGGCCGCGATCTGGTCAGGATGGGGCTCGACGGTCACCGCTGGGGCCCCGGCCTGTTCAGCCGGAAGCGCCGGGAGCGTGTGGACGAGCTGCTCGAGGCCGTGGGCGCGCAGGAGTATGCGAACGCGCCTGCCGGCCTGCTCTCCGGCGGCGAGCTGCAGCGCCTCCGCGTCGCCCAGGCCCTCGTGGGCGAGCCCAGCCTCCTCCTCTGCGACGAACCGCTGCTCTCCCTCGACATGAACCACCAGAAGCGGGTGGCTGCGCTCATCGACGAGATGCGCCGGACGCGCGGCACCGCCGTCCTCTTCGTCACCCACGAGATCAACCCGATCCTGCCCTATGTGGACCGCGTGCTGTACCTGGCCGGGGGCCATTACAAGGTGGGCACGCCGGAGGAGGTCATCACCTCGGAGTCCCTCACCGAGCTGTTCGGCAGTCCCATCGAGGTGGTGGAGGTGGGCGACCGCCTCGTCATCGTGGGCGGCGACGACCACCCGCACCACTTGGAGCCGGAGCCCGCGGGCACGGACGGTCTCGGCCTCCTCAGCGGCCCGGGCGCGGCGAGCAGGGCGGCGATCTGACATGGACCTCCTCACTCAGTTCTTCACGTTCGAGGACTACGGCGAGCTGGTCGTGCTCCTGCGCAATTCGATCCTCGCCGCCGCGCTGCTGGGCGTGGTCGGCGGCCTCATGTCCGTCTTCGTCATGACGCGCGACATCGCCTTCGCCGTGCACGGCATCGCGGAGATGTCCTTCGCGGGAGCCGCGCTGTTCCTGCTGCTGGGCTTCGACGTGGTCAACGGGAGCTTCGTGGGCTCCGTCATCGCGGCTCTGCTCATCGCAGTGGGCGGGGTGAAGGACTCGCAGAAGAACGCGGTGATCGGCGTGCTCATGCCGTTCTGCCTGGGCCTGGGCATCCTGTTCCTGGCCCTCTACGACGGGCGCGCGGCGAGCAAGTTCGGTCTCCTCACGGGCCAGATCGTCGCGATCAGCTCCGATCAGCTGCGGCTGCTCGTGGTGTGCTCGCTGGTGGTGCTCGCCGTGGTCGCGGTGGTCTGGCGCCCGCTCATGTTCTCCAGCCTGGACCCGGACGTCGCCCGCGCCCGAGGCGTCCCCGTGGGGGCGCTGCACATCGTCTTCATGCTCATGCTGGGTCTGGCGGTCGCGCTGTCCGTGCAGGTGGTGGGCGTCCTCCTCGTCCTCGCCCTCCTCATCACGCCGGCCGCGGCGGCCAGCCAGGTGACGGCCTCACCCGTGCTCACCCCGCTGCTGTCCGTGCTCTTCGCGGTGGTCTCCTCCGTGGGCGGGGTGCTCATCGCGCTGGGTTCGCCGGTGGTGCCCATCAGCCCCTTCGTCACGACCATCAGCTTCCTCATCTACCTGGTGTGCCGGATCGTGGGCAGACGCAGGATCACCCGTCATGTGCGCGCCCGCACCGCGCGCGAGGCCGACCTCCACGAGCACCCCGCCCTGGTGCGCTGACGGGAGGCCCTGACGCGGGAGGGCGTCGGCCTCGGCGAGGTGGGGGAGCACCTGCAGAGTTCAGTGAGGGGGCCGGCCTCGGCCGCCTGACATAATCAGGCGCATGTCTTCAGCCTCCTCTCCCGGCGTCCGCCTGCCCGGCACCCGTCTGCTCGCGGCCTCGGCGGCCGTCGCCGCTGCGGGTGCCGCCGGGCTCGCTTGGTCCGCGTACGTGGAGCCGCGCACGTTCCGGATCCGCCGCCACACGCTCGGGATCCTTCCGGCCGGCAGCGCACCCGTGACGATCCTGCACCTGTCCGATCTGCACCTGGCGAAGGGCCAGGAGTTCCGTTCGGACTTCGTCCGCTCACTGGCGGACCTGCGGCCGGACCTCGTGGTGAACACGGGAGACAACTTCGGTGGGGACACGCTCCCGGAGGTGCTGCACGCGCTGGACCCGCTGCTGGATGTGCCGGGCGCGTTCGTGTTCGGCTCCAACGACTACTGGGGTCCCACGCGGAAGAACCCTGCGCGCTACCTCCGGAAGCACACCACTCGGAACGAGGACAAGTCGAAGCACCCCACCCTGCCGGCGGCGGAGCTGGCAGAGGAGTTCCAGGCACGGGGCTGGAAGCGCCTGGACAATGCGCAGGCGGCGGTCGAGGTGAACGGGGTGCCCTTCGACCTCAGCGGGCTGGGTGATGCACACATGGACGCGGACAGGATCGACGAGACGCGCCCGTCCTTCGGCGCAGGCCCGCATCACGGGGACGGCGCGGTGCGCATCGGCGTCACGCATGCGCCCTACTCGCGCACCCTCGAGGCCTTCGCCGCTGCGGGCGCCCAGCTCGTCCTCGCCGGTCATACGCACGGAGGTCAGATCCGGGTCCCGTTCTGGGGCGCTCCCGTCACCAACTGCGACCTGGACAGGACCCGCGCCCGAGGTCTGTTCCCCTACCGCCGCATGCAGGTGAATGTGAGCGCCGGCCTGGGGTATTCGCCGTACTCGCCCGTGCGCTTCGCCTGCCTCCCGGAGGTGAGCCTGCTGCGGCTCGTGCCCCAGCGGTGACCGCGTACTCCTCGGCGCAGCGGATGTGCTCGGGCCGGTGGGGGGTTGGTACGGGGTGTCCGGCATGGCGGGTTGTGGTGGCGGGAGCCTCGTCCCTGAGGCAGGGGTGAGCGTTCGCTGAGGCGTCCGGCTTGCGGCCTTGGGTACAATTCTCGGCATGGTGTCCTCTGCCCAGAAGAAGTCCACGAAACTCAGTGCGTTCGTGCAGTTCATCGCTGTCAGCTGCATTGCGGGAATCGTCAGCGCCGGCCTCGCCATCCCCTCCGTGGGCATGGCCGCCGCCGGTGCGGACACTGCCGTGGACGTATTCAACTCGCTCCCGGCGGAGCTCGAGGAGCGTCCGCTCGCGGAGAGCTCGCGGATGCTCGCCGCCGACGGCTCACTCATCGCGGAGTTCTACTGGCAGAACCGCAAGGAGGTGCCCTTCGACGAGATCTCGCAGGAGATGAAGGACGCCACCGTGGCGGTGGAGGACTACCGGTTCTACGAGCATTCCGGCGTGGACATCCAGGGCATCGCCCGTGCCGCGGTGCACAACATGCTCTCGCCCTCCAAGCAGGGCGGTTCCACGCTCACGCAGCAGTACGTGAAGAACGTGCTGGCGGAGAACGCCCACGCGGAAGAGGACGCGGAGGGCGTGGAGGCGGCCAAGGAGTCCGAGGGCGCCTCCGGCTACGCACGCAAGCTGCGCGAGGCCAAGCTCGCCGTCGCGGTGGAGAACAAGTACAGCAAGGACGAGATCCTCCACCGCTACATGAACATCAACAACTACTCGGGCTCACCGGCCGTGTTCGGCGTGGAGGCGGCTGCGCAGCGGTACTGGGGTGTGAAGGCGAAGGACCTCGACATCGCGCAGTCCGCGACGCTCGCGGGCATCGTGCAGAATCCCGTGGCGAACAACCCGCAGCGGTTCCCGGAGAAGGCGCTGGAGCGTCGCAACACGGTCCTCTTCCTCATGCACAAGCACGAGTTCATCACGGACGAGGAGTACGCGGAGGCCAAGGACACGGACCTGGACCTCGATATCCACGAGACTCCCAACGGCTGTGCGACGGCCGGGAACAAGGCGTACTTCTGCGACTACGTCACGAACGTCATCAAGAACGACGAGGCCTTCGGCGAGGACGCCGCTGAGCGGCTGCAGTTCCTCAACCGCGGCGGGCTCACCATCAAGACGACGCTGGACCCCAAGATCCAGAACGAGGCGGACAAGGTCCTCAAGGACCGGATCCCCGCTGACGACGCCTCCCACGCCGGCCACGCCGCCTCCACCGTGGAGCCGGGGACCGGGCGCATCATCGCCATGGCGCAGAACCGGAACTACACCGTCACGGAGACGGACTCCAAGGCGGACACCCAGATCAACTACAACGTGGACCGCAAGCACAACGGGACCAACGGCTTCCAGGTGGGCTCCACGTGGAAACCCTTCGTCCTCACCGAATGGCTCAAGGAGGGCAAGGGACTCGGCACCACCGTGAACGCCTCACGGCGGAACTTCCCGGCGGGATCCTGGCGCTATGACGGCTGCCCCAACATGGGCGGCGACTGGAATCCGCGCAATGCCGGTGACAGCAACGCCAGCTCCTCGATGTCCGCGCTGCAGGCGACCAAGACCTCGACGAACACCGCCTACGCCGCGATGGGCAACCAGCTCAACATGTGCGGGATCATGAACACCGCCAAGTCGCTGGGCCTCAAGTACGGCAGCGGCGACCCCCTCGAGACCCCGGATGAGAAGGGCTACATTCCCACCCTGGGGCCGGCTTCGATCCTCGGTGTCACCCAGGTCACTCCGCTGGACATGGCATCCGCGTTCGCGACCTTCGCCGCGGACGGCACGTACTGCAAGCCGGTCGCCATCGATTCGATCACCACCAATGAGGGCGAGGACGTCGAGGTGCCCAAGGACGAGTGCGAGGAGGTGCTCGCGAAGGAAGTCGCACAGGGCGTGTCCTATGCGATGAGTCAGACCTTCAACGGCGGCACCACCAGCGGCCTCGGCATCGGAGTGCCGGCGGCGGCGAAGACGGGTACCACCAACTTCGAGGTCGGTTCGACCACGTTCGCCGGGTTCACCCGCACCCTCTCCACCTTCGTGTGGACCGGCGATCCCGACCGCAACCGCGACTGGCGTACCGAGGGCGCGGGCTCCGTGCGCGGTTCCATCTTCGGTGCCACCATCTCCGGCAAGTCGTGGCAGAAGATCATGAGCCAGGCGGTCAAGCACACGGAGGGCAACAGCGGCTTCCCCCGTCCGGGCGGCAGCGCGAACGGCAGCCAGGGCAGCCATCAGCCGCCGAGCTCCGAGCGGTCCGGCGGCGGAGGCGGCAACGGCGGCGGTGGCGGTGGCAACGGCGGCGGCTCCGACAACGGCGGCGGTGGCGGAGGCGGCAACGGCGGCGGCCAGCCCGGCCTCGGCGGCAACTGACCAGAGCCGTCCACTGACTCGCATACACAATGCGGTCGCACCTGTGTGGGTGCGGCCGCATTGCGTATTCTGAACGGACACAGGCAGCAGACGAAAGGATCAGCCCCATGACCAAATGGGAGTACGTGACCGTTCCCCTCCTCATCCACGCCACCAAGCAGATCCTCGATCAGTGGGGCCAGGAGGGTTACGAACTGGTCCAGGTGGTGCCCGGTCCGGAGGGCAGCTCCAACCCCGTCGCCTACATGAAGCGCCCGATCCAGGGCTGAGGAGGTCAGACATGAGCCGCATCGAAGACGCACTCGTCGCACAGGGCTTCGAGCTCCCGCCCGTCGCCGCACCCGCCGGCTCCTACGTCCCCGCACTGCGTGTGGGCGATCAGGTGTTCACCTCGGGCCAGCTGCCGTTCGTCGACGGCGCACTTCCGCTCACGGGCGCCGTGGGCGGCCCCGTCTCCCAGGCGCAGGCCGCGGACCTGGCCGGCACCGCGGCGCTCAACGCCCTCGCCGCGGTCAAGGATCTCATCGGCGACCTCGACCTCATCGAGCGGATCGTCAAGGTCACGGGCTTCGTCAACTCCACCCCGGACTTCACCGGGCAGCCCGGTGTGCTCAACGGAGCCTCGGAGCTGCTGGGGGCCGTGTTCGGGGAGGCCGGGCGCCATGTCCGGTCCGCGGTGGGCGTGGCCGCGCTCCCGCTGGGCTCGCCCGTGGAGCTCGAGCTCACGGTGCGGCTGCGGACCGGAGCCTGAGCATGTCACCGGCAGGGCTGGCTGAGGACGGCATCGAGCTGGTGCGTGCGGACAACCCCTCGCCCATGACGCTCGAGGGGACCAACAGCTACGTGCTCCGGGCCCAGGACGGCGATTCCGCCCTCCTCCTGGACCCGGGGCCGGAGCTGGCCGCGCACAAGGACGCCCTCCTGCACGCCGTGGGTAGAGCGGAGCTCCGGGGCATCGTCCTCACCCACAGGCACGCGGATCACTCTGAGATGCTGGGCAGCGCGGGGGAATGGGCACCCGGTGTGCCGGTCTACGCAGTGGATCCGGCCTTCGCCTCCGGGGCGTCGCCGGTCGCGGACGGGCAGCTGATCGAGTTCGGCACCGCCGCTGGGGACGTCGTGGAGGTCGTGACCACCCCCGGGCACACGGATGACTCGATCTCGCTCATCCACGGCGCACGCCTGTTCTCCGGGGACACGATCCTGGGGCGGGGGACCACCATGGTCTCGTTCCCCGACGGGTCGCTGGGCGACTACCTGGCGAGCCTGGAGCGGCTGGCCGCACGCGCGGACGGCGGAGGTCTCACCTCCATCGCTCCGGCGCACGGAGAACAGCGTGCGGACGTGACGGAGCTGATCGAGGAGTACCTGCGCCATCGGCACGAGCGGATCGCCCAGGTGCGGGAGGTGCTGGCCTCCGGAGCCGCGAGCGCGGAGGAGGTGCGGGACATCGTGTACGCGGACGTGCCCGCGGGTGTGAAGCCGGCGGCCCTGCAGATCGTCCGCGCGCAGCTGGCCTACATCGACTCGCTCAAGGCGTGATCTTTGACCCCAGAACGCAAGTTACGTCTGCGTAGCGGCCATGTTGGGCGGCCGCTACGCAGACGTAACTTGTGGGGAGGCGCAGCGCGTCAGGAAGCGCGGTGGCGCAGGCGGTCCACGTCGAGGAGGACGACCGCACGGGCCTCCAGGCGCAGCCAGCCGCGCTGGGCGAAGTCCGCCAGGGCCTTGTTGACCGTCTCGCGGGAAGCGCCCACCAGCTGGGCCAGCTCCTCCTGCGTGAGGTCGTGAGCCACGTGCACGCCGTCCGGCGCGGGCTGACCGAAGCGGTCGGCCAGATCCAGGAGGGCCTTGGCCACACGGCCGGGCACGTCCTGGAACACGAGGTCGCCCACCGTGTCGTTGGTCTTGCGCAGGCGCAGGGCCAGGGCGCGGAGGAGGTTCATCGCCGCCTGGGGCCGCCCTTCGAGCCACGTCATGAGGTCCTCGTGGCGGAGGCTCAGCAGCTCGGTCTGCGAGATGGCGGTGACGGTGGAGGAGCGCGGACCGGGAGCGAAGAGCGTGAGCTCGCCGATGATCTCCGTGGGGCCGGCGACGGAGAGCAGGTTCTCGCGTCCGTCCGAGGACTCACGGCCGATCTTCACCTTGCCGGTCGCGATGATGTAGAGCTCGTCGCCGGCGTCGCCCTCGCGGAACAGGACCGTTCCACGGCGCAGGCTGCGCGGCTTCATGAACTTCAGCAGAGCGCTGGTCGACTCGTCGTCGAGCCCGGCGAAGAGGGGGGCTTTTCGCACGACTTCGATATCCACGGGGGAATCCTCCTGATAAGCAGATGCTGTCTGTCGTCAAATCTACCCGTTGGGCGCGCCATCTGCCCAGACTTGCGTGCGCGCGCTGCATCCGGGTGTGCCTCCGCGTCCGCCTGAGAGGGCGAGAGAGGCACCTTATAGACTGCCGAGGTGCTGTCAGTCGCAGAGAAGAGTGCGCGCCGGTTCCGGCAGGAGACCCCGCTGGGCCTCACGCGCAGAGCCAGGAAGATCGACCGGATCCTCGCGGAGACCTATCCGGACGCGCACGCGGAGCTGGACTTCGAGAACGCCTTCGAGCTCCTCATCGCCACCGTCCTGTCCGCCCAGACCACGGACATCCGGGTGAACTCCGTGACCCCGGCGCTGTTCCGTGCCTACCCGGACGCCTTCGCGCTGGCGGAGGCCGCACCGGGGGACGTGGAGGAGATCATCCGTCCCACCGGGTTCTACCGCGCCAAGGCCGCCAACATCATCAGGCTCGCGCAGCAGCTGGTCGAACGGTGGGACGGCGAGGTTCCGGGCGATCTCGCGGCTCTGGTGAAGCTGCCGGGTGTGGGGCGGAAGACCGCCAACGTGGTGCTGGGCAACGCCTTCGACGTCCCCGGCCTCACCGTCGACACGCACTTCGCGCGGCTGACGCGCAGGTTCGGCTGGACGCAGTCGGAGGACCCGCTGCGGATCGAGGAGGACGTGGCCGCGCTCTTCCCCGCCAAGCAGTGGACGATGCTCTCACACCGGGTCATCTGGCACGGCAGGCGCATCTGCCATGCCCGCAGGCCCGCATGCGGCGCCTGTCCCATCGCCGCGCTCTGCCCTTCGTTCGGCACCGGTGAGCTGGATCCGGACAAGGCGCGGAAGCTCCTGCGGTTCGAGCTCGCGGAGGAGGCGAAGTGACCGCGGGGGAGCGGCAGAGTGACCCGGTGCGCGCGCAGCTGGAGGCGCTGCTCACGGCGATGACACCGGAACAGTGGCTGCGCCGCAGCCAGGCCCCTGCGGGCATGCAGGTGCGTGCGGCCTCGGTCCTCATGCTCTTCGGCAGGGGTGCCGCGCCGCGCACCGAGGCGGGGGCGGGCGAGCTGGAACGACTGCGGCAGCTCGGTGTGGAGGACGTGGACGTGCTGCTGCTCCAGCGCGCCGCGACGCTGCGCCAGCACGCCGGCCAGCCCGCCTTCCCGGGCGGCGGCGCGGATCCGGAGGACGCCTCGGCGGTCCACACCGCTCTGCGCGAGGCGGAGGAGGAGACCGGACTGGACCCGTCCGGCGTCGACGTGATCGGCACGCTCGACCCGCTCTACGTGCCCGCGAGCCGGTTCGAGGTCACGCCGGTCCTGGGGTGGTGGAGCTCGCCCACTCCCGTGGACGTCGTCGACCGGGGAGAGTCCTCGCTGGTGGAGCGGCTGGCCATCGCGGATCTCGTCGCTCCCGCCAACCGCGGGGTCTTCGCTCCGCCGGACCGGCCCTGGTCCACACCCGTCTTCGACGTGGGCGTCATGCGTCCCTGGGGCTTCACCGCCGGCCTGCTCGACTGGGCGCTGAGCGCACTCGGCTGGGACCGCGAATGGGACCGCGGTCGCCAGCTCCACGTCGACTTCTGAGCTTGCCGACAGCAGCACGAAAGCTCGGGCCGGCCACGCAACAGCGCGCGGCCCGAGCTTTCGTGACAGGGGGAGAGGCGCTCAGGCGGTCGCGAGGCCTTTCCGCAGGCTGTCCCCGGCCTCGGCGTCGCCCACGAGAGCGCGCTGGCGGGCATCCTGCTCGCTGGGCTCGGCCCGGAGCACCTGCACGACGGCCGGACGCGGCAGGGTGAAGCTCCCGTCGCCGTCCGCGTCCACGTAGTCCGGGAAGGCCGAGCGCTGCGCCGTGTACTCCCCGTCCTCGCCGGGGTGCTGCACCGAGACGAACACGCTGCCGTCCTGGTCGTGGATCACCGGCCCGCAGGTCTCCGCGTCCACCGGCACGGAGAGGAACTGCTCCACCTTGCCGCGCTCCTCGCCCTCGAGGGTGACCTTGAACAGGCCGTCGTTGTAGCCGATGGACGAGGGCGCACCGTCGGTGGAGATCCACAGCGTGCCCGCCGAGTCGAAGGCGACGTTGTCCGGGCAGGAGATGGGCGAGACCTGGTCCGCGGGGAAGCCGCTGAAGTACGCGGAGTCGTTCTTCGCCGGATCGCCGCACACTAGCAGCAGTGACCAGTTGAAGGCGGTGCCGGTCTGGCCGTCGGCCTCGGTGAGCTCCACGACGTGCCCGTCCCGGTTCTCCGTGCGCGGATTGGCCTCGTCCGGACCGGCTCCGCCGCCCACACCGCGCTCGTCGTTGTTGGTGCAGGCCACGTACACCTTGCCGGTGGTGAGGCTGGGCTCCACGTCCTCGCAGCGGTCCATCTTGGTGGCACCGGCGGCGTCCGCGGCCAGCCGGGTGTTGACGAGCACCTCCTCGACGGAGAACCCGGACACCTGCGACTTCCCCTCCTGCACGAGGGGCAGCCACGTGCCCGTGCCGTCGAAGCCGCCGTCCTCCGGGAGGGCGCCGGAGCCGTCGATCTCGTCGTCCGAGGTGCCCGCGAACTGCGCGACGTAGAGGTCCCCCTCCGTCAGCAGCTGCTTGTTCGCCTCGCGGTCGCCCTCCTGGTACGTGCCCTTGGAGACGAACTTGTAGAGGTAGTCGAACTTCTCGTCGTCGCCCATGTAGGCGACCACGTGGCCGTCGTCGGCGACGATGACATTGGCGCCCTCGTGCTTGAAACGGCCCATCGCCGTGTGCTTGACCGGAGTGGACTCCGGGTCCCAGGGGTCCACCTCGACGATCCAGCCGAACCGGTTGGCCTCGTTCTCGTAGCCTTCGTTGCGGGTGTCGAAGCGCTCGAGGTCCTGCTCCCAGCCGGTCTCGGTGGGCTCCGAGAGCATGCCGTAGCGCTTCTCCGCCTCCGAGGCGGCAGCGGAGACGAAATAGGTGTTGAAGTTCTCCTCGCCGGAGAGCAGGGTGCCCCACGGGGTGAGTCCGCCGGAGCAGTTGCCGAGCGTGCCCTGGGCCCTGTCCCCCTCGGGGTAGTCCTTGGTCTGCAGGAGGGAGGAGCCGGCGGCCGGGCCGGTGAACTCGTACTCGGTCTCGATGAGGAAGCGGCGGTTGTGCTCGCCGTCGACGTTCACCTGCCACGGCTGCTCGGGGCCTGAGCGCGTGAGGTCCACGACGGAGAGGCCCTGCGCCTGCCTGGCGACTGCGCGCGCGACGGCCTGGTCCATGTCCGGCGGGAACATGATCCCGGGGTTGACGTACTCGTGGTTGGCGAACAGCACCGCCGCGTTGCCGTCGGAGTCCGGATCGATCTGGATGGCGGAGTAGTCGTTGTTGTAGCCGAACTGCCGGGCCTGCCCCTCCGGGGTCTGCGCGGCCGGGTCGAAGGCGGGGGAGTCGGGGAAGAGACCGTCGCCCCAGCGCAGGATCGGCACCCAGGTGAAGCCCGCGGGGACGACGAAGGCGTCGACCGCGGCGTCCACGGGCGCGATGGGTTCGAAGTCGAGCTTCATGCCGTTCTGGCCGAAGGTGCCGGGGTCGCCCACGGCCGTGGTCTGCTCGGCCGGGGTGCAGGCCGCCACCGCGACGGCGAGGGCACCCGCTCCGGAGAGGCCGAGCATCGCCCGGCGGGACATCGCCTTCGAGGCGATGTCGCGGAAGTACCCGTTGTCGCTGGTGTTGCACACGCCCCGGGCGCAGGCGTTTCCGCATTTGAGAGCACAGGTGACGGGGCTGCGCTTGCCCTTCGTGCGGTGGAACATGGGGAGGAGCTCGAAGCGGGGCATGACGTCCTTTCCGACGGCTGCGTGCTGATGGCGACGCCGACACCGTTTCAGGGACGGGGGACGGAGACGCGACCGGCGGGTGAACAGCGGGGAACGCGGAGGGGACGGGAGGTGGGCCCGCAC